>JAQTPE010000025.1 GCA_028748925.1 Candidatus Omnitrophota bacterium
GACCTCATCGCCGAACTTCTTCTTCTGCTGGGCCAGCTTATCTTCTTCCGTTTTCAGGAACTCTTTTTCCTTCAATATCTTCTGATTTTCGGCGTCCATCTGATCGAATATCTTCAATATCTCTTCTTCTATCAATGAATCGTCGGCTCTCGTCCTCGCTATCTCGCCTTCCAGCGCGGCATACTCCTTATTAGTCTTGATCTGATAAAGCTGGGACTGCAGCTTCTTTATCGAGCCCTCTTTGGACGCAAGATCCACCTCTTTCTCTTTACGCTTTACCTGAAGCATTTTAAGAGACTCTTCCATTTTTTTCAGGTTGCTCTTCTTTTCTTCAAAAGCGTCATCCATCTTTTTGAGCTCCTGGGGTATCGATTCGAGATCGCGCTCTATCCTCAATATCTGGGTATCGAGCCCCTGCAACTCAATCAATAGCTTAAGCTGTTCTTCAAGATTCAGCATAGTTCCTTAAGTGGTGGGCACTAGAGGGGTCGAACCTCTGACCTCTGCGATGTGAACGCAACGCTCTAACCAACTGAGCTAAGTGCCCAACATTTCTATAATTTTAGGAATCGCCCCGCTACGGATCTTTATAGCGGTGGGGCGGGGTCCCGCCGCCGCATTTATAGCCTGTCTCAAGCGGGAAACCTACGACCTTTGCGATGTGAACGCAACGCTCTAACCAGCTGAGCTAACCGCCCAACTCAGTTGAGAGTTGATAGTTCATAGTCTATAGTACGCATCGCAAATAGATCGCCGCAAACTAATAACTATCAACTACCAACTATGAACTATTAGTTAATATGGTGGGCCCGCAAGGACTTGAACCTTGGACCAAGAGATTATGAGTCTCCTGCTCTACCAAACTGAGCTACAGGCCCACGAATTTTACTATTAGAAACGTGCAGGCGAAATCCCGCCGAAGCACTCTGTAGTTTCCGCATTGATTGCGAAGGCGGATGAGCTACAGGCCCACGCCATTTTACTTCAGGAGCCTAGTCCCTCCGAAGCCCTACCGTCTATTACTGATTGAAGGGCGAAGGAGGACAGGCCCACGAAATATGCTATAAAAAAATTTAAGCGAAAGTCATTATATACGAATTATAATTTTCTGTAAAGATGAATTACTCGCCAACGCTCATTGCGAGGAAGTTTTTCAATCTGCGTGAACGTGTCGGATGACGCAATTTCCTGAGAGCCTTTGCCTCGATCTGCCTTACGCGTTCCCTGGTGACTTTAAATATTGCGCCGACCTCTTCCAATGTCCTGGGATAACCATCGCCTATCCCGAACCTCAACCGCAGAACCTTCTTCTCCCGATCGGTCAGCGTACCTAAAACATCGTCCATCTCTTCTTTCAGCATTGAGTAAGCGGTGGCATTGGCCGGAGATACCGCGCGTTTATCTTCTATAAAATCCCCGAAATGCGTATCGCCCTCTTCCCCTATGGGCGTCTGGAGCGATATCGGCTCCTGGGCGATCTTCAATATCCCCCTGACCTTATCAACGGGCATCCTCATCTTATGCGCTATCTCTTCGGGCGTCGGTTCTTTTCCGTTCTCCTGCACAAGCGCTCTCGAGACTCTTATAAGTTTATTTATCGTCTCCGTCATATGGACGGGTATTCTTATGGTCCTGGACTGATCGGCAATCGATCGCGTTATGGCCTGCCGTATCCACCATGTAGCGTATGTCGAAAATTTATACCCTCTCTTATATTCGAATTTATCCACTGCCTTCATGAGGCCGATGTTGCCTTCCTGTATCAGGTCGAGGAATGAAAGCCCTCTATTGGTATACTTCTTCGCGATGCTCACTACCAGCCTCAGGTTGGCGGCCACCAGCTCTTTCTTATTCCTATTAAGTTTGACTTCGCACGATTTTATGAATTTAAAATGCTCCTTCATAAAGTCAACAGGCTCTCCGAGAGAACGCTCTACCCTCCTCTTGTGCCTGTTCAGCCTCTTTATCTCATCCCTATCCCTGGCTTTCCTGGCGCGCGAAAGCGAATTTGATGTCTTCGAGTGATCGCCGAGAAGCTCGTCTATCTTTTTGATTATCTCCTCGATAACGGACATCGCGAGATTGGACTCTTTTACAAGCTTGCCTATACTGGACTTACTCCTCGCCTTGCGCAGGCTATTGGCAAGGTTATCTATCCTCTTCTTCAGCTTTGATATCTTGAACTTGGGATCTACATTAAAATATTCTTCCGGACTCACCTCTTCTTTGATCGCCTTGTTCAGTATCTCAAGCGCCTTCACTTTGGCTATGACCAGATCCGAGACGGCGTCCCTTACCTTGCCTTCGGCATCCTTGATCTTACAGGCTATCTCTATCTCTTCCTTCCTCGTCAAAAGAGATATCTGGCCCATCTGCCTCAAATACATCTTCACAGGATCATCTATCTGTATCAGCCTCGAAACATCCTCGGCCGGAGCCGCCTCTTCCTTCTTCCCTTCCTGCGCCGCCCCATCATGGGCCGTCTCCTTGGAAGCTTCTTCTTCTGTATCCACGAGCTTTATATTCTCTTCCCCCAACACGCTCAGGATCTCATCTATCTCCTCCGAAGAGACTATTTCGACGGGAAGTATATTATTCACCTCTTCGAAGGTGAGGTGCCCTTTCTCCTTGCCGAGCGCGATAAGTTCGGAAAGTTCTTTGGAGAGCCTCTTCTTCTGGTGAGGTTTGTTTTTAGCGGGTACGGCTTCACGAACTTTAGCCGGAGCCTGTCTTTTCTTACTCTTCATATTTTATGCCTTATTAGCTTTTAGAAGCTCGGTATATTCCGTCACAAGTTTCGTCATTAATGTATCGTCCTTGGAATCATGCGCCATCTTGATCGCATCCTGCAGCCTGCCAAGCACATCCTTTACGTTATCCTTCTTTATCCTGGCTATGCAATCGCAAAGGATTCTCTCTTTATTATCGAGCGTCTCGGAAAGGTGCGCCGATTCAGATATCAGCGCTGTTACCGCATCGTTGTTTTCGAAATGGTTCATCAATTTTGCGGCGTTTATAGACCCGCCCTCTCCGGACATATCGAAGACCGCCTTAATCACATCCCTTACCGAAGAATCCTTAAATTCATCCGGAGACAGCGATTCCCGTATCTTTTTTACAAAATTTTCGCCTTCCAGCAGAAGCGCCAGTATCATCTTCTGGGCGCTCTTCGAATCTTCCTTTGCCTCAACCGGACTTATATTATAAACACGCATGGTATAATCCGGCTTCACTTTCCTAAGCTCCTGTCTTATGGAGTCTTCGTCTACAGACAGCTTCTCCGCGAGCTTCTTTACCAGATTCGACCTCAGCACCGCGTTCTCTATCCTGGAGATGGTAGGCAGCATCTCGCCGGCTATCGATGCCTTACCGTGCGCGCTCTTTATATCGAATCGCTTAGATAGCCTGGATATCTTGTAATCAAACAGGTTCTTGCTGGACTTCGTGAGCTTTATAAAATCTTCCGTTCCGAATTTTCTTATATAGCCGTCCGGATCGAAACCCTTCGGCAGTTCCGCTATATATACGTTCACCCCTTCGCTTATAAAGAGATCCATATTGCGCAGGCTCGCCGCTTCACCGGCCTCATCCGGATCATACACCATTATAACGGTGCCTGCGAAACGCTTTAATAATTTGATCTGGTCTATAGTAAGAGCCGTACCGAGAGTCGCCACAATATTACGGACCCCGGACTGATAAGGTATTATAAAATCCAGATACCCTTCCACAACTAAAGCATAGCCCGCCTTCTTTATGCTTTCACGGGAGCGATTCAACCCGTAAAGATTCCGTCCTTTGGAATAGACGTAGGTCTCGGGCGAATTCATATATTTCGGAAGGCTCGAATCGAGCACCCTTCCGCCGAACCCCAGAGCTCTGCCCTTGAGGTCGAATATCGGGAATATCAGCCTCTTCCTGAACCTGTCGTAATAACCGCCTCTTTCGGAGGTTATGGCAAGCCCTGCTTTTTCGGCAATATCGCCCTTGATACCCTTGCCGCTCAAAAATTTTAATACACCATCCCATGAATCCGGGGAGTACCCTATCCTGAACTCCTTTACCGTTTCGGCGCCTACTCCGCGCGAAGCCAGGTAGTCGCGGGCTTCACGGCCGGTGGAGAGGCATCCCTCAAAGAACTGCATAGCAAGCTCATTCACTTTATAGAGCTGTGTCGCGAGACCGGTCATCTCTTTTCCGGGCCCAAAACGCGGCAACTGTATACCCGCTTTTTCCGCGAGCATCTCGACAACCTCCGGAAAAGAGAGGTTCTCATATTTCATCAGAAACGAAAAGACGTTGCCGCCCGCTCCGCATCCGAAACAGTGATATATCTGTTTATCCGGGCTCACTACGAATGACGGCGTCTTCTCATTATGAAAAGGGCACGGAGCCTTAAAGTTTCTGCCCGCTTTCTGCAGCGGTATGTACCGGGAGATGACCTCCACTATGTCGCTTCTCGCCTGGATCTGGTCTACTATTTTATCCGGTATCGCCATTCTACCTTCTGACTCTCACAAACCCCGAGCATGGTATTATATTCATCTTCTCTCTCTTCTCAAGAGCGTCCAGGAGCAAATTTAGCCCGAGCGTATCGCTTGCTATGTGGCCGGCTATGATAACATTTATAAATTCCGCCTTCGCCTGTTTATAATGCTCTTCACTCAAATGCATAGCTATTATTGTGCCGACGCCGGCCTGAGAGAGTCTGGAGAATATCCTCTTGGGGCCTTCTGTGCCGCCCGTCATATCCACAAATACTTTTCCGCACTTTTTCTTCCCGTCGCCTATAAGTATATTCGGACCGGCGTTCTTCCTGAGCGCGTCCGTATATTCAGGTATGGCTTTTAAAATATTGAGCGCTTCGTTCAGAGTCTTCGGCTTTCTTCTGTCGAAAATCCTCTGAAGATAGTCTGTTACATGATTATCGGCCGGAGTATGTACACAGATATACGGGATATCGAGCAATTTCGCTATATCTACGCTTCTCATGTGATTTGCGCCGGAGACGGCACGGGACACCTCTCCCATCCGCTCCTTTAGAAGCTCTTTACCTATCTCTAGAGGCACGCCTAATTTTTCGAACCCGTCCGCCTGCAGACGCATAACATCATGAAAGTTCGCGTATGCGCTGCCTTCCGGGTGGTGAGCCATAACAAGATCGACATATTTACCCTTCTCGTTCAACCTGTCGGCCACCAAAAGCTCCGGCCCCTCCATATCGATGCCCACCATTATGGACTTGATATCACTGTCCGGGCTCCCGTTGAGTATCCTGGTATCGGCATAAGGATTGGTAAATCTCTCCTTATCATAACATCTGGCATCCACGCCCTTAAGTTTACGGAACTCTTTTTTTGATTCGGCGAGAAGATCCCTGATCCGGCCTTTCGGGCGGGGGTCCTTCTCGATACCTCTCTTGACAACAAAATCATATATCTCTTTTAATTTCATCTTTCTTTTCCTTTCGATCTTGTATTTTTTAAACTCTTCTTAAATAGAAGGTTCACTTTTTGGTTGGCTCTTTAGGGACCGCGGGCTTGCTCTTTTCGTCGGACTTTATCGCCGGCAAAAGATTTCCTACCCTGTCATATATCCGGGGGCCTGCCATCAAAATGTATTTTCCTGTCAGGGATCTGTCCTTTATCGACCACTGCAGATATGATAAAGGCATGAGCGAGAGAGTCGTTAAGACTATAACCGTTATTACGTAGGCTTTCATTATGCCCACAACAAGTCCTCCGAACTTATCCATAATGGAATGCCACTGAACTTTCACTATCTTATCAAGTATAACCCTCAATAGCCTCACAAGAAAGCCAAATACCGTCACCAGCATAAGAAAGCTTAAGAAATTGGCCAATTCTACCGGCATATTCATCATATTTCGGGATATTGAACCGCCTAAAACGGTGTAGTAACGCATAGCCAGAACCAGGACCATAATACTGCCGATAAGCGGGAATATCTCGTGGCTCAATCCGTCTCTGAATGCTACGTAACTTATTCGTAGCATTAGAATTACGACTAAAACATCCACCCAATTTATCCTTGTAATCAGTTCCATAGGTATATTATCAGCCTTCCGGAGAGAAAAAGTCTTATAAGTATATCACACAATATTATTATTGTCAACCCCACCCATTCTGAAAATTGGGGACGACTTGCAGGTCAGACGGGATCAAAATACGTCGATTTTACACGGGAAACGAAAAACGGGGGAATTTTCGGCGTTCTTTCGACTTCATAAAGCGCTTTATGAGGTCCACATCTTTCTTCTTTATACTGGTGAAGCAGACGCCAAGCCTGTACTGATCATGGCCTTTATTTATGGATGAAGTGATCCTGCCGGTCATTTCAAGCGGATCTTTTCTCTTTTCGGAAGTTCCTATGGCAAACGCAAGAGGGTCTATTCTTATTGATATCTTAACCTGGGGAGGTATGTCATAAGGAGATTCGAGAGCGCAACCGCCGATACTGATATCCAACAAAGGCGCTTTCACAATATTATGAGGCGCTTTAAATGCCGAGCCTTTTGGAACCTTGAGCGTCCTGTATTCCGCTATTGTCCTCAGACCCTCTCTCTTCTTTCTTCTTCGTTCGAGAAGCATAGCGTAAGGATACATTATAAAATATCTTTTGTCAATAGGTTTAGATTTTCCGACGGAGTTCTCGGCCGGTTATTTGATGAGCGAAGCCTTGGCGAAGTTTATTTTGAAGGAATGCAGAAAGGCGATCGTGTAGACATCCCTGTCCAATACCGCGTAAAATAGGCCCAGTATTTTGCATATAAATTTGTCCGTACCCAAAGCATCGTTATGCTCTTTGATTATATGAAAATTCCTCTTTATCGGTTCGTTTTTATTATTTTGAGATCCCACCCACGCCTGCAGTTCTTCATCGCTATTCAAATGAAGAATTTCCTTTATAAAGTAGAAAGATCTTCTCTCCGTCTTTGCGGTAACACCATCCCTCTCAAAGACCTCTTTCAGAATAACGTCTTTCTTTCCGGAGCGCGCCGATGTAAGATTCTTATATACGATCTCTCTCATAATATCACCTGTTATAACTTACTAAAACTTTTTAATTACAATCCAAAAAAAATTCCCCTTCCCATCTATATTAAGAGTATACATTATATATTATTTGCTGTCAAGGCAGCAGAGCTACCTTTTTGATATATTAACTTTCTTTCTCGGCAAACTTGACGATATCCCGCTATGACTAACGCATAAGCTTGGTTTTGCGGGAAAATAATATCGTCTTATTCTCTTCTCCCTTTAGCAATCTTTTAATATTATCTTTATGTTTATAAGTGTTTATTACACAAAGGATTACAAAAAATATCACTATATAAAACGGCTTATCAAATAAGAGGGCGGATATCGGGAGAGCCACGCCGAAAGCCAATGATCCGAGAGATACATAGTTTGTCGGAATAAACACTATGAGCCAAACAGCTAACGATACCAGAAGAGCTAACGGCGCTAAAGCGGCTGTGACGCCTATCGTAGTTGCTACGCCCTTTCCTCCTTTGAACTTCAGGAACACAGAATATATATGCCCCAACACAACTATCAATCCCAAAAAAGTCTTATAGAATATATAATCTACATCGGGCAGATATCTATAAAAAAAATCCGCCATCAGAGTCACCACCGCGATCCCTTTGGCTATATCTATAATCAGAGTGAGAAAGCCGGGCAATTTTCCCGCTACGCGATAAACATTAGTCGCGCCGACATTCCCGGATCCGGTACTTCTGATATCGGCCCCCATGAAGACTTTCGTCATTAAAAATCCTGTGGGGATAGATCCTATAAGATATGCCATTAAAGAAGATAGAATGAATACAAAAAAAGGTAACATTACACCCCCCTATCCTGCCGGCAAACAGGTCTCTTGTTGTTCGAATTGTTATCATTCAGGGTTTTGCTGCCTTTGAGCATATAATCGATTCCCGATACCACAGTAAGCATGGCGGCGATATTCCAGACATAAGACGAATATTTAAATTGTACAAGAATGCTCACCACGGTCATCATCTGGAAAAATGTCGTAATCTTTCCCCAGAAGCTCGGAACTATCTTAACCGTCCCTTTTATAACATGTATAAGTATAGAACCTAAAACGATTATAGCGTCCCGGGATATCACCACTATAGGAACATATGGCGGCAGTCTCAAGCCTTCCGGTATGCTCTTTGTCAGAGTAAGGCATATGAACGCGCTTATGAGCAGTATCTTGTCCGCTACCGGATCGAGAATGGTCCCGATCGACGTCTTCTGATTCATGGACCTCGCTACAAATCCATCCAGCCCGTCGGATATCACTGCGGTCATAAATAGTATAAGAGCTATATCCATACGGCCATAAACAACGGCCGCAATAAATAGAGGAGTGAGTATTATCCTCGTTATCGTTATCCTATTCGCAAGATTCATCATTTTATGACGCGGATCCTGTTTATCGGCCAATATAAGAGCACAGCTTTGCCTATAAGATTTTTCTTGGGTACGAATCCCCAATATCTGGAGTCCCTTGAGTTGGCGCTATTATCGCCTAAAACAAAATAGAAACCATTGGGAACTGTAATAGCTGTACCGTCTTTACCGAATTCTCCCCTATTATAGTAATAATTCGACTTCACCGAATCCGGGCCGTCTACTCTTTTGCCGTTTATCAGTATATTCCCGGCCTGTATCTCAACGGTTTCGCCCTCAAGCGCTATCAACCTCTTTACAAAATCCTTTTTTGGCGTTTCGGGAGATACAAATACTATTATATCACCTCTATGAGGCTGCCTCAACGCGGGAAACTTTATATCCGTAAAAGGTATCTTAGCCCCGTAAATGAACTTGTTGACGAATATCCTGTCGCCTATTTCGAACGTAGGTATCATCGATCCCGACGGTATCTTAAAAGCCTGTATCACGAATGTCCTTATCAGGAGCGCAAGTATCAGCGCTATTATTATGGACTCCGCCCATTCACGTATCTCCGACTTAAGTCTTTCTTTGATCATCTTCTCCCCTTGCCTCTGCGTTATGCCGTCTTCAATGCGGCTAAAAAAGCCTCCTGCGGTATCTCGATCTTTCCAAATTGTTTTAAGCGCTTCTTACCCTCTTTCTGTTTCTCCCAAAGCTTTCTCTTCCTCGTTATATCACCGCCGTAACATTTCGCGGTAACATTCTTCCCGACGGACTTTATCGTCTCTCTGGCTATGATCTGCCCGCCTATAGCCGCCTGAAGTATTATCTGGAAGAGATGACGCGGTATATTATCCTTTAATTTTTCTATAACGGATTTTCCTTTCGCGTATGCTCTATCCCTGAATACCAGGGATGACAAAGCGTCGCAAACTTCTCCGTTGATGAGAATGTCTAATTTCGCTATTTTTGTAGGACGATAGTCGAGAAATTCATAATCGAGCGAACCATAGCCTCTCGTAACAGACTTTATCTTATCATAAAAATCGACTATGATCTCAGCCAAAGGGATATCATACACTACCTGTACCCGCGATTCATCAAGATACTGAGTGGAGACATAAGTACCTCGGCGTGACTCCGCAAGATCGAGAACGCTGCCCATGTACTCTTTCGGGATTATCATATACGCCTTTACATACGGCTCGTCTACCGACGCGATCTCGCCCGGGTTAGGCAGCTTCATAGGATTATCCACCTCCACCACTTCACCGGTATTCTTCATTATCCTGTATATTACACTGGGGGAAGTTATTACCAGGTTAAGATCGTGTTCCCTTTCGAGTCTCTCCTGTATTATCTCCATGTGCAGAAGGCCCAGAAATCCGCACCGGAAGCCCATCCCCAAAGAGGCGGACGATTCCGGCTCATACACGAATGACGCGTCGGAGAGGCGCATCTTGCCTATGGCGTCTTTGAGCGCCGGGAAATCCGCGCTATTCACCGGATATATTCCGCTGAATACCATAGGCCTCACCTTCTTATATCCCGGCAGGGCCATGCTCGCCGGATTATCCGCTTCTGTTATCGTATCTCCTACGGAGACCTCTTGCGCGTCCCTTATGTTGCATGTTATATATCCGACTTCGCCGCAACGCAGTTCACCAATCTGCTGGGGAGACGGTCTGAATATGCCCACTTCAAGGACATCGTACGTCTTGCCGTTCGACATCATCATTATATGGGCACCTTTTTTCAACACACCATTCATAAGCCTTAAAAGTATTATAACGCCTTTATACGAATCAAATTTTGAATCGAATATAAGCGCCTGAAGAGGATTTATCTCCTCACCTTTGGGCGGAGGGATCCTGGTTACAACGGCTTCCAGTATATCTTCAATACCTATGCCCATCTTGGCGCTGGCCAATATGATCTCGTCTTTATCCAACCCCAAAATCTCGGATATCTGGCTCTTCACTTTTTCTATCTCAGCGCTCGAAAGGTCTATCTTATTTATCACCGGTATGATGACCAGATTATGTTCCATGGCAAGATAGAGGTTCGCTACGGTCTGCGCTTCGATTCCCTGGGCCGCGTCAACCACAAGAAGCGCGCCCTCGCACGCGCCTATGGATTTCGAAACTTCATATGTAAAATCTACGTGCCCGGGCGTATCTATAAGATTAAGCTCGTACTCCACTCCGTCCTTCGCTTTATAATTGATACGCACGGCACTCGCTTTTATGGTAATACCCCTCTCCCTTTCGAGGTCCATATCGTCAAGCACCTGATCTTGAAAATCGCGTTCGCTTATCGCGCCCGTCACCTGCAGGATCCGGTCGGCAAGCGTAGACTTGCCGTGATCTATATGGGCTATTATGGAAAAATTACGGATCAAAGAATTTTTCATTACAGAACTATAAGCCATCCACTATACGTTTTCCGAATTCAAGCATCGACAGCGCCCTCTTTTCACTCGGCGCTTCGGCATATATCCTGACTATCGGTTCGGTCCCGGAGAGCCTCATCATGAACCACGAGCGGTCTTTTAATATGAACTTGTACCCGTCGTAATCCTTCACCTCCACGACATCCTTATCGAGGACTCTCTTCAGAGGTTTCGTCTTCAGGAGCTCCATGAGCAATCTCTTCTTTTCATCCGGCACCCTCATATCGAGCCGCCTGTATTCGTATCTTCCGTACTCTTTCTCTATATCCTTTATTATTCCGTCCAGACTCTTGCGCCTTTGGGAGAGCATCTCTAATATGAGAAGCCCGGAAAGTATACCGTCCCTTTCCGGTATATAATTCTTGAACGCCACGCCGCCCGTCTCCTCTCCTCCGATAAGAATATCGGCTTTACCCATAATGTCGCAGATGTACTTAAAACCGACCGGCGTCTCGTGCATCTTCAGGCCGTATTTTTTACATATCTTTTCTATAAGGACGGTCCCGCAGATCGTCTGTATAACGTCTCCTCTCATATTTTTGTCTTCCAATAGATGCAGAAGAAGCAGCGTCATGACCTTATGCCCCGTAATCGGACACCCATTCGATAATACCACACCGAGCCTATCCGCGTCGCCGTCCGTGGCGAGACCGATAGAGTATTTACCCTTTTTGACCGTCAGGGCGAGCTCTTTCAGATTCGGCATTATAGGCTCCGGGTTTATGCCTCCAAAGGATGGATTTATCGTATTATGAATAGTATCGACCCTGCACTTGCCGCCTTTCAATAACTCGGATATATAACTATTACCTGTGCCATACATGGAGTCCGCTATTATTTTTAAGGACGACTTCTTTATCAGGCCCAGATTGACGTATCTCTTTATAAAACCTATATGCCTTGGGACTATATTCTCCATGGTTACGGCGCCTTTAAGCCTTAACCCGTCTATGGGTTCACATAGCGCCTGGTTCGCTCCCAGAAAGAGCTCCATCTTTTTTGTGATGTCCGGACCGGCGGATCCGGAATAGTATGCCTTATATTTCATACCGTTATATCTGGCGGGATTATGGCTCGCCGTTATAACTACACCCCCCGCGAGATTCTTGTCTTTAATGGCATAACTTACCGATGGCGTCGGGCACGGCCTGTCGGAGAGTATGGCCGGAATACCGTTCGATGCCATAACGCCCGCGGTCAATTCGGCGTACCGGTCGGATAAAAACCGCGTATCATAACCGACGACGACCTTGAATTCCCTGCCGCTTAAGACCTCTCTCTGGGTCTTCACATAATCCGCCATCGCCTGAGCCACCTTCTTAACATTATCGAATGTAAAGGTATCGCTTATGACGGCTCTCCATCCGTCCGTTCCAAATTTTATATCCGCCACTTTATACGCCTCCCCTTAAGCTCTTTATCGCCGCTGAGTAATCTTTCGATCCGAAAACGAAACTACCCGCCACGAAGACGTTGGCGCCGCTCTTCCTGCAGTCGCGCGACGTCTCCGCGTTTATTCCGCCGTCAACTTCAATATCTTTTTTGAATATCCTGCGCAGGCTCTCTATCTTAGGCAGAGCATCGGATATAAAATCCTGTCCCGCAAACCCCGGCTCGACCGTCATCACCAGTACCATATCCAGCATAGGAAGAATCTTTTCGATCGGCCCGATACCGGTACCGGGTTTTATCGAAATACCGGCCTTCTTGTTATAATACTTTATCAGCCTGATCACCTCTTTAGGGTCATCTTCGATCTCGGAATGGAAAGTTATTATATCGCTTCCCGCTTTCGCGAAGCTTTCAATATATTTTTCCGGATTTTTTATCATAAGATGCACGTCGAGCGCCAGCTTAGTGACGGGCCTTATCGATCTTATCACCGCCGGGCCTATGGTGATATTAGGGACGAAGTGGCCGTCCATCACGTCCACATGTATCCAATCCGCTCCCGCCTTTTCAACGTCCTTTACTTCCTGTCCTAATTTTGAAAAATCCGCCGATAGAATACTGGGAGCTATTATATCCTTTAGCATATTATTCTCCGATCTTGAATTTTTTCCAGGCCTCTATGGCATCGGCCAGACGCCCTTCGTTAGAAGCGGCCGTATATATAAAGACAGCTATCGCTACGAGAATTATATTGTAATTGATTATACCGAAGTACGCAAATACAACGGCAAAGATATGCCCCAGGCCCACGGCTATCTTCGTCGCCTTACCATATCCGATCTTCCCTGCCAGCAAAGACCTCAATACCCTGCCTCCGTCCATCGGAAAGGCCGGTATAAGATTAAAGACCGCGAGCATCAGGTTTATCCAGTAAAGGTAGGAGAGCGTAAGCGGCCAGGTGGCGGCTGAAAGAGGCCTGTGAAAAAGAACTTCGGGCCCGAGAAGGCTCTTTATGGGAATATAGAATATGACTACCACGGCAAGATTAAAGAGCGGTCCCGCTATAGAAATAAAAAATTCCTGTACCGGTTTTTCCGGTATAGACGACATTGAAGCGACGCCGCCGATAGGATAGAGCGTGATCTGGCGCACCTCTATGCCATAATAACGGGCCATAAGAGAATGGCAGATCTCATGCAACGTGACGAAACAGAATACCCCTACGACCAAAACGAGCCACCTGATACCTCCTAAAAAGAAGAATACCAGAAGAAACAAAAAAGTCACATGGATATTTATCGATATACCGAATATATTAAAGAGCTTAACCGATCCTCTCATTATAAGCGCAGAACCCCTTTCAGCCTATTCTCGTCTTTGACGGGTCCTATAACGGCAAGGTTCATCGATTCGTCCTTAAATATGCTGCCGGCAACCCTCAGGATGTCATCCTTATTAACGGAGGAGACCCTATCCATTATCCTCTTTATATCCAGTTCCTTCTCTCCGGATGCGATCTTCTCCCCGAGCCAGAGCATATGGCTCATAGTATCTTCCATAGTGAAGAGAAGCTGCCCTTTGCAAAACTCTTTCGCCCTATCGAGCTCTTCATCGGGAACGGGCTCTTTCTTGATCCTGTTAAGTTCTTTGAGTATCACTTCAATCGCCCTGACGAGGTTAGATTCGTCGAGTCCGGCGCCTATGACGAACGCGCCCGCGTCTTCATATTTACGTACACTCGATGATATCTCATAGCAGAGGGCGAGTTCATCCCTTATCACATGGAAGAGCCGGGACGACATATTCGCCCCAAGAATTATATTAAGAATACTGGCGGCATATCTATCGGGCGATAAACGATTCATGGCATGGAAGGCCAACGCCATATGGGTCTGTTCCGTATCTTTTTTTGCAACTTTCAGAAACGGCTCGCGCTGATCATTTACGGCCTTCATGAATTTGGGAGAGGGCGCTTTCGTAGCTGTCGATAGATACTTACCGGCCAGATCCAAAAGCTCGGACTCCCTTATCCTGCCCGTGCCGATTAAGAGCATGTTATTTGGATTATAAAAAATATTCTTATAAGCTTCAACGTCTCTCTTATTCATTGAGTTAACGCTTTCTACGGTGCCGGCGAGCGGCATCCCGAGAGGCTGGTCCGGCCAGAGCATCTCCGTCAGTATCTCATGAACATGCTGGGAGGGTATATCTTTATACATATTGATCTCTTCGACTATAACGCTCTTCTCTTTCTCTATCTCTTTTTCATCGAGCTTTGGATTAAGTACCATATCGCTGAGTATATCTACGCCGAGAGCCGCATCCTTGGCGAGCAGCTTCACAAGATAACAGGTGACCTCTTCTGACGTGAACCCGTTAAAGCTGCCGCCCCTGCCCTCTATGGCCTCCTTTATCTCTCTCATGCCCCTGGTCTTGGTGCCTTTGAAGAGAAGGTGTTCCAATAAATGACTTATCCCGTTATTCTTCGTATTTTCATACCTCACTCCCGCCTTTATCCATATACCGAAAGATACGCTCTCCATATGACTCATCTCTTTCGTCGCTACCATGAGCCCGTTCTTAGTCTTATTTATCAATCGATCCCCCTATAATGTCGTTGCAGCCTATCTTTTCCTCGAATCGAGGTAACTTTGTAAAATTATCTGGGCCGCGAGCTTATCAGACAGTTTTTTTCTCTTGGCGCGGCTCATGTCGCCTTCCAGCATCGCCCTGTCGGCCTGTATGCTCGTAAGCCTCTCATCCCAGGTCCTGACCGGAACGCTTACGGTCTTTTCGAGCTCACCCGCAAACAAGACGGCCTCTTTAGTCTTCTCGCTGTATGTCCCGTTCATATTCAGAGGAAGCCCGACGACAATCTCGCTTACGCCGTTCGAATCAACTATTCCTTTTATCAGGGCCAGATCGCCCTTCAGATCTTTCCGCTGTACCGTATCGAGTCCCTGAGCCGTCAGCAATAACTCATCGCTCACGGCTACACCTATACGTTTAGTACCGAAATCCAGGCCCATTATTCTCATCCCGTACATTCTCCTTCAAGTCCGCGCATTTAAGAATGTGCGGGACTCACAGTATTTTGACTACCTTTCCGTCTCTCTCCACAAAACGCCTGCCTTCCGCCCTCAGGACCTTCTTCAGGCTGTCAAAACTGCCCACATCCTCCCATCCATATGAACCCTTTACGCAGTATATTTCATAAGCCTTCTCCATTATCGCATAGTCCACAGATATGTTGGGAAGCATGTCGTATTTCTCTTCTATTCTGCGCATATCCTTAAGAGGACCGTATATGCCTTTAGCCAATCTCCTGATCGCGCCTAAAAATGTAACCGCCTTAAATATGAATGTCCCCGTGTTCCAAAGATAACCGCCGTCTTCAATAAATTTTTGCGCCGTTTGGATATCGGGTTTTTCAACGAATCTTTCCACTTTATATACGCCGCCTTTCCCGCGGCGGGCCTTAACTCTTATATAGCCATAACCCGTTGCCGGAAAACCGGGCTCGAGCCCTATCGTAACCAATGCTCCGGGATTGCGCTCTACAAAGTCGATACCCTTCTTCAGGGTATTAAGATAGATCTTCCCGTTACCTATATAGTGATCTGCCGGAAGCACCACCATTATCGCGTCACCGGACCGCTTCTTAAGTTCCAGAGATGCCAGCGCTATCGCCGGCGCGGTATTTTTTGAAGTTCTTTCAAGCAGCAGGTTCTCTTTCAGTATTCTAGGAGATCTATTTTTGATCAGGTGCGCCTGCCGCTTATTCGCTACAACTATGATATTTTCTATCGGCAGCAACCTCCTGATCCTCAAAATCGTACTGGCAAATATCGTCTTCCTGTCTTTCGTGA
>JAQTPE010000026.1 GCA_028748925.1 Candidatus Omnitrophota bacterium
TTATGTGTCCATCAGCTCTTTTGCGCTCGAGCCGGTCTACCTACATTTAAAACCATCCGTATCCGATAAAACATTATCGCCGCAAGGGGCCTCAAGCCACAGAGTGAATTATAATATTAAAGATAAAAAAACGCGCGTCTTAAAAGGCCTATATGATAAAGAGAAGCATCTAGCCTCAAATAAAGAGTTCATGTCGTTCATGGAAGAGAATCGTTACTGGATAGACGACTACAGCCTGTTCAAGGCGCTCAAGAGTTTTCATAATCATACCCCATGGTATGAATGGGGCGTCGGATATAAGAATCGGGACGATCGCCTGCTCGGGCGGTTCAAAAAGGAGCATGAAGAAGAGATCTTATTTTATAAATGGGTCCAGTGGATGGTTTTCGGACAATTCAAGAACGCGAAGAGGTACGCCGCATCGAAAGATGTCCTGATTAAAGGAGATCTGCCTATGCTTGTATCCCGTGACAGCGCCGATGTGTGGGCGCATCCGGAATTTTTCAAGCTCGAATTTGCCGCAGGCGCTCCTCCGGATATGTATTGTGCCAAAGGACAGCGCTGGGGCATGCCTACTTATAACTGGGATCGCATAAGATCGGATAATTTCACATATATTAAAGAGAAGTTGAAGGTTGCGGAAAATTTTTATGATCTATTGAGGATAGACCATGTGGTGGGATTGTTCAGGATATGGAGCATACCGTACAGTGAGCCTGCCCAAACCCAGGGGTTGAACGGTTTCTTCGATCCCGGAGATGAAAATGTTTGGGGTTCCCACGGCAGGGATATTCTGTCTGTCCTGCAGAGCAGCACATCATTATCTTTATGCGCCGAAGATCTGGGCGTGATACCCAAAGTATGCCGCGATACTCTCGCGGATATGGATATTCCCGGTAATGATGTACAGAGATGGATGAAGGATTGGCAGGTAAAGCACGACTTCCTGGATCCGAACGAATACAGGAAGATGTCGGTAGCGATGTTATCCACACACGATACCACCAATTGGGCCGCATGGTGGGAGAATGAGGCCGGCACAGTCGATGAGGAGTTATTTATAAGAAAATGTAACGAGCGCGGGATTGGTTATGATTATGTGAAGGATAGGCTCTTTGATCCCGTCCGTTCGAAGCATAGAAGATTACGCTGGAGAGAAGATATCGATTCCGCGGAAAAATATATAGGGATTCTCGGTAAGGGGCCCCAGGAGCTGAAAGATTTTATTGAATTATATGAGAATACGTATTTTGAGAAAGAGAAGTTATGGAAGCACCTGAAACTGAAAGGCAAGATGAGGGAGAAGTCCGACGCTGAAATAGTCCGCGCCGCGCTCGATATAACGGCTTCATCCGGTTCCGTCTTTTGCGTAGAATCGATATTCGATCTTTTAAGTCTCGCGGGCCTGTGCAAAGGAGATCCTTACAAATACAGGATAAATTTCCCCGGTACGGTGAGCGCGGATAACTGGTCCTTAAAGATCCCCGTTCCGCTCGAAAAGTTATTGATTCATAATGTCACAAAAGTCCTTAAGGAGATGGTTACGGCATCGGGCAGGATATAATCGCTGTCAGGCGGACGCCGGAAGTTTCGACAGAGGGTTGAGATGAAGAAAATTCTTATAGTATCTTCCGATAAGAAGCTGAAAGAGGTGTTGAAGTTCTGCTTTGACGGATGGGGATATGAGATCTTTCTGGAAAACTCCGGGTTCAAGGATCTGACCCCAATTAAGAAGATCTCGCCGGATGTCGTAGTCGCGGACGTCCATTCCGCGAGCAAAGAGGCTCTTGAGATATGCCGCATCCTGAAGGATGACTTCATAACCGCATTTATACCTATAGTCGCTCTCATTGACAAAAGACAGCTCAGGGATCAGCTGCTTGAAATAAAGCAGGGGATCGACGATTACCTGATAAAACCCCCGGATCCGCTGGATCTGAGAGTCCGCATAGAGATGGCCATCAAGAGGTCTCAATATAGTTTTTATTCGAGCCCGCTTACGGGACTGCCGAGCGGCCGTATTATAGAAGAGACGCTTAAGAGCAAGATCGATAACTCCGAAAACTTCGCGTTCGGCTATATAGATATAGACAATTTCAAATATTTCAATGACGCGTACGGATACTTAAAAGGCGACAGGGTTATAATGCAGACAGCCTATATCCTGTATACCGTCATAAAAGAATCCGGCCGCAAGAACGACTTCATAGGCCACATAGGCGGAGATGATTTTGTATTTATAACGTCGATCGATAAGTATATCGCCGTAAGCGAGAAGTTCATATCGCTTTTTGACAGGCTCATACCTTTTCACTATTCCGATCCGGACAGATCCAACGGCTATATCACTGCCAGGGACAGGACTCATAAGATAAAGAACATTCCGCTTATGAGCGCCTCTTTGGCGTTGGTTCTGAAAGACGGCTCTTCGGTTATCGGGAACATCATAGAGATCAATGAAAAGGTCTGCGAAATAAAGAGGTATTTGAAGACCCTGGCGGGCAGCAAATTCATGTCCGACAGACGAAACCGTAAAGAACGCCTCTCCGGTCCCAATATCCATAAAAAAGGGGATCGTTCAAAAGATGCGTGTAAGCCGTTGGGGCAGATCCTGTTGGAAAAGGGCGAGCTTTCTCAGGACCAGTTGAACGAGGGGTTGCTGGTGCACTGGAAGCGGGGGATAGTGCTGGGAGAAGTCTTAAAAGAGCTCGGGTTTATTACAGAAGACAATTTAAATGAGGCTTTAAAGGACGGGGATTTGTATAAAAGATAATTATATGGTAAAATTCACTGTGTATATATGGAAGATAATATTATAAGAGTTTTGCTTATAGAGGATAATAAGACCGATTCCGACCTTATACAAAGTATATTAAGGGGATCCAGGGGGCCCGAATTTTCTGTGGAGGTCTGTGGTACTCTTGTAAAAGGGCTGGAACGGCTGGCAAAAGGTAATTTAGATATAATCCTTCTCGATCTCACCCTACCCGATAGTATAGGACTCGATACATTCGGCAGGATACATGCGCATGCCCCTCTGGTGCCGATAATCATAATCACAAGTTCCGCGGACGAAAATCAGGCAGTGAAGGCTTTTCAGAAAGGCGCCCAGGAATATCTTGTAAAAGAGCAATTGAACGAAGAACTCGTCTCCAGATCGATACTCTATGCTATCGGACGCAATAAAGTAAGAGTGGAACTGCATAGTGTGCAGGAGAGATTAGAGAAGATCAATAATTGCTTTTTAGGATTTGGTGAGGATCCGTATGAAAATATCCGCCATTTAACATCCCTCTTCGGCGAGCTGCTCGGCGCTACATGCGCGCTCTATAACTGTCTTGACAGAAGCGGCATGCTCTGCTCTATCGGCCAGTGGCAGGTGCCCGAGGATTATAAGTCCAAAGATAATCCCGAAGGGCATATATGTTATGACGTTATAAAAGAAGGCGATGGCGAAGCTTTTATAGTGCGCAACCTGCAGAATACCAAATATGCCGAAACCGATCCGAACGTCAAGCGCCATAAACTCGAAACATATATGGGGTATCCCATTAAATGGAGAGGTGAAGTCATAGGTTCGCTCTGCGCCGTTTATCGGAAAGACTTTGTGCCGAGCGAGGACGATATGAGGTTTGCCGGCATGATCGCGGCCGCAGTGGAAGTTGAAGAGCACAGGGCGCGCGCGGAAAAGAGAATCAAAGAAGGTGAACGTTTTCTTTCAAGCGTATTTTCGAGCATTCAGGATGGGATAAGCATATTGGATAGAGACTATAATATAGTGCGCGTTAATCCCGCTATGGAAAAATGGTATGCGCACAATATGCCGCTTGTAGGTAAAAAATGCTATGAAGCGTATCATTGCAGATCCGCCCAGTGCGAGACATGTCCTTCAAGGGATACGCTAAGGACCGGAAAGGCGGCTTACGAGGTCGTCCCAAAATCCGGCCCAGGGGGAGAGAAGACAGGCTATCTGGATCTTTACAGCTTTCCTCTGATAGACGCGGCCACCGAAAAGATGATAGGAGTAATAGAGTATATCCGTGATATCACGGAACGTAAACGCGCCGAGGACGAATTGCAAAAGGTGAATAAGGATCTTCTGACTTCGAATAAGAGATTAAACCAGCTATCTTTACGCGATCTTCATACGGGATTGTATAATCACAAGTATCTGGCGGAGATAATCGACGCCGAGTTCTATCGCGCCAAGAAGCTTGGATCCGCCATAGCTGTAGTGATGCTCGATGTGGATTATTTCAAATCGATCAATGATACATACGGCCATCAGTTCGGGGATATGGTATTAAAACAGCTCGCTCATTATCTGAGGAGAATGATGCGCCAATACGATGTCGTTATAAGATATGGCGGCGAGGAGTTTGTAATAATGTCTCCCGGCACCGATAGAGTCCACGCCCTGGTGATGGCGCAGAGAATGATCGATGCGATCAATGCGCATAATTTTGGCGACGCAAAGACATCCGTTAAGCTGAAAGTGAGCCTTGCCGTGGTCTCCTATCCGGAAGACAAAGTGACGGACGCAATGGACCTTATAAAATTGTCCGAGCAGATAATCGCCAGGGCCAAGGAAGAGGGCGGTAACAGGATATATTCATCCGTGGATAAGAATTCCATGTTTGATGGCTCCGGACAGCGCGGTAAGGGCCCGAATGTCGGTGTATTGCATAAGATGCTCGATAAACTTCATAAAGAGGCCAACGAAAGCCTCACGGAATCGATATTCGCGTTTGCAAAGACGATCGAGGTTAAGGACCGTTACACGGGAGAGCATGTGGAGAGGACCGTGAAGTATGCCACCGCTATAGCGAGAGCCCTTAATTTGCCGTTATCCGAAATAGAGATGATACGCCAGGCCGCGATGCTTCACGACCTTGGTAAAGTGGGTATAAGCGAAGCGATATTGAATAAAAAGACGAAACTTACAAAGAAGGAGATAGATGAGATAAACAGGCATCCTAAGATAGCGGCTGATATACTGAGGCCCATACATGTGCTTAACGCCATCATACCTTTAATACTGCATCACCATGAAAGATGGGACGGCAAAGGCTATCCTAACAAACTTAAAGGCGAAGATATACCTCTCGGCGCCCGGATAGTGGCTATAGCGGATGTCTATCAGGCCCTCATATCGAGACGTCCTTATCGTAAAGCCTTTTCAAAGTCGAAAGCCCTGAAGATGATAAGAGAGGCTTCGGGCACCCAGTTCGATCCCCGCATAGTGAATGTCTTTTTCGATGTGATAAAGAAAGATAAGAGCAAATAATTCCCGTCCTCGTCATTGCAGGCAGGCCGGAGGCCGACGAAGCGATGACTATAATAAAACTACCCTTGACATCTTCCGCTCTTAATGGTATATTTAATCAGATTGATAGTTAACCATATTAACTGTTTAGGGGGTTGAATATGCCTGATTCCACTATTTCTGAATTTGCGGACAAGATAGAAGAAGTCGTACCGGCCGTGATGAGGGAGCTTTCCAAGATGCAGACCAACGAATTGTTTAAAGGCAAGATAACCTTGCCCCAGTTCTTTGTTCTGAATCATCTTTATAGGCAGGGCGAATCGAAGATGAGCGAATTGGCCAGTGTGATGGAGGTCACTACAGCCGCCGCTACCGGTATTGTCGACAGGCTTGTGACATCTGGATATGTTGTACGTCTATACGATCCCAGGGATAGGCGTGTTATCAATATTAAACTTACCCAAAAAGGCTCAAACGCGGTGCAGAAGATAAATCACCAGAGGAAACAGATCACTTCAGAGGTTTTCAGCAAGATATCAGAAGAAGAGCGGCGCAGTTATTTATCCATAATGCTTCACATACACGATATTCTTATGGAAGAGAGAGAAGGCAATTAATACAGAGATGAATAAGTTACCGGTGCTAATGACGGCAGTTCTTATTATAATATCGTGCGGCTTGTCGTGTGCCGAAGAGGCTCAATATTTCGACAAGGACGCGTATATAGCTTCCGCAAATTTTCCCGAAACTCTTGAGCTTGCCATGGTCGATTGCCTCGCCATGGCGTTAAAGAGCAATTCCGAGATCAGTATCAAGAGGATAACGCCGCATATAGAGGATAATAATGTACTGATCCAGAAGTCGCGGTTTGAGCCCCATCTTACATTTGACGGCTATTTCAGTGATTTGATAGAGCAGGATCCGTCCACTCTTTATGACGCCAATATATTGAAGACGAGGACGGGAGTATTCGACTTCGGATATAACCAGAAGTTCACAACCGGCGCCGATGTAAAGCTCGATTTTTTTAATACGAGAACGAGCTCCAATTCGCCGGTGTTCGTTCCCGATCCCTCATTCGAATCCGAGGCCGAGATATCTATAACCCAGCCTCTTTTAAGGGGCGGAGGGATAGCGGTAAATACGGCCGATTTCCGCATAGCGAAAAATAACAAATTAAAATCGGTCCAGGATTTCAAGACGGAGGTTATAAGGGTCCTGACCAACGTCAAAAAGTCGTACTATGATTTCCAATACAGCCGTGAACAGTATATCGTGGCGCAAAAATCATTAAGCAGGGTCGAAGACCTGCACAGGATAAACAGGGAGAAATACGCCAAAGGCCTCGCTAGCGATATAGACATCATCGAGTCTGAGGCCGAGGTTGCGCGTATAAGCCAGGCTCTTTACGAAGCGGAAGCCATAATGAAGCTTGCCGAAGATAGCCTCAAACTGATAACGAACCTGGTAGACGATCCCACTCTCTGGAATGCCCATATAGTGCTTTTGGAAGGGCTCGGTTACGAGAAGGTCAAAGTCGATCTGCCCGAAGCTATAAAGACCGCTTTTATATATAGGCCCGATTACGAGGCCGCTAAGATAGACCTTCGCAACAGGGATATTGCCATAGTGGTTAACACCAATGGTATGCTCCCGACTGTAAATTTACTGGCGAGTTATGGTTTGAACGGCCTGGGTTCCACATATGCCAAGGATCTTTCGAATTTAGGAAAAGGCAAATATAATAACTGGACTTTGGGTGTTAACGTAGACGTACCTTTAATAGGAGATGAGAACAGAGGCAAATACGAAAAATCCAAGTCCGAAAAAGAACAGGCGCTCCTGGCGTTCCAGAGACTGGAGCAGAAGATAATTCTTGATGTCAGGAACGTTGTCAGAGACATAGATATAAATTACAGGAAGCTTGAGGCGAGTAAGATAAGCAAGGAGTCCGAAGACAAGAACTACTACGCCCAGGAACTGCGTTTTAAGGCGGGCCTCGTATCGACTCTCGATATAGTCATATACCAGGAGAGGCTGGCGAGAGCCGAGGTGAGCTATGTAAAAAGTATTATAGATTATAATATTTCTCTGATAGAATTATCAAGAGCGCAAGGCACCATGCTTTTGGATGATAATATAACTTTAGAAGAAAGTTAATCAGTTAATAGTCGATAGTTAATAGTTGATAGTTTGTGGTTGATGAAAGCAAAAAAACTTGTGAGTTTTTTAGGAGATGAGATGAGAAAAGTATATGTCTATTTATTAACAGTATTTCTAACAGTAACTTTTATTACGGGATGCGGAGCTAAGAAGGATAAGGCCAAATATAAAGAAGAACCGATCCCCGTGAAAGTTATGAAAGTGAAGGTACAGGATCTCGATAACGCCCTTGAATATGTGGGGAATATTCAAGGAGAGGATGAAGCCAAGGTCTTTCCCAAGGTGAGCGGAAAGATAATAGAAAAAGTTAAGAGAGAGGGAGATTTTGTATCAAAAGGGGATGTTATAGCTTATATCGACAGGGATGAAGTGGGGCTAAAATTTGAAAAAGCTCCCGTCGAAAGCCCTTTGACCGGTGTTGTCGGAAGGGTCTATGTTGATATAGGTTCAAGCGTGAATACACAGACCCCGGTGGCTTTGATAGCCAATCTGGACAGGGCCGAGATACAGCTCGATATCCCGGAAAAATATCTGCCGAAGATATCCCTGGCTCAGGATGCCGATATTATGGTGGACGCTTATCCGAATGAGAAGTTCCTGGGGAAGGTTACCATGATAAGCCCTATAGTAGATCTCCAGACACGCGCGGCGCCGATAGAGATAAAGATAAAAAACAGGGATCACAGGCTTCAGTCCGGCATGTTCGCTAAGGTGAAATTGGTCATCGAGGAACAAAAAGCGGTGCCGGTTATATTGAAAGAGGCTATAATAGGAAGAGGCGCGAATACATATGTGTATGTTGTGGATGGCAAGAGAGCGTTCTTAAAGAATGTAATCTTGGGGTTACGTCAAGGGCCTTACTATGGAGTCGAAAGCGGTTTGAAGGCAGGAGATAAGGTTGTCATAGTAGGGCAGCAGCGGCTGCGCGACGGATGTCTTGTAGAGCCGGAAGAGTAAGTTCATAGTTGATTAGTAGGGCACCTTTAAAGGCGCCCTACTACTAAATTGTCATTACGAGTAAAACGGCCTAATTTAGGAAGGTGCTGGATGAATTTACCAGAATTTGGCGTAAAGAGGCCCACAACCAATCTGATGATATTTTCCGCCATAATTATCATCGCTTTTTATGGCATTTCAAAGCTCGGCGTTGATATGATGCCGGAGATAGAACCCCCCTCTATAACAGTAGTATCTTCCTATCCGGGCGCCAGTCCGGACGATGTTGAAGTAAAAGTGACCGAGCCTCTCGAAAACCAGCTTGCCACCACTCCGGGCCTGGAAAAGATCACGTCGCGTTCGCTGGAAAGCTCGTCCCTGGTAAGCCTCAAATTTAAATGGGGGACCAATTTGGACGAAGCTTCGAACGATATTCGCGATCGTATAGAACTGACGAAACGTTACCTGCCGGATATACCCGATGAAATGGACAATCCTTTTATATTCAAGTTTAATACCGCCAATATCCCGATAATATATATGGGAGTAACAGCCGATCAGAGCTACCCCGAGCTTTATGATATTTTGGATAAGAGGGTCGGAGATCCGCTGAGGCAGATCGCCGGAGTCGGTACCGTCCAGCTTATGGGCGGCATGGAGCGCCAGATAAATGTCTGGATAGACAGAGAGCGTCTCGAGGGCTACGGCTTCTCTATCATGGATATAGAGAATACGCTGAGGCAGGAGAATATAACTCAGCCTTTGGGCAGTATAAAGAGCGGTCTTACCGATTATATGTTAAGGCTTCCCGGTGAGTTTGCGGAACCCGAGGAGATGAATCTTGTAATACTCGGACAACGCAATAATAAATTTGTCTATCTGAAAGATGTGGCCAGGGTCGAAGACAGCTTTAAAGAGATAACGTCCATGGTAAGGATGAACAGGCGTCCCGCCATGATGATGATGATCCAAAAACAGGCAGGGACCAATACTGTCGAGGTCGCCAGCGCCATAAAGAAGAGATTGAAAGATATACAGAAGACGCTCCCTTCGGATATAAAGATGTATATGGTATTCGATACGTCCAAAGATGTTATAAATGCCCTGAATTCGCTTAAGATATCCTTATGGATCGGCATAATGCTGGTAATATTGGTTGTCTGGTTCTTCTTGAGGCAATTATTCGGAAGCCTTATCATAGCGTTGTCCATACCATTCTCTCTTTTGATAGCTTTTATATACTTATTTACGGGCGGAAAGACTATAAATATAATGAGTCTCTCTTCATTGGCTATAGCATGCGGCATGGTCGTGGATAACGCTATAGTTGTGGTGGATAATATTTACAGGCATATGGAAAGGGGGCAAAGGCCTAAAGAAGCGGCCATCTTCGGAACCCAGGAGATACTACTTTCTATAGGAGCGTCCACGCTCACCACGATAGTCGTATTTTTGCCGATGTTATTCGTTTCAGGCGTAGTTGGTATCATGTTCGGGGAGCTTGCCACGATAGTAACGGTTACATTGCTCGCCTCCCTGTTTACGGCGACTACTTTCATCCCCATGCTCTGCGCCAAATGGCTGCGAGTCAGAAACCCTGCCGCTGAAGACTCAAAGAACAGGATCGGAAGCCTGCTCAATAAGTTTTACGATATATCGGAGAACTGGTTCAGGTCGTGGGAGGGTTGGTATGCAAAGGCCCTCGCCTGGAGCCTGAAACATAAAAGGATAATAATATTCGGGTTTATCTCAGTATTTATATTAAGTATGTTTTCAACGCGCTTTATAGGCAATGAGTTTATCCCGGAAGAGGATTCCGGAGATATCCGTATTACCATAGAGCTTCCTGTAGGAACGAGAGTGGAAGAGACGGACAAAGTGGCCAAAAAAGTAGAAGATATTTTCGAGAGGACAGCTCCCGAAGCCAAGATGTTGTATGTAAGAAGCGGGGAGACTTCGGGTGGATTGGGCCGTATATTCGGCGGCGCTTCGGGAACGCATGTAGTTAGCTCCGGCGCCAAACTTGTGCCCAAGAATGAAAGAAAGCGTTCCGTTGCCGAAGTCGGCCAGGCTCTGCGAAAAGAGATAAGAAAAATTCCCGGAGTATTAAAAGCCGATGTATCGACCGGCAGCGCCATAGGCAAGATTATAACCGGAGGCAGCGGTAAGGCCATTCAGGTGGAAATAGTAGGCCATTCCTTCGAAGACACCAATGCTTTTGCGGAGAAGGTAAAGGCCATGATGGAGACCATTCCGGGAGTTGTCGATGCCAGCATATCGAGGGATATAAGCCTGCCGGAGCTGAAGATAGAAGTTGACAGGGAGAAGGCTACGTCTCTGGGGCTTACAATGAATACGATAGCTTCGAGCGTTAAGACTTTTATAGAAGGTTCCACCGCTACCAAATATAGGGAGAAAGGCAGGACGTATGATATATATGTGAGGCTTCAGGAGTCTTCCAGGACCAAGGTAGAAGATATAGAGAGCCTCTCTATAGTATCGCCGCTCACGGGAAAACAGATAAAGCTTGTGAATGTAGCGAAGATCTATGAAATAAAAGGCCCCATTCAGATAGAGCGCATGAATAGAGAAAGAGTTGTGAAGGTCGAGAGCAATGTCTACAAGCGATCGCCCGGAAAAGTTATAGAGGATATCAGGAAGGGATTGAAGAAACTTACATTACCGTCGGATATTATGGTTAATTTCGGCGGTGAGGCCGAAGAACAGGGCAAGGCATTTATGGACCTTATGCTTCTTTTGATTTTGGGTATCATACTTGTCTATATGGTCATGGCGGCGCAGTTCGAATCGCTGATCGATCCATTGGTAGTAATGTTCTCCGTGCCGTTCACTTTTACCGGAGTATTGCTCGGATTTTTAATTACCCGTACTACGCTCAGCGTAATAACGTTTTTAGGCATGGTTATGTTGATGGGTATAGTCGTGAATAACGCTATAGTATTGGTGAGTTATATATCTATATTGCGCCAGAGGGGATATTCCATGATCGAGGCTGTGACTCAGGGCGGGAAAGACAGGCTGAGGCCTGTTCTCATGACTACGTTAACGACTCTGGCAGGGCTTCTGCCTATGGCGCTTTCGCGCGGTGAAGGTTCCGAGACATGGCAACCGCTCGGCATAACTATGATAAGCGGGTTGACGCTCTCCACTCTTATAACTATGATATTTATTCCTACATTGTATGCGGTGGTTGAAGGCAGGAAGAAGAAAGCGAAGGTCAGGGTATGAAGATGGTTATGATATCGTATAATGAAGCTATAGAATCCGAAGTGATGGATTCTATGTCTGAATGCGCACTGAAGAATTATACAAAGATAACGAATATATACGGTAACGGCCTGACGTCGGGAACGCACCTGGGTAATGATATATGGCCTGGTAAAAACAGTATGCTGTATGTCGCATGCGAGGATAAAGAGGCAAAAAAACTTTTGTCCTGTATAAAAGAATTGCGCAGGACTCTGGGCAAGGAAGGCGTCAAAGCGTTTCTGTTGCCGCTTGAGGATATGACTTAAACCGGAGGATTAAGTATGGGAGATGTCTATTTGACTCATGAAGGTTATGAGAAATTACGGAAAGAGCTCGAGCAATTAAAGACCTTAAAGCGCAGAGAGATCTCGAAAGCTATCGGAGAAGCGCGCGCTCACGGGGACTTGAGCGAGAATGCCGAATATACATATGCCAAAGAGGCTCAAGGTTTGAATGAGAAGAAGATAGCCGAACTGGAAGCTAAGCTGTCGCGCGCCAAACTTATAGATGAAAGCGCGATGCCTAAGGATGAGATCCTGATAGGCGCGAAAGTTAAGCTGAAAGATATGGATTCCGCCGAAGAGCTGGAGTATTCACTCGTTGCGGAAGAAGAGGCCGACTATTCGGTCGGCAAGATATCCGTCACTTCGCCCGTAGGCGAAGCGCTCCTGGGGCATAAAGAGAACGATACCGTCAAGATAAATATTCCTGCCGGAACATTAAAATATAAGGTCATCAAAATATCGAGAGAATGAGCCGGCTATTGCTTCAGGCGAAATATTGGACACCGGGTAATTATGAAAGTTGATAGTGCAGTATGACGCCTTGCGAGGTTGTACCCCGCCATACAGCGGGCCTGTGTAAACATTTCGGACTTTGCGGAGGATGCGGTTCGCAGGACCTGCCCTACGAGAGACAGTTAATAGATAAAGAAACGCGCTTAAGAGAATTATTTTCCCAGTTTAACGTCAAAGAGTTTAAGAGTATAATCCCTTCCCCCGAGATCTACCACTACAGGAATAAGATGGAGTATGCGGTGGGCGTGTGGGATGCCGCCAAAGTTATAGGCTTGAGAGAGAAGAACAGGTTCTATCACGTGGTGGGCCTCGATGAATGCAACATATTCAATAAAGAGCTATCCGGCATATTCAGCGTATTCTCCAAATGGATCGCCGATAATAACATAGAGCCTTATCACAATTCTAAAGGCACAGGCCTTTTAAGATACTTAGTATTACGCCATTCGAAATATTATGACGATCTGATGGCCATAGTCGTCGTCTCGTCGGACCACGTAGACCTCCGGGGTCTGGTAAATGAATTCCGTAAGCTCAAAAAAATAAGATCCATATATTTGTGCGTAAATGACAGGCTATCCGATATCGCGGTGGCGGGACAGATAAGGCTTATAGACGGGGATGAGCGTATAAAGGAGAGGGTAAACGGCATAGATTATTCGATAGGTCCCGAGTCCTTTTTTCAGACCAATTCTTACTGTTGCAGTTCTCTTTATGCGTCCATAAAGGAAGAGACGAAAGGTATGGGCCGTAGCGCGCTCGATCTATGCTGCGGGTTGGGCGGCATAACATTGCAGGTGGCGGATATATTCAGCGATGTGACGGGCGTGGATATATCTCAACGTAATATCGAAGACGCTCTTATTAACGCGAAGTTGAATAATATCGATAATGTAAATTTTATATGCCGGGACGCCGAAAAGTATATTCAGGAGCTGGCCGTCTCGAGCGCTATAAAAAAATTAGACGCTATCATACTCGATCCGCCGCGCGCGGGGCTAAGCAAGAAGACGAGAATCGCCGTTCGCGACAGCCGGGTAAGAAATGTTATATATGTATCATGCAATCCCAAAAATCTGGCCGAGGACCTGAAAGTTCTTACCGCGGCCTATGATATAGAGAAGATGATACCGGTGGATATGTTCCCTCACACAAGGCATGTAGAGGTTATTGCTATTCTTAAATCAAATAAGGTATAATTATAACGGATCTATTGCGGAGGAGGTTGTTGTATGAAAGTCAGGATATATTATCATGATACGGATTGCGGCGGGGTGGTATATTACGCGAATTATCTGAAATACCTGGAAGAGGCGAGAAGCGAATATTTCGAGACGCGCGGCCTTATCATAAAGGATATGCTAAAGAATGGTATAGGTTTTGTGGTGGCGCGACAGGAGATAGACTATAAGTCGCCGGCATTTTACGGGGATACCCTGGAGGTGAAGACGCGCGTTACGGATGCGTCTTTGACCAGAGTAAATTTTGAATACGACATAGTGAATGATTCGGGAAAACTTATAGCGATCGCCAAGACCGTCATCGTATTTGTGGATAAGACTCTCAGGCCAAAGAGGATACCCGGGGAGATATTAAAGAAACTGGAGACCGAATGAGAATAGGCGATTGCGAGATCAAAATTGTGAATGGCGATATTACGGATATTGCCGTAGACGCCATAGTTAATGCCGCTAACAATAAGTTGCTGATGGGCGGCGGAGTTGCCGGCGCCATCAAGCGAAAAGGCGGCGTCTCGATAGAAGACGAGGCCGTTAAGAAAGGCCCTATAGAGACCGGCGGCGCGGTTGCGACTTCTGCGGGCGCCTTAAGAGCGCGTTATGTCATTCATGCCGCGACTATGGGCATGGACTTCAAGACCGATGAGATAAAGATCAGGAAATCATGCGCGAGTGCATTAAAGGTGGCGGATGAACTGAAGATCAAGTCTATCGCATTCCCGGCTCTCGGTTGCGGGGTCGGCGGCTTTCCTCTGAGAGCGAGCGCCAAGATAATGGCGCAGGAAGTGATGAAGCACCTGCGGGAGGCGAATACATATTTAAGAGAGATAATATTTTGTATGCATGAAAAAGAGGCCTATGAAGTATTCGATAAGAACGTGGCTGGATATATCGATTATATGCTTACCAAGCAGAACAGAGGGCCATTTGTGGCGGTTGATGCCATCATAGATATCGACGGTGGCATAGTCATAGTGGAGCGTTCCAACCCGCCGTTCGGATGGGCGCTGCCGGGCGGATTTGTAGATAACTATGAAAGCCTCGAGGATGCGGTCAGGCGAGAGATGATGGAAGAAACATCTCTCGAGTTACTGGATCTTAAGCAGTTTCATGCATATTCGAAACCGGGCCGCGACCCGCGCTTTCACACCATAGGTATCGTATTTACGGCCAGGGGTAAAGGCACGCCAAAGGCCGGAGACGACGCAGCCAATTTAAAAATCATCAAATTAACCGATATCGGCAAGATTCCCTTCGCTTTCGACCATAAGCAGATCCTCGAAGACTACATCAAGTTCAAAAAAGACTCCCGTCTCCCGGTTTAATATTTTCGCATCACAATGTCAGGCGGACCCTGCGGGGCACGCCTTCAGCGGGCGCGAATTCACATTGGGCATGTGAATTCGCTCGAACAAATTTTCACAAAAATTTAACTTCTTTCATCCCGTTAGAAGCTGCTATTTTTAATGGGATAAAGAAAAGCTTCTAACGGGATTCAGGAATTTAAATTTTTTGCTAAACCGCCATAAGGTGTGAAAATTTGTTAACGCCGCTTCAGGCGGTACCCCGCAGGGTCCGCCTGCCCTGTGCCTGCCAACACTACAGGGCTTTGTGAGCGGCCGGAAGTCTGCTGTAAACCTAAGCTGAAGTTATGTGACGCACAATAAGAATGTTAGGTCTTTTGTGAAGGATAAAAACGGTTAAAAAGGGCCGAGGATGTCCGCTTTCGGATACACTATAATTACTAGTAGATGATGGTAGGCGGTCCCGCCTTCAGGCGGGATGACCCCGCCTCTGGCGGGGGAGTTCCGCAGG
>JAQTPE010000027.1 GCA_028748925.1 Candidatus Omnitrophota bacterium
GGAGTCATAGAGAAGGTGTGTGACGAAAGAGGTTCGCGTCTAATATTGATCGGCAGAGATATCGTTTTTAAGGGAGTAGTCTCCGGAGAATCCGGTGAAATTTTCGATCTATCCGGTATGTCCTGTCAATTTTGTAATCTGAGATCGCGGCTATTGGGAGAGCATCAGGTAATCAATGCCGCTACCGCCGTGGGAGTGATCGAGGCGCTAAAGACGCGCGGGGTAACCGTATCAGATGAAGCAGTGATAAGAGGCATTGAAGCCGCTCGTTGGGATGGGCGGCTGGAGGTTGTCAGCCGGGATCCGTATGTTGTTTTAGATGGCGCGCAGAATAGAGCGAGCGCCAGGACCCTCGTAAACGCTGTAAAAAAGATTTTCAAATACAAGAGACTTATTCTGGTCTTTGGCGTTTCAAAGGACAAGGATGTAAAGGGAATGCTCGAAGAGATGCTGCCCGTATGCGATTCGATTATTTTGACAAAGTCGAAGGTTCTGAACCGGGCATTGGATCCGGCGAAGATAAAAGAAGAGGCCTTGATAATAGGAAAGAGTTTTAAAGATATTACGCTGACGCATAATACTGAAGAAGCGTTAGGCAGGGCGTTATCCGCAGCGGGTACCGGAGACCTGATACTGATTACCGGCTCTCTATTTATTGTCGGAGAGATAAAGGAGCATTACACAAGATGCATGAACACAATATAGATGATACTATAGCGGCGCCGGCAACGCCTGCCGGCGAAGGCGGGATAGGCATAGTGCGTATAAGCGGCGCGAAAGCGATAGAGATAGCCGATAGCATATTTGTTTCAAAAGACGGCAAAAGAGTCTCTGATTACGGTACGTATACGGTTCATTATGGGCAGATAGTAGATATCGACGAGGTGTTACTTACCGTGATGCGCGCGCCGAAGAGCTATACCAAAGAAGATGTTGTCGAGATCAACTGCCATGGCGGGATACAGGCGGTCAAAAAAGTGTTCGATCTTGTAATTAAACGCGGGGCGAGGACCGCCTTGCCGGGTGAATTCACGAGGAGGGCTTTTCTAAACGGCAGGATCGATCTCGCTCAAGCCGAAGCCGTGCTTGATGTGATAAGGGCAAAGACGGAAGGATCGCTGAAAGCCGCCGTAGGACAGCTTGAAGGGCGCCTTTCTAAAGACGTATCCGGCATGCTTGATGTTTTAGTAGATATCGCTTCCGGCATAGAGGCTTCTATAGACTTTCCGGATGAAGAGCTCGATATTATAAAAGAGGGGGACCTCGAAAAGAAGGTAGGTGGTATTCTCGATAATATGAAGGGCCTGATAGAGAGTTTCAGCGAGGGTGTGGTCCTGCGCGAAGGAGTGCTGGCGGTGATCTGCGGAAAACCGAACGTCGGAAAGTCGAGCCTCATGAATCTGTTGCTGAAGAGAGACCGTGTGATAGTTACGCCTGTTCCCGGCACCACAAGAGACGCGGTTGAGGAGATGATAAGTTTAAACGGCGTGCCGATAAGGCTCGTCGATACGGCCGGGATAGGAGAGGTAAATGACGTTCTGTACAGGGAGAGCGCCGGCAGGAGCAAACGTTATATAGACAAAGCCGATATAATCCTTCTTATGCTCGACGCATCCACGGAAATTAATGAAGAGGATATGGAGATTATCGAACTGGTTAAGGGGAGGAAGAAGCTTGTTATCATGAATAAGATAGATTTGAATGCCGAACTTGCCCTGTACGGTACCGGATTATCAACGGTTCCGGCCACGAACAGGGATCGGAAGAGGCGTTCGGATTCCTTGTTCAAGGGCGATGCGGTTATAGAAATTTCCGTAGATAAGAAGATAAATATCAATCTTCTTGAAAGATCGATACTGGATATGGTTTGGAGCGGCAAGTATGCTCAAGGTGAAAGCGCTATCCTGACGAATGCCAGGCATAAAGAGCTCCTTGACAAAGCGTTCAATAATATGCTATCTGTAAATAAGGCGGTCAAAAATGCCATGCACCCGGAGCTTATAGCCGTGGATCTTAAAGATGCCATATTCAACCTGGGTCTTATAGTGGGCAGATCAGCCTCGGATGATATCCTGGATAAGATATTCGAAAATTTCTGCATAGGCAAATGATATAGTTCAAAGTTGATAGTTAATGGTTGATAGACTGAGTTCATAGAATTCGGAGGAAGAATGGATAAGAAAAAGATAGAGAAAGCCGTAAAGGATATCCTGATCGCTGTGGGTGAGGATCCGAAGAGAAAAGATATAAAAGATACGCCGCGCCGTGTGGCCGAGATGTATGAGGAGATACTTGAAGGATATAAACTCGATCCCGAGAAGGAACTCGAGGTCATATTCGAAAAAGACCACGATGAGATAATCCTGCTTAAAAATATACCATTTTATTCTGTATGCGAGCACCACATGATCCCTTTTGTCGGAAAGGCGCACGTGGCCTATATACCTGATAACAACAGAGTGACGGGTTTAAGCAAGATAGTCAGAGTTGTGGATATATTTGCCAGGAGACTGCAGGTCCAGGAGAGGATCACTACGGATATTGCCGATATCATAATGAAGAAGCTCAAGCCCAGAGGCGTCATGGTTATAATAGAGGCAGAGCATATGTGTATGTCTATGCGCGGGGTAAAGAAGCCCGGTGTAATGACGATAACGAGCGCCGTTAGGGGCACATTCAGAAAGAATGAGAAGACCAGGGCTGAAGCGATGGCCCTGATAAGAGGGTAGTAACAAGAGGGTGGTAATTCGATTGAATATAGCCCGTTTATATAATATAATATCGTTCTGATATGTTCTATATAGACCTGGTAGAATTCAGTAAGAACTATATATTCGGCACGACAGTCGCCGCGTGGTTGATCGCCCAATCGATAAAGGTCATCCTGGGCGTGATACGCGAAAAGCGTTTCAATTTCCGATGGTTCGTAGGTACGGGAGGTATGCCCAGCTCTCATGCGGCGGGAGTATCGGCGCTTTCCACATCTATAGGCGTGGCTTACGGTTTCGATTCCGCCCTTTTTGCAGTAACTCTCGTATTCACATTAGTAATCCTTTTTGACTCCCAGGGGGTGAGATTCTCTGCCGGCAAGATGGCGGGAATCTTGAATAAGATGCTCGATGATATATACTGGAAGAAGAGGCTCGATGATAAGCAGCTGAAGGAATTCCTGGGACATACCCCCATAGAGGTATTTGCGGGTATAGCGCTGGGTATCGTAGTCTCTCTTTTACTATACAGGTAGGGCATCATTTCAGCCTTCGCCAGGGCTTCGGCGGATAAGCAAGGGTGCCTTACAGTCGTGAATAATTATGGGGTGAATCCCGCACCTTCTTAAAGGTGTGGGGTGGATGGAGAAGGTGCGGGATGAAGAAGAAGATATTTTTAGCTATAGGGCTGATATTAGCGATATCGGTTATGCTATTAGTCGTTTCTAAGATCGTTACAACGGGTAAACCCAAAGCGTCGCGTTCCGCCGACGTCTTGAAGATAACTAACGCGTCGAAAAAAGAGGCGGAACTCTTTAATGCCGCTTCAAGATACGCCGAATCGGGCGACCTATTATCGGCAAAGGATGCCTATAGGCAGATAGTAGAAAAATTTCCCGGATCGGATAATATCCAGAAAGCGCAGGAAGAGTTGGAAAATATAAATATCCGCATACTCTTTTCGCCTATTCCTACGGCTGATTCCGTATCATATGAGATTCAGAAGGGCGATACTCTCGCTAAGATAGCGAAAAAATTTTCCAATACGCAGGATATGATATTAAAAGCGAATAATCTAAAGAACCCGGAGATCGTGCCGTTAGGCAGGAAGATCAAAGTCCATAATGAAAAATTCAGCATAATGGTTGATAAGTCGCAGAATACGCTGACATTAAAGTCCGGCGAGAAGATAGTTAAGACGTATCGTGTTTCAACCGGCCTCAATAATTCTACGCCGGTCGGCAATTTCAAGATAATAAATAAGATAGTGGATCCGCCCTGGTATACCGCCGGCTCCGTAATACCTGCCGATAGCCCTAAAAATATACTGGGCTCAAGGTGGATGGGGATCTCCGCGCAGAGTTACGGTATCCACGGAACCACGGAACCTCAGTCAATAGGAAGACAGGTAACTTTGGGCTGTGTGAGGATGAAGAATGCGGAAGTCGAAGAGCTTTACAATATAGTGCCCGAAGGTACGGATGTTATAATAGTCGATTAAGACGAGAGTGGATTTCCTGCGTCTTAGGCGGATCGGAAGCAGGTTTATCGCGTAAGTCTGGAGGATCTTTTGGCCCATCATGTTCCGGGGCTTGATTTTGAAAAGCCTATAATAGAGCTGGAGAGAAAGATAGACGAGCTTAAAGGTTTCACAACTCGCGAGGACCTGAATATGTCCGGTGAGGTGAAGAAGCTGGAAGAAAAGCTCTCGCATATAAAGAAAGAGGTATATGGTAATCTTACACCGTGGCAGAGGGTTCAGCTTGCCCGCCACCCGAGAAGGCCGTACACTTTAGACTATATAGAGATGATTACGACCGACTTTGTCGAGATCCATGGCGATAGGCATTTTGCGGATGACAAGTCGATAATAGGCGGGCTGGCGACCATAAATGGCGAAAAGATCATGGTCATGGGCCATCAGAAGGGAAGAGACACAAAAGAGAATCTCATCAGAAACTTCGGAAGCCCCCATCCCGAAGGCTATAGAAAAGCGATGAGGCTTATGAATATAGCACAGAAGTTTTCCCTGCCTGTAGTTACATTTATAGATACTCCGGGGGCCTATCCGGGAATAGGCGCCGAGGAGAGGGGACAGGCGGAGGCGATAGCTTATAATTTAAGAGAGATGGCCGCTCTGCAGACACCCATAATGATATTCGTGATCGGTGAAGGCGGTTCGGGTGGCGCTCTCGGGATAGGTGTCGGTGATAAGATATATGTTCTGGAGAACGCCTATTACTCCGTGATATCTCCGGAAGGATGCGCGGCTATTCTCTGGAAAGAGAGATCGCGTTCACCTGACGCTGCCAAGGCGCTGAAATTGACCGCAAAAGACCTTTTTGATATGGGTATTATAGACGGTATAATAAAAGAACCCATAGGCGGAGCCCACAGGGATCCGCAAGAGGCCGCAGAGAATATAAAAGCGGCTATTACAAAAGATCTTGAAACACTGAAAAAAATCCCGAAGTCGAAACTCATAGAATCGCGCTATGCCAAGTTTAGATCGATCGGAATCTTTGATGAACCGTCGAAGTGATACCGGAAAATTATCTCTCAAAATACCGAGTGATATAAGATATGTAAAAGAGGTGTCGTCCGGGATATTGAAATGGCTCAAGCCCCGCAATCTGGACGATTCCGCGATTTTTGATATACGCCTATGTGTTGAAGAAGTTGTCCGTAATGCGATAGTGCACGGCAATAATAATGATAAGGGCTTGAAGGTACTGATCATATATTGGCTGGAAGGCGATCACCTTATTGTCGAGGTGGAGGATGAAGGCGGCGGGTTCGATTCCGGTAAAGTGTCCGATCCCACAATCGATGAAAATAGAATGAAGCTCGGCGGCAGGGGCGTCTACCTGGTTCGCCACCTTATGGATGAGGTCAAATTTAACGATAAAGGTAATAAGGTCAGGTTGGTAAAATACCTGAAATAATTAGGAGAATATGCCATGGCCGTTAAAATAGAAGAGAAGAATAATCTGACAGTCTGTTATATTGACGGCGAGATAGACATAAATACCTCGCCGGATATAAAGAAGGCGTTTGAAAAACTGATAGCGAAGAAGGTTCCCAAAATAGTGATCAATTTGGCCAAAGTGACTTATGTCGACTCATCCGGCCTGGCGACGCTTGTCGAGATACTAAAGAATATGAGAACTTACGGCGGCAGGATGAGGCTCACAAATATGGCGCATAAGATAAAGAGCCTTTTCGAGATAACCAAATTGGAGAAGCTGTTTGAGATAATTGAGGATGAGGCGGAAGCTATAACCACATTTATTTAATAGGCTTCCTCATCGCAAGCGGCAGACATTAAATTTTGATGAAAAATTTAATAGAAAAGATAGGCGCTGTAGTACTGATAACGGGCCGGCACATAGTTAGTGTGTCGGCCTTATTATTTGAGACGATATATTGGATCCTGGCGGGGCCATTTAAGAAGAAAATGCCCAAGCCGGAGGGGACATTCAGTCAGATGGTATTCGCCGGATTCGATTCTCTGATCATAGTCTCTTTTGTCGCTTTCTTTACAGGCATAGTTATAGCCATGCAGAGCGCGTATCAGCTGGCAAGGTTCGGGGCCAATATATATGTCGCGCCTATGGTCAGCATAGGTATCGCCAGGGAGCTCGGTCCGGTCCTGACCGCGCTTGTCGTGGCGGGCAGGGTAGGAGCGGCAATAGCCGCCGAGCTTGGTACGATGAAAGTCACAGAACAGATCGAAGCGCTTGAGACTATGGCGTTCAATCCGGTGCGCTATCTCGTAGTGCCGAGATTCCTGGCTCTCCTGATAATGCTGCCGTGTCTGACGATATTTGCCGATATATTGGGCATACTCGGAGGATTTTTAGTCGGAGTATTTCAACTGGGCCTGAATCCGCACCGCTACATCACATTCTCGTTTCAATTCATGTTATTTAAAGATTTCTGGACGGGGATAGTCAAGAGCGCCTGTTTTGGGATCATCATATCTATGATAGGCTGTTATATGGGTTTAAATACCAAAGGCGGCGCGGAGGGCGTCGGTAAATCTACGACATTAAGCGTTGTGACGAGCTTCATTCTGATAATACTCTTCGATGTCATCTTGACGGGCGTATTCTATTTCGCAAACAAGTAAAGGATGGTATGGATACGGAAAAAGAGGTAATCATAAGCGCCCGGAATGTAGTGAAGAAGTTCGGTGAAAGGGCCGTGCTTAACGGTATCACTCTTGATATCTACAGGGGTGAGACGTTCGTTATAATGGGCGGGTCAGGTTGCGGCAAGAGTACGTTTCTGCGCCATCTCATAGGGGCGTTAAAACCCGACTCCGGAAAGGTCTCGGTTTTGGGTAAAGACCTCTCCGGCCTGGATGAAGACGCTCTCGATGCCGTAAAGAAGAAGATAGGGATGTGCTTCCAGTCCGCGGCGCTCTTCGATTCGATGACGGTCGGCGAGAATGTAAGCCTGCCGTTAAGGGAGCATACAAAACTTGACAGGAGCGTAATAGATATAGTGGTGAAGATGAAACTTGAGATGGTGGGCTTGAGAGGGTTCGAGGATCTTATGCCCAGCCAGCTTTCCGGCGGAATGAGGAAGAGGGTGGGGCTCGCCCGGGCCATAGTGATGGATCCGGAAATAATATTCTACGATGAACCGACGGCCGGACTCGATCCGATAGTAGCGGGCGTTATAGATAAGCTGATATTGGATCTCTCGAAGAAACTTTCGATAACGAGCGTTGTGGTGACGCACGATATGAAGAGCGTGTTTTCGATAGCCGACAGGGTGGCTATGTTATATGAGGGCAGGGTACTGGAGGTGGGAGAATCCGATACGGTGAAGAACAGTAAGAACCCCATGGTCCGGCAATTTATAGCAGGATCTCCCGACGGCCCGATAAAGTTCTTCCAGCAGAAAGACGATTATTTGGAACAATTGATCAAGTGAGAATCGCGCCGCGGCTGTATTTATGCCGCCGCGGTGAAGACAAGCGAAAGGGTTATATCATGAAGGTAACGAATGAATTGAAGACCGGTTTGATAGTAGTGGCGGCTATAGCCGTCGCGGCGATTTTTTGGCTGAAGACCACAAATTTCAGCGATAGGCCTTACAGGCTGAAGACGCAGTTCAATTATGCGGAAGGCCTGAAAGCGGACTCTGTTGTAAAGCTGTCGGGTATAGAGATAGGCCGTATAGAGGATATAAGATTCATTTATAGTCCGGAAACTAAAGTGGAGCTTGTACTTCTCCTGGATAAGGACGCGAAGATACATGAAGACTCCATAGCTTATATATCTTCCAGCGGGATAGTCGGCGACGCTTTTCTGGGCCTCACCCCGGGTTCGCCAGATAAACCTTTCGCGAAAGACGGCGATACCGTATCGAGCGAGGATCCCGTGGAGATGAGAAAGATAATGAGGCAGGTGGATACCATAGCCGGCTCTCTCGACAAGACCCTTGAGGACTTCAGGGAACTCACGTCGAACGTTAACGGCGTGGTGAAGGATAACAGGACCAAGATCGACAGCCTGCTTGTGAATTTGGAACAGACCGCCGTGAATTTTAAGGAATTCAGCGAGGATATAAAGAAGAATCCGTGGAAGCTATTGTCGAAAAAGTGATATTCATTTTTTAAAAGGTCGTATGAATGGAATTTAAAAAAGCAGCCGGATTATCTCATTACCTGATCCTCCCGATAGCAGTCCTCTCGATCCTTCTCATCTCCTGCTTAAGACTGACGGATAATTACGAACTCGAAACGCTCGATCTCAGATTTCGCTTAAGGCCCGCGCCTGCGGTTACCGATAAAGTGGCGCTCATAGAGATAGGCGATGATACTTTGAAGAATTTCGGCCAATGGCCTATCGCGAGAAGTTATCACGCGCTTCTTATAAGAGCCCTTTCCGAGTCGGGCGCCAAATCGATAATATTCGATATATTTTTCCCCGAAGCTCAGGAAGGCGATGACGATCTTGAGAGCGCCATACGGGACGCAAAAAATGTCTATCTGCCTTTTGTATTCGAATTAAACCCGGATAAGAGAACCGATTTTGCGTCGGCGACCGGGTATGCCGCGAAGAATCTATTAAGATTCAGCCTCGCGGATAAGGGCGAAGGTCATATAAATATATTCCCCGATATAGACGGGAAGTTCAGGCGCGTCCCGCTATTGGTGAATTACGGCGGCAACTGGTATCCATATATATCATATCTGGCCACATGCGATTATTTGGACATGCCCGTCAAAGACGCCGTGATCTCGCCCGGCAGGCATATCTCATCGGGTAGTTTAAAGATACCTTTGGACGATTCTTCCAATATGCTTATAAATTTTTCCGGTAAATGGGGCAAGACGTACAAGCACTATTCGTATTTCGATATAGTGCAGTCGTTCGTGGCGCCTGCGATAGGGCAAAAACCGATTCTCGATCTCAAGCTCTTTAAAGATAAGGTATGCGTAGTCGGGCTTACCGCCGCAGGGACCGTAGATCTTCATCCTAACCCGTTCGAAACGCTCTATCCCGGATTTGGAATACATGCCGAGGTGTTTAATTCTCTTCTATCGGGACGTTTTATATCCCGCGCCTCTAAAGGTATAAATCTTCTCATTATGGCTATGCTCTCCATCATGATCGCTATAGCCACATTAAAGACAAAGCCCATAAAGGGCCTTTTGATACTTATTCTCCTGGAACTCTTTTTCTGGATGTCCTCCATACTGGTATTTAACATATGGGGAATATGGATAGATCTCTTCTATCCGGCCGCGATCATGATCCTGCTTTATATGTCCCTTACGCTCCACAAATATATTTCGGAGTGGAAAAAGCGGCTGCTTTTGGAAAATGAGCTTAATATAGCGAAAAAGATACAGGAGAGCTTCCTCTCTAAAAGCATTCCGGAAGTCGAGGGGTTGAGGATAGAGTCCGCCATGTTCACGGCGCATCAGGTTGGCGGCGATCTTTATGATTTCAGGGACTTCGGCGGCGGCTCGCTCGGTGTAATGATAGGCGATGTGTCGGGTAAAGGCGTACCTGCCAGCCTCTTCATGGCCATGGTCGTGAGTGAATTCAAATATTTTGCCGCGGCCGGAGTATTGCCGGAGAATGTTTTGAGCGGCCTCAACGCGAAGCTGGTAAAAGAGTCGTCTTCCGGGCTCTTCGTTACCATGTTCTATATGGTATTCGATATGAAGAAAAAAAAGTTAAGATTTTCGAGCGGCGGGCACTTGCCGGCCATTCATTTAAACCATCTTGGTGAAGTGAAATTACTGGATGTGCCAGACGGCATGCCGCTCGGTTTGGTCGATTCATACTATTCCAGCGGAGAGTTATCGTTTGATAAAGGCGATATATTCGTACTCTATACCGATGGGGTCACGGAAGCGATGAATGCGCGGCGGGAACTTTACGGCGCAGAGAGACTTATCAGGGCCGTAACGCTTTCTAAGGGCCTTCCGCCCGATAAGATGCTCAATGCAATGGAGAAAGATCTGCGCAGGTTTGAGCCAAAATCCAGACAGCACGATGATATAACATTCATTATTGTGAAGGTCATTTGATTACGCAAGGTTCAGGATATATTGGTTCACGAAATAGACCGTATACGTAACACGATTCATTGTCCTGCTTCGCTCTTGTATAAGCTAACTACGGTAGAGCTTCGCAGAGAGTTTACAGAATTCATTTCTGCGAAGCCATACCCGAGCTTTACTCTCTGATTGGCGAAGCAGAATGGTGGAGCCGGGGAGGATCGAACTCCCGGCCTACTGAATGCCATTCAGTCGCGCTCCCAACTGCGCTACGGCCCCACTAATCTTTTATCGAATAGATAGATTGTCCTATTAATTGAAGTTCATACTGAAGGTCTACGCTATTGTATTGAACAGCGCATATTCCTTTATAATTCGGTTTCTTTGTGACAGACCCCTTTGTGCGTTTATCTTTGTAATGCTTATAAAATTGTGATAAAGGTATTCTCGTAATATACGCCCAGTATTTATTTAGCTGCTCACCATCCTGATCGTATCTATGCATTATTCTACATCTAATTCTTTTCTCGTCAATAGTAAAATTGTTTCTTAGCAGACAAAGAAAAGTTTTTATCATCATAGGATCCGTGCTTCCGAATATCATCTGTTTTGAGGAAGGGTATTTAGCTCCCTCGCAAAGGTATAATACTCCGCATAATAATTTTGCAAAGGCGCTTTTTTTATTAACAATATTCTCATATTGTTTCATCCGGGAGACAAGATCCCGCTCCCATTTTATTTTTTTCGCCCGTGTTATTTTATGGGCTTTTAGCAGCCCTCTCTTACCGCATCGAATCTCTTTTCTTAGTAATCTATTTTTCTGAAGGCTTGTAAGTTCTATGCCGGTTACCCAATGATATGCTGTATTCTTCGATATTCCGGTAATGCGCGATATCTCTGATAGAGAGCGCCCGCTCTTCCTGAGTTTAATTACTTCATTTTTTACTCTTGCAGCGAATCTCTTCATTACAAAAAATATTATAAAATATTCAAACACCTTTGTCAAATATGTTATTCAACCACTATGGTATACCAATCATAGCGACCTTAAAAATTCTTGTCTATTACGACCAATGATTATATAATATCGCTACGGATTTGAGAGATAATAAACAACGCTGGAGTGGTGGAATGGCATACACGATGGTCTCAAAAACCATTAAGCGCAAGCTTGTGAGGGTTCGACTCCCTCCTCCAGCACCATGAATTTATCTATGCGACGAATCGGAGTACATGTCTCAATAGCCGGAAAGATATGGGAGTCGCTCGAGAGGGCTAAGGCTCTCGGATGCAACGCCATGCAGATATTCAGCCGTAATCCCAGAAGCTGGCAGGCTACAGAGTTCGAATCGTCCGATATAGAAAATTTCAGGAAGCTCAAAATCGATTATGATATAGCTCCCGTAGTGGTCCATATACCCTATATAATAAATCTCGCCACACCGGTAGACGGACTGTACAAGAGATCGATAATAGCGTATATGGAGGATATCGCAAGAGCCGACGTCCTGGGAGCAGAATATGTCGTTACGCATCTTGGAAGCCATGTCGGTACCGGCGAAGATAATGGAATAATAAGATTCAGCGAAGCTTTGAATCATATAATAAATAAGACAAAACCCGGGACGATGATACTTTTGGAGAATACGGCCGGATCCGGTTCATGTATAGGATACAGGTTTGAGCATATCGAACGCATGATAGGAAAATTAGACCATCCTGAAAGGATTGGCGTATGCCTCGACACGGCTCACACATTCGAATCCGGCTATGATGTTAAGTCTAAGGCGGGGTTCGAAAATACATTGAAAAAAATCGATAAATTGATCGGGCTTGATAAGATCAAAGTGGTCCATTTTAATGACAGCTTGTCCGAATTTGGTTCCCGCGTCGATAGACACCAGCATATAGGTAAGGGTAATATAGGCCTACCGGCCATGAAACGCATCATCAATGCTCCGAAATTAAGATCCGCGGCGTTTATTCTCGAAACGCCGAAAGATTCGGACAGAGATGATAAGAGAAATTTAGCGATTGTGAAGAGGATGATTAAGCGGGGGTAACTCCGGGTGATATTTCCCCGGCAGGCTCAAAGGAAATCATGACGAACGACGAAAAGCTGTATCCATTCGACAGGATTGAATCAAAATGGCAGAAGTTCTGGCGCTCCAAGGGGCTATTTAAGGTAGATACCGCTGACTACAAAGATAAATATTACTGCCTTATGATGTTCCCGTATCCGTCGGCGGCTCTTCATGTGGGACACGGCAGGAACTATATTATAGGCGACGTCGTGGCGCGCTACAAGATGATGCGGGGATTTAATGTGCTCACTCCCATGGGTTTCGACGCGTTCGGCCTCCCGGCGGAGAATGCCGCCATAAAGGGGGGCATCCATCCGGAAGAGTCTACGCTGAATAATATAAAGACGATGAAGCGCCAGCTCGACCAGTGGGGTGTTGAATATGACTGGGACAGGGTTGTCATATCGTGTCTGCCGGATTATTATAAATGGACCCAATGGATATTTACCAAACTCTATGAAGAGGGCCTTGCCTATAAGAAGAAAGCGTTCGTCAACTGGTGCCCTTCCTGCAAAACGGTCCTCGCGAATGAACAGGTGGTAGACGGCGCATGCGAAAGGTGCGACTCCGGTGTCCTGCAGAAGGATCTCGAGCAGTGGTTCTTCAAGATAACGGATTACGCCGGGAGATTGTTAAAAGATCTGGATAAATTACCTAACTGGCCAGAGCGCGTTAAAGCCATGCAGAAGAACTGGATAGGCAGGAGCGAAGGCGTAGAGATAGACTTTAAGATCGATGGACTGCCGGATAGGCTAAAATGCTACACAACAAGGATAGATACTATTTACGGCGCCACATTCATAGCTCTGGCCCCGGAGCATCCTTTGGTCGAAAAACTGATATCCGGCTCTAAAGAAGCGGCGGCCGCGCTTAAGTTAATAGAGAAGATGCGCGCGGAGAGCAAGATCTCCAGGGCGGACGCCGAGGTGGCGAAAGAGGGTGTATTTACCGGCAGATTCGTAATAAATCCCGTCAATAATGAAAAGGTGCCCATATGGATATCCAATTACATCCTTATGGAATATGGCACGGGTGCCATAATGGCTGTCCCGGCACACGATCAGAGGGATTTTGAATTCGCGAAGGAGTATAAACTGCCTATAAAAGTGGTAATAGATGATCCGAAAAATCCTATAGATGCCGGCACGATGAAGGAGGCCCATGTCGGAGAGGGCATAATGACTAATTCCGGCCAATTCGATGGTATGCGTTCGGAAGACGCTATCGAAAAGATAGCGGACTATTTTGAAAAGAATAAGCTCGGTAAGCGTTCGGTCCAGTATAGATTAAGGGACTGGCTCATATCGCGCCAGCGTTACTGGGGTGCGCCTATACCAATTATATATTGCGATAAGTGCGGCGCCATAGCGGTGCCCGGGAAAGAACTGCCGGTGCTTTTGCCCAAGGATGTTGAATTCAGGCCGACGGGGGAGTCTCCTCTGAAATTTTCCGATAAATTCGTCAATACGAAATGTCCGAAGTGCCACGGCCCTGCCAGGAGAGAGACCGACACCATGGATACTTTTGTCGATTCGAGCTGGTACTATCTCAGGTACATAACGCCCAAGCTTGAGGACAGGCCATTCGATACGGAGCTTGTAAATAGATGGCTTCCCGTGGATCAGTACATAGGCGGCGTGGAACACGCTATACTGCATTTATTATATTCCAGGTTCATAACGAAATTCTTGTTCGACATAAAGATGACCGGATTTGACGAGCCTTTCAAAAATCTCTTCACGCAGGGCATGATAATAAAAGACGGCGCGAAGATGTCGAAATCCAAGGGTAACGTTGTCAGCCCCGACAAGCTGATATCCGATTACGGCGCCGATACCGTAAGGCTCTATACTCTCTTCATCGGGCCGCCGGAAAAGGACGCGGAGTGGTCGGACCGCGGCGCCGAAGGTTCATACAGATTTTTAGGCAGGGTATGGAGGCTCGTTGAGAAAGTTAATAGTTCAGAGTTGAAAGTTGATAGTAAAAAGACAACTATGACCAAAGAGGAGCTATCGCTGAGGCGCAAGACACACCTTACTATAAAGAAAGTTACCGAAGATCTCGATGGAGGCTTTCATTTCAATACGGCCATAAGCTCCATAATGGAACTCGTCAATGAGACGCATGATCTCCTGGCCGGTGGAAGCGTAAACGATTCTCTCAGGCAGAAGACCCTGGATGAGGCCGTCGAAGCCGTTGTGATGCTTCTATCGCCATTTGTCCCGCATATCGCCGAAGAGCTTTGGCATATACTGGGTAAACCGAATAGCATATTCAAAATGAGATGGCCCGAATACGACAGATCCGCGATAGTCGAAGATGTTGTTACTATGGTGGTCCAGGTGAACGGAAGATTACGCTCCAGGATAGAAGTTCCGGCGGATATTAAAGAAGACGGCTTGAAGGAGAATGTTCTTGCGGATCCAAAGATAAAAGAGATTACGGGCGGTAAGACCATCAAAAACTTCATAATCGTCCCAAAGAAATTAGTCAACATAGTTATAGGCTGAATGTTCAACCTCGAAAAACGGGAAAAATTCATTCTTCTCGCCCTGCTCGCCATCCTTCTCGCGGGGCTAATCCTCGGGTTATATCGAAAAAAGACGACCTATGTAGATATAAAGTCGAATAATTTTGCCCCATTGGAGGAATCGTCAGGTTCTCTAACGGGGCAGGCTTATTCCGCGGAATACTCTTTGGTCGAGACTCCCAGGATAAATATAAACGAATCCGACGCCGCCGAACTCATGAAACTTAAAGGTGTGGGCAAAGTTCTGGCAGGCCGTATCGTAGAGTACAGATCAACGAACGGAAATTTCAGGTCAGTAGAAGAGCTCAGGAAGGTTAAAGGGGTAGGTAAAAAACTCTACGAGAAGATAAAAGACGGGGTATCGATAGAATGATCCCGCACCTTCTTCAAGGCGGAAAAAGAGCAGGAGAAGGTGCGGGATGAAGCGGCCCATTCTTTATATAGTTATACCTTTTTGTGTGGGAATAGCGCTTGCCGGACTGTTTGCGGTCCCTGTAATCCATTCTATCGTATTAAGTTCCATATTTATAGCTCTCGCTCTATTGTTAAACATAAGCAGTACACCTTCTGGCCTTTGCCAAGGCCTC
>JAQTPE010000028.1 GCA_028748925.1 Candidatus Omnitrophota bacterium
CTTAGATTTGCGAAAAGCAAATCTGGCGGGGGAACATTCTTCATGCCACCATATTTGGTGGCTTGTGCGGAACATAACGAGGCTTAGGTTTACAGCTGGAAGTGAATAAATTATCGTGGGAGAAGGATTTGATCGGCGGAGGAGATGACTTCTTCGACGCTTATCATGTCGAGACATTTGAAGCCGAGTTTGCAATTATGGGCGAGACAGATTACGCAGCCCGCGTCTTTATGCAGAACGATATCTTTTTTACCGATGGGCCCCCAGCGTTCGGGCGATAGCCCCCTGTCTTTACGGCCGAATATCGATATGACGGGTGTGCCCACAGCGCATGATATATGCACCGGACCGGAGTCGTTTGATATCAAGAGCTTCGACCTTCTCAATATGCTCGCGATATCGGATACGCTCGTCTTCCCCGAAAGGTTAAGGGCAGCTGACTTCATAAGCTTTGCGACGTTGTCTCCCACCGTCTTATCGCCGCCGGGACCGGAGATTATGACTATCCTGGCGCCGTACTTTTCGGCAAGGATATCGGAGATTTTCGCAAAACGTTCCGTTGACCATCTTTTGGACCGGCAGCTCGCTGCCGGATGGATCGTAATCACCGTCTCTTTCCGCGAGATCCCATTCTTGTTGAATAAATTATTTATTCTCTCTTCACTCGCCTTGTTGACGGGCAGATGAAGGCTCTTATCCGATCCCTTGATGCCGATATATCGCAAAAGATCGATATTATAATCTATCTCATGTTTAAGCCCGTACTGTTTCGTATGAGGTATCTTTTTTGTAAGCAATACGCCTAATTTCTTATCATACCCCAATCTCTTCGGTATTCCCGCCAGATACGCAACTATATGCGAACTATTATTAGGATGAAGTATGACGGCCAGATCGAATCTTTTATGCCTCAGGTTCGAAATAAACCTGATCTTTCCGAATAGACCCTTCTCTTTTCCGCGCTTATCGTAAGTTATCACCTCATCTATGTAAGGATTGCCGTCCACCGCTTCTCTGGCATATGGCCTGACAAGGACAGCTATGCGGCTATCCGGATACGCGTCCCGCACCGCTTTTATGGCGGGGCCCGACAACACCACATCCCCGATCCTGTCCATCCTGACTATAATTATTCTCTTACTCATACCCCTCGATCATCATCTTAGCCTGATCCAGCACCTCGTCTGCAGACACGAGCTTCATACATTCGTGTCCGTATTTACATGCGGCAACTTCGCACGGCGAGCAGAATAATCTCTTATTTATAACAGCGTCGAATTCTCCCGTAGGCCCGTACTTTTTGGGATCCGTTGGGCCGAATATCGCCAGCACCTTCGCGCCGACGGCGCATCCGAGATGCATAGGCGCGCTGTCACCGGTTATAAGAAGCTTCGAACGTTTTAAGAGGCTTGCGAGCTGCCTTATATTCGTCTTATCAACAAAATCGTGATATCTATTCTTCATCTTGCCGCCAATGGACAGGACGATCTCTTTATCCTGACCGGTTCCCACAAAGACTATGTTCGCGGCGCATGCGCCGATTAAACCATCGCAGACTTCGGCGAACCCTTCAACGGTCCACCTCTTCAAATGGCTCTTGGCGCCCGGGCTCACTACAACAATCGGATCGTTTACCGCATTCGTCTTGATAAGATCACCGACGATATCCTCATCCTCTTTGGTTATGTGTATATACGATCTCTCGCCAGGGTCCCCGATACCAAACGGAATGAGCCTGTAGAGATGTCTCTCTTTCTTATGCACTACGTCTTTCGGAAAAGACTGGATCGGGCTTGTGCGATACCTGGGCGCCAATAAAAGCGGGAATACCGTATTCCTCAGATCGACCACAATATCGTATTTCAGCTTCTTCAATTTAAGCTGCAACCTTCTCTTTTCGGCTATTGAGATATGCTTATCATAGATTATGAGCTTAAATATCCTCGGATCTTTATCGAATATATCCCTGCCGTTCGGGCCGACCATCACGTCTATCCTTGAACCGGGAAATTCCTTAGACAGGGCCCTTATAACCGGCGTCGTCAATATTATATCGCCTATATTGCTTAAAGTTATTACGAGTATGCGCCTGATCTGCGTTTTATCTATCGACGGCATTCAGGACCCTTTCGGCTTCTTTAAAGACTTCTTCCGGTGTTATAAGCGCCATACAGCGGTTGTCGGTACATGCGGCATCGTAACAAGGTACCGCGCAATCTTTGGTCTTCCATATAACCCTGTAATTACCCTTTCCGTATGGCCCCGTCAATTTGGGCGATGTCGGCCCAAATAACGCTATGACATTGGACCTCATAGCCACAGCCAGATGCATCGGACCTGAATCATTTGCGACAACCAGATCCGCTCTCTCCAACAGCGCCCCTAATTCTTTGAGCGTGGTCAGGCCGCATGAGATCACCGCAGCGCTCTTCATCATGCCGCTCACCTCTTCCACCAATGCAACGTCTTTCTTTGCGCCTGAGAGGACTATCTTTGCGCTCAAGCCCGCGGCCAGCATATCCGCCAGCTTCGCGAAATTCTCCTTGGGCCATCTCTTCGGGCCCCAGTTGCCGCCGGGGCATAAGACTACAAGGCGGTCGCTATCCGTTACGCCGTACTTTTCTAATAACCTCTTCACGCTATCTCTATCCGCGTCCGGCACAAAGAACTCATAAGAATTTTCGCGCACTTTTATACCAGAGCCTCTGGCGATATTCAAAAAATATTCCACTTTATGGATATCTTCTTCCGGCAGGTTTACGGCCCTGGTAAGCAGGAAACCCCTGTTCTTCGTAGGATAACCTACCCTCTCCTTCGCTCCCGCCAGAAAAGTTAAGAGCGCCCTGGTAAAAGACCTGTGGAGTATGAAAGCTATATCAAAGCGCATTTTGCGCAGATACGATATGAGCATCAGTTTACCGACTATGCCCCTGTGCTCTCCTTTTTCGTCGTAAACGATAATCTCGTCTATGCGGGGGCTCCCGCTAAGGATCTCTTTGCATCTTGGATGTATAAGGCAGGCTATATAACCGTCGGGATAGGCATCACGGACAGCTTTGATGAAAGGAGTGGAAAATATAACATCTCCTATCCAATTCACATTAACTATGAGTATCTTCTTTCCACCGCCTGAGCTTTTTATCATCTGCGCTCCTTGAACCATGCATAATATCTCGAGACTTTGCCTCGCAGGATAACCGGATTCGCGGATCTCGATGACATCTTTATGCGCCTTATAGCATAGATATCGTTTATAGCGCTCCTCTTATCCGGATTGGTAGTGAAAGCTCCTTTATAACCCGCTTTCTGGGCCGTCTCTTTGGTCAGATCGTTAAAGCCGCCGAATGGATAACATATAAAATCGACTCTCTTGCCCAATCCTTTTTCCAGGATCTCTTTGGAGCCCGCCAGCTCATCCCAAAGCCTATCTTCGTACACGGATATCGACGGTATCCAGGGATGCGATTTTGTATGGCTGCCTACGGTCACAAGCCCGGAATCGGACATCTCGCGCAATTCCTTCCAGCCCAAATAGCCGCTGTCTCCTATCTTATCTGTAATTAGAAAAATGGTCGCGGGCATATTATATTTTTTTAACAATGGGTAGGCGTTCAGATAAAAATTGTAATATCCGTCATCCGCAGTGATAGCGACGGTCTTTGCAGGCATCTTCTCGACCCCGGTCATGTAAGCGATAACCTTATCGGGTCCTACGACGTTGTAATGGTGTTTTGCCAGGAATTCTATCTGCCTGGCGAACACCTCCGGAGAGACATAAGGTATCGATTCACCTTCTTCAACTTCAAAAGAATGGTACATCAATACCGGCACGACCGAAGCTGATCTGAACCCCGCATAGGAGATGATAATTATAAGCGCGGTAAAAAATGCGGCGATACCCCAGAAGAGCTTCTTCTTAATGTTCCGCATGAATCACCTTTCCATATAGATCTATAACACTGTCCGCCATGGCCTCAATAGAAAATCTGCCCTTTACAAAATTTCTTGAATTCTCCGAAATATTTTTCGCAAAAGGTTTGTCGTTCAATATCTTCAGTACGGCATTCGCTATTGCAAGACTGTCTCCTACGGGTGTGAGAATACCGTTAACTCCATCATTCACTATATCCTTTATACCGCCTGTGGCGGACGCTACGCAGGGCCTGCCTAAGCTCATCGCCTCAAGAAGAGCGAGACCCAGCCCCTCCTCTATCGAAGGCAGTACAAATATGTCCATGCAGGCCAGATATAAAGGTATATCCATATACGCCGCTCCGGTAAAGACTACGCGGTCTTCCAGGCCGAGCGACCTGGCCAGCTCTTTTAATGCCTCCTCTTCGCGGCCGCTCCCTATTATCAGGCACCGGGTATCCTTTGACCTGGAGGCGATCTCTTTCATGGCCTCTATTAGAAATTTTTGCCCTTTCACCGAAGATAATCGCCCCATCGTTCCAACAACATCTCCGCACTGAATACCCAGGGATCTTTTTGCTCTCGTTATCTGATCCGCGGAATAGATATTAGTAAACCGGTTTATATCGATGCCGTTATATATTACCTTTATTCTCCGGGGATCTACGCCAAAATCTTTTTCCAGATGGGATCTGACGGCCTCGCTTATAGCTATGACTCTTTCTCCCCATGTATCGAATAGCTTTCTCGAAAGTCTGGCATTGAAATAGCCGTGGCAAGTAGCTATATAAGGAATACCGGTGCGGCGCGAAGCAAGATATGAGGCAACCTGCGAAACCCTCGTATGCGCGTGGATAAGATCTATCTTATTATCCTTTATAATCCGGGCTAATTGGGAACTCGAACGGAATACTTTAGGCCCGAATTCAAATTTTGTCTTCATATCCAGATGAATATGCCTGATATCCAGCCTGACAAGCTCGGATGTAAGCTCGCCCCCGCTCGAAGCGACAAAACATTCCACCCTCTTCCTCTTCAGCGCCTTGGCCAGCGATATTATATACTGCCCTATCCCTCCGATATTCATATGCGTATTTACGTGAAGTACTCTCATAACGCCCCTTCGCTCCTGGATAAAATATTTTTTACGGCGGTAAAGACCTCTTCGACTTCTATGCCGCTCATGCACTTAAGGCCTTTTGAACAGTTCGGATTGTAGCAAGGGCTGCATTTCAGATTCTTTTTTATAACGACGTAATCTTTCGAGGGCGCCACATGTCTTACAGGATCGGTCGGGCCAAAAAGCGCAATGAAAGGCGTGCCAAGCGCCGAGGCGATGTGCATAGGCGCAGAATCGGGTGTTATGTATATCTTGCATCTCTTTATAAGGCTTGCCAGTTCCATAACGGCCGTCCTTCCCGCCGCCGCCACCGGTTTTGAAGCCGTCATCGCCCTTATCTTCTCTATGAATAGCGCATCCTCTTTGGTTCCGGTAAGTACCACCCGCATGTTGAACTCTTTCGCAAGCCTGTCACACAACTCGGCTATCCGTTTCGGCGGCCAATTCTTTGAATTCCACCGCGATGACGCTCTCGCATTTATACCTATCAGGCTCTGTGAGGGCTTTATCCAATTTTCCAGGAAGAGGGCGTCTATTCTTTCGGCGTCCGAGGACGAGGGCCATAGCTCAAGGTGCTTATCGACCGGCTTTATGCCCGCCGATCTCAATAATCTGAATTGATGCTCTATAGGATCGAGATACGGCGCATCATCTTTGATCCGGTTATTCATAAGAAATGAGAACTTGCCGTTGCTGTAACCGTAACTTAACGGAGCGAGGCTTAAGAAAGAGAGCATATGGCTCTTCTTATTATTCTGAAGATCTATAACTATATCGAAACAGCATTTCCTGAGATCTTCTCCCAATTTCCAGAGACCGTATAACCCCTTGTCTTTACCCGTAAAATCGCATACTATCTTGCCGCCTATATAAGGACATCCGTCCAACACATCCCGGGCCTGTAATCCTACAAGTACTTTTATGTCCGCATTTTTGTATTTAGACCTTATCGCTCTTAACGAGGGGACGCTCAATATCACATCCCCTATGGCGCTCATCTTTATTACAAGTATATTAACCGCCTTCAATGCTTCCTCATACACGGACAGCGTCTTCTTCATCATGATATCGAGGTTAAAATTCTCCTCGACCCTTTTTCTGCCGCCCATAACCAGCTTAGCCCGGAGATCCTTATCCCGATAGAGTTTCAATATCTTGTCGGCCATATCTTTCGGATCCTGGGCGTTACAGAAGAGGCCGCTCTTGCCATCCTCTATTATGTCAACAACACCGCCCACCTTAGTGGATACTACGGCAACTCCCGAGGCCTGCGCCTCAACGATCGCCCTGCCGAAAGCTTCCGGCGTTATAGTGGCCGATACCAGACAATCCAGTCCATGCATTATCGAGGGTATGTCCTCACGGGCACTCAGGAATTCCACAATCCTGGTAAGGCCAAATCTTCTGGTAAGCATCTGAAGGTCGCCCATGTATTTGTCCTTGGCGGCGCTGCCGACTATGACAACTTTCAGGTTTGGTATATCCTTACGAAGAAGAGATATCGCCTTTATGAAGAACGAATGCCCTTTTAATGGAGTAATCCTCGAAACCATTCCGACCGTGAATTCTTTCGAATGATATGTCCCGGGAGATCTGAACTTAAATTTTGAGAGGTCTACGCCGCGCGGTATGAAACGGATTCTGTCGTACGGCACTCCGAAATCGGAGATCATATGTTTGGCTATTACATTCGACGGCACTATTACAAACCGGCCCCAGCTCATCACTTTACTTAAGAAGTGCTTTTTATAGTAACCGTGAGCGGTGGTTAAAAATATACGGTTCGTGATCCTGCACGCTATATAGGCTATAAGGGCCGGAACACGCGAACGGACATGCACGATATCTATATCCTCATTGCGTATGATATCGCAGACCCTTCTGACCATCTTTATCACGCTGAATATGGACTTCTTGCCCACAGGCAACGTATAGTGGCGCGCACCGATCTTATCGAGCTCTTTGACGAGCCTTCCGCCTCCGGAGATGACGATAGCTTTATGGCCGCCGCGCACAAGGTACCGCGCCAGGTCAATCGTCCCCGTCTCGACTCCTCCGACATCCAATGATGGCAAAATCTGCAATATGTTCATAATCTTCCTGCTTATCCGGCGGCTACTTTATATCAAGCTTCTCATCGCATTATAGATCTTCTCCGTATCATCGACCTTCTTCGCCGGAGAAGGATCTTTGAGCGCCCTGCCCACAAGCGATATGAGCTCCCCCATCCTGGCAACAGATATATAGCCTTCCTTCACAAGACTCTCGAGGGCAGATTCATGTTTGGTCATGCCGCTGGTTTTCTTATCGAGGCTGAAGACCACCGTCTTCTTGCCCGAACTCACAGACTCGGAAATCATCGATATCGATTCGCCGGAGACGATAACGACGCTGCTCAATGCCAAGACCCCTGGCAGAGTTCCCTCCGGATTATTCTCGTTCGCTATCACGAGCAGCCTGCATCTCGGGTCTTTCCGCAATGCGGCCTTTATGATAGATTCTTGCGCCTTACTTGTACGACGTGAAGTCGTAACGAGCAGATCGGCGTCATTCGATTCGCATATCTTAAGGATATCGGACAAGGTCTTCTTTAATAAATTATCCGAGAGCGCAAACTCCGGATTATCACCCCCTATCAAAAGTCCGATAACATTACTCTTCGTGATATTCGCGTCTCTTTTAAACTTTTCGGCGGCCTCTTCGAGCATCCTGGTATCCACGAGATTCGGCGCAAGTGTCGTCGTAATTATATTCCTGCCCTTCTTAATCTTGTCGTGCTTCGGCGCAATGACGAAACTGAATTTATTCGCGCCCCGCGGAATGCCCGGATCCATCACCACCACGTTCTTCGCGTTATTCTCTTTGGACATGAATATGTTTACAGGCGCCAGGCTCGAGCCGCAGGAGACTATAAATTCGGCGTACGTCTTCATGAGCTTATCATAAGAATTCCCCTCAAGACACATCTTCATAAAACCCATGCGGCCGTGGCATCTCCACGAAGCGAATATCGACGCAAATAAGAGGAGGGCTCTAAAAAATTTACTCTTATATTTGACGTCCAAAATCATTATATCGGTATCCTCTATCCTGTAATTTTGAGTCGCCCGCGCCCGCTGTATCTGACGCGCCACCGCAAGCGACTGATTAAGATGGCCGGCTTTGCCGTCGTTGAGTACAAGGATCGTCCTCTTGGGCGTAGACTTCCATCTTTTATGCAGCCATAACCACTGCGCCGGATATCTTCTTACATATTTTTCCAGGAGCGACATATATCTCTGAAGACCGTCTATCAAACCCTGCTTATCTTCCGACTGCCTGACATCGATATACTCTTCGAGATATAATTTATGAAACGGCCCTCCGGTACGTACTATAAAGTTAGGTAATATTATGGAATTCGTATGCTTTGCTATCTCAAAAGGCCCTATATGAGCCGATGTCGGACGCCCGAAAAAATTTACGAACGTTCCCTTTCTGCCCGCGTCCTGGTCGGATAATATGCCGACCATATTCTTCCCGTAAAGCTCTTTAAAGATATTCTTCGTCGACATCCCCTTTCTCACGACTTTGCATCCTTTAGACTCTCTCAAGCGGTTCAGCAATTCATTCAAACGTTTCATCTTCTGTTCCCGCGCCAGAACAGTTATGGGAAATCCTTTCAAGGCGCTCACAAGGCTCGAAAGCTCCCAATCGCCGAAGTGTGCCGTGAGAAGCAGAGTGCCTCTGCCGGACTTGGCCGCATTCTCTATACGCTCCATATGCACAACTTCTACGTATCTATTCACGTAATCCTTGTTTACTTTAGTAAGGCTCGCTATCTCGGAAAATGTCTGGACAAGATTCACATAAACATCTTTTGTAATCGCCCGCAGTTCCCGGGGGCTCTTCTCTTTGGCAAAAGCGGCCTTAAGATTGGCGTAGGCTATCAACCGCCTCTTTTTGTTGAAGAAAAAAGCCGCTCTGCCGATAGATCTGCCTATCCAGAGATCGGCTCTTATAGGGGTAAAATGAAAAATTATGTTTAAAGCCCTAACGAGTATAGAGGCTATGTAATCTATCAATCAAATTCTCCCTACCCGACAGTATTCGCATTTCTACCACCAGGGTCAATATTTTATAACGGCCTATAAATAATCCTAACCTGTTCAACTTAACGATATCTTTTTCGGTTGTAACTATGAAATCGAAATGCCTCTCATCGCATATTGCGGTTATCTTCTCTATATCTTTTTTCCCGTAATCATGATGGTCCGGAAATTTTATATGCTCAATTACGCCGGCGCCTAGCCCCCTTACCGTCTCTTCGAAATACAGAGGGTCTCCTATACTGGAAAGAAGAATCACCCTCTTGTCTCTGACCGCAGACAGGCCGTGGATCAATCTGGCTCTGCCCTCGTAGAGATGTTTTGGAACATGCGCGGCTTCCAGGATTGCCGCTCTCTTATTGATGTTGCCCACTTCTTTCCTGACACTACCCGTGCCGCCGGAAGACCCGTCATTTTTTGTGAGCACTATAATATCCGCTCTCGCCAGCGATCTTTTTGATTCGCGCAACACGCCGCGCGGAAAGAGATGGCCGTTACCGAACGGGTTACGGGAATCGACCAGCACTATATCCAGATCCCTTGCCAGCTCCCAATGCTGAAAACCGTCATCGAGTATCGCCGTATCGCTGCCATAAAGTTTCACCGCTTTATTCGCCGACCGGAATCTATCCTGCCCTACCAGGACCGGTAGATCGGCAAGATTTCGTTTAAGCATCTCCTGCTCGTCCCATCCGTAGCCTCGTATGAGGATAGATACATTCTTCTTTAAATCCTCTTCCAGTATCTTTGCCAGCGCCATCGTAAACGGGGTCTTTCCCGTGCCCCCAAGAGTTAAATTACCTACGCTTATAACCTCGAGCGGCGCCTTACGGGTATTGAATATATGCAGCTTATACAGTATCCTTCTTAAAAAAACGGCCGATCCGTATATCAATGACACCAGATAGAGAACAAACTTAAACGGAAAAAATATCGCGCCTCTTCTTTTGTCGGTCATCAGGGAATAGATAAAATCTATCATCTTAATATTTCACTTATCTCTTCTAAATTCTTTTTTGTCGCGCCGCGGTTCTCTTCGGTCACTCTCTTTGCGTTATCACCGAGCCCGGATCTCTTCAGGGGATCATTAAGAAGCGTCCTCAAGCTATTGACCAGGTCTTCCTTGCCGGTGACCTGCAGGGCAGCGCCTTCTTTCAATAAGGTTTTCGTTATATACTTGAAATTGAACATATGCGGCCCAAATAGTATGGGGCGGCCCAGTACTGCCGGCTCTACGGGATTCTGCCCTCCGTGTTCAATGAGACTCCCGCCTATGAAGACCAGCGTAGCGGCTGAATAAGCTTCGTTAAGATGCCCTATCGTGTCGAGAACCAGTATCCGTCTTTCACAACAGGCGATTCCCGCCTTCACAGCATCTTGAGTTTTACCGGGCAGGCACGATCCGTTAAGCAGGGAGACCCTTGCGGGTTCGAACCCGGATTTTTTTATGATCTTCTCGACATTCTCGACGCGATTAATGTGCCGCGGAGCTATCAACAATCTGAGTTTCGGGAATTCAAAAATAAGTTCTTTGAACGCTTCGACAATTATCTCTTCCTCGCCCTCATGAGTGCTGCCCGCTACAAACAGAGCCTCTTCCCCGTTCAGGCCCAAAGACCGGCGGACAACATCCCGGGAGACGGCATCGGCCGGGATTTCCGCGTCAAATTTCATATTTCCCGTAACCTTCACCCTTTCGGAAGGCGCGCCAAGAGAGACCACTCTTTCGGCATCGATGGTATCCTGCATGCAGAATGAGCTTATTTTAGAGAGTACGGTCTTCAAGAAAGGCTTAACTAACCGGTATTTACCTATTGAACGGTCCGATATCCTTCCATTTATCATTACCGAAGGGATCGAATTGCGCGAAAGCTCATTAAGAAGATTGGGCCAGATCTCCGTCTCTATCATTATATATATAGCGGGCTTGATATATTTTAAGGCTCTTTTCACCGCAAAACCGAAGTCGAGCGGAAAATATATTATCATGGCATCTTTTGAAAAGAGCCTCTTCGCAAGGTCGTTACCGGCTTTTGTTATGGTCGATACCACCAGATCATGTCCGGGGAACTTCTCTTTTAAGAGTGGAATAAGACTTTTGCATACGGCTGCTTCGCCCACGCTGACCGCTTGTATCCATATGCGGTCTCTTCCGGATAGAAGCACCCTCTCCTTGGACGGAGCATACCTGCCGAACCTTTCCGGGAACTCCCCATGCAGTTTCCCTTTAAATACCAGAATAGGCAGATATATAACGGAGAATATTAAAAAACCTATGTCGTACAGCATCTTTTATCGAATATTAACTTTATGACTAAAATAAAAGCGCCTATGTTAATAGACGCGTCCGCGATATTGAATACCGGCCAGATCCGGAAATCGAGAAAATCTATCACATAACCAAACAGGACCCTGTCTATGAGGTTACCCGCCGCGCCGCCCAATATGAACCCCAGGGCAATCAGCGTCAGGATATCCTTGCATCCGCCGCGAATGATATAAAAACATATGAAGACTATTACAAGAGCCGTCAATACTATAAAGAAAGCGCTGCGCCCCTTTAAGAGTCCAAAGGCCGCGCCGCTATTCAATACCAATGTGATATGAAAGATGCCCGGGACCACACTGATCGACTCCCCCTCGGAAAGATCTCTGAATAAAATATACTTTGTCAGCCTGTCAATAAGCAGAATGAGCGAAGATATCGATAATACCTTAAATATCATTTCTTTTCATTATTGGACTGACAGATTATACAGAGTTCCGTTTGCGGCAGCGCTTTAAGACGCTTCTTCGGTATCGGTTTTCCGCATTGGGTGCAGTTCCCATAAGAGCCGTCCTCTATCCTCTTCAGCGCCTCATCGATCGCGTACATAACATTTTGTTCATCGCTCGCCCTGCCGAGCGAGAACTCCACTTCGTAATTATCGCTCGCGATGTCCGCCATATGAAACGAGTAACCGGAAAGATCGCCGCTCGCTTCTCTTTGCGACGTCTTCAGGGCTTCCTGCGTTATATGGTCTATGCCCCCTCCTATCTTCTCGCGCTCTTTTAACAAAAGGGCTTTATACTTATTAAGATCTTTTTTGGGCATCCTCTTTATCTTCGTCTTCTTCGCTAAAGTTCGCGCGCCTGCCTTTTTCGCTTTCACTCTTTTGACCATCCTCTTCTTCGCCGCCTTTTTCACTCTTTTCATATTAAGCGCTCTCCTATTTTGATAAATCTACACCCCGATATTTTTAACGCATCTTTCGCAAAGGGTAGGATGATCCTTATGCGAGCCGACTTCCGGACTATAGTTCCAGCATCTGGAACATTTGCTGCCCTGCGCCTTTTCTATCAACAAGGCGTCTTCACCATCCTTCAATTCAACATTTGAAACTATAAAGAGGTATCTTAAGAAATCCTTCTTCTCGTTTAATATCTTTTTGAGCAGAGGATCGTTTGTAGTTATCGTAACCGACGCTTCGAGTCCCGAGCCGATCTCACCCGCAGAACGTTTCTCTTCGAGCGATTTCAGGACTTCTTCTCTCTTACTAACCAATATTTCCCATTTCTTATCCAGGCTCTCGTCTATCCAGCTATTGTAAAGATCTCTATTCGGCCATAATTCGAGATGAACCGACTCACTCTTGCCTTTTGCGTTCATATATCCCCACGCTTCATCGGCTGTGACCGCCAGTAACGGCGCCATCAGCTTAAGAAGCGTCTCGAGCACTTCAAGCATAACAGTCTGCCCGGATCTGCGTTCAACGGAGTTCTTAGCGAACGTGTACATCTTGTCCTTCATAACATCCAGATATAAGGACGATATCTCTGTAACGCAAAAGTTATAGATATCCCTGTATACTTTGTGAAAAGCGTACGTCTCATAATTCACGGTGGTCTCTTTTATCAATAGAGCAAGCTTATGAAGCATCCATCTGTCAAATTCCGGCATATCCTTAAAAGCGACTTTATCCCGTTCGGGGTCAAAGTCGTACAGATTGCTCAGCAGATATTTGTATGTATTTCTTATTTTTCTATACGCGTCGGCAAGCCTGGTCAGTATCTCTCCGGAGAGCCTGACATCTTCCGAATAATCGCTCGATGCCACCCACAACCTCAATATATCCGCGCCATATTTCTTCATCACCTCTTCGGGCGTTATGACATTGCCTAAGGATTTGGACATCTTCTTACCCAGCCCGTCAACGACAAAGCCATGAGTAAGCACCTGTTTATAAGGCGCTTTTTGATCTATTCCCATCGCGGTTATAAGAGCCGATTGGAACCATCCTCTATGCTGGTCGGAACCTTCAAGGTAAAGTTCACACGGGTAATCGAGCATCTCGCGTTTCTTCAGCACAGCCTGATGGCTCACGCCCGAATCGAACCAGACATCTATGATATCGGTCTCTTTTTTGAAATTACCGGATCCGCACTTTTTACATTTGGTCCCGGCCGGCATAAGAAGCTCCTCTTTTTTTACGAACCAGGCGTCGGCGCCTTCAACTTCGACGATCTTCGCGACATGATCTATAACCCCGGCGTCGAGGAGTACCTCTTTGCAATCTCTGCAGTAAAAAGCTATTATCGGAACGCCCCAATATCTCTGGCGCGACAGGCACCAGTCGGGCCTGTTCGCGACCATGGCGGATATTCTCGACTCACCCACTTCGGGGATCCACTTCACACCTGTCGATATAGTCTTCAGCATATCTTTGCGCAGATCATTATGATCTATCTTTAGGAAATACTGGTCCGTGGCCCTGAATATTATCGGCTTCTTGCACCGCCAGCAGTGCGGATATGAATGCGTCACCTCTTCTTCGTGCAATAACCGGTTTAGAGACTTCAGTTTTTCGACGATCTCTTTATTCGCCTTTATGACATGCTGGCCGCTGAATTCGCCGCATGTACTGTCGAATTTGCCTCGGGGATCCACCGGCATCAATGTATGCAGTTTGTATCTTCTTCCGGTAATGTAATCTTCCTGGCCGTGGCCCGGAGCTGTGTGAACACATCCGGTCCCGTCCTCCATCGAGACATAATCCGCCAACACCACCTTCGAGCCCCTGTCGATAAAAGGATGCTTTGCTTCAAGCCCCTCAAGCTCTCTGCCCTTAACTGTCTTCACCACCTTATATCCTTTTATCCCGATCTTGTTCATGGCTGTATCGACGAGCATCTTGGCCATTATATAAACTTCGCCGCTCTTACCGGTTACATGTACGTAATCCGCGTCCGGGTGTACGGCTATCGCGACATTGGCAAGCAGCGTCCACGGCGTTGTCGTCCATATGACGAACGATGTACCCTCCTTTAATTCAAACTTAACATAAATGGACGGCGACACCTTATCTTCATACTCCACCTCAGCTTCGGCAAGAGCGGTTTCACAAGTGGTACACCAGTTTACCGGCTTAAGATCCTTATAGATATATCCTTTATCTACCAGCTTTCCGAAAGACCTTATGATAGCCGCTTCATAATCCTTAGATAAAGTCAGATACGGATCGGCCCATTCGCCCATTATGCCGAGGCGCTTGAACTGCTCACGTTGAATATCCACGTATTTCATCGCGTAGTCGTAGGCCTTCTTCCTGAATTGGACCTGATCGATCTCGTATTTG
>JAQTPE010000029.1 GCA_028748925.1 Candidatus Omnitrophota bacterium
CCTCTACAGGCCCGGAAACGAAAAAGCGACGAGAGCCGAGATCAGGTGCCCCGATCCTTCATGCAACCCGTATCTGGCGTTCGCGGTCCTGCTCGCGGCGGGATTGGAAGGCATAGAGAAGAAATATAAGGTACCTGAGGCGATAGAACCCAACATTTATAAGATGGAGATGTCCGAGAGAGAGGATAGAGGTTTAGTCGCGTTGCCCGGGAACCTGTTTGAAGCCATCGAAGAGACCGAAAAAAGTCATTTGATAAAAGAGGTCCTCGGAGAGCATATATTCACAAGGTTCCTTATAAATAAGAAGAAAGAATGGGAAGATTATAGGATCAGGGTGACCAGCCACGAGATACACAGGTACTTGCCGGTATTATAAGGAGAAGGATTTTAGATAACTATTATGCTTAAGCCGGATTCATCGGCTATTTTTACCACTTCTTCTTTGTCCATAAGGAACGTCTTCTTCTCTTCTAACGCGAGGACTTTCCCTTTGTTCTGAACTATCGTCTTAACGGTATCCGGCCCGATTAGCGGAACATCGAATCTTGCATCCTGAGCGGGTCTCGCCATCTTCACAACGGTAAATCCGCCGTCCACCAGCTTTCCCGCCCTCTGTATAGTTTCATCGGTTCCCTCTACAGCTTCAAGGGCGATGACCGTCTTATCTTTCACTATAATGGTCTGGCCTATATCAAACCTGGCAAGCTCTGACGCGATCTTGCGTCCGTATTCGATGTCCAGCTCTTCTTCTCCGGTGGGTACTCTCTTTGTCAATATGCCTTTCACAGGGATCATTTCTTCCAAATACGGCGTAGGATCTATTATCTCTATACCTGCTGTTTTAACCAGATCGGCCACTCCTTTTAATATATTATAATCCTTCTTCCCGCCGGAAGATTTGATTATCTTATTCGATTCTTCATCGAGTTTTCCGCTATTTTTAAACAGGATCGCTTTATCGATCTTACCCAGAAGCGCAATTCTGCGTAATCTCTGCGTAACCGCGATAAAAAGAGCTTTCTTCAGATCGCCCCATTCGAACCAATAAATTTTTTCAACATATTTCTCGAGATCTTCGGAGGTCGACCCCTTAAGTCCCAGAGCTATTACCGTATCGCCTCGCTCTTTGGCTTTTCTGGCGAATATTAAAGGCAACTCTCCATATCCGGCAACGAGTCCGATACGAGCCATATCTATTCGTTAGGTGTTATAAAAGCGAACATCATTTCCGCTTCCGTAACCACTTCACCGGCAACTTTAGCGACCGCTTTCACCTGCATAACGCTGAGCTTCGTCTTTATGATCTCTACTTCTATTATGAGCTGGTCTCCGGGCACCACAGGTTTTCTAAACTTCGCTTTACTGATGCTTAAAAAATATGCCAGTTTTCCCAGATTTTCAGAAAGGTTCAGGGCGCCGACTCCTCCAACTTGAGCCATAGCTTCCAATATAAGGACCCCGGGCATTATTGGATGCCCGGGAAAGTGCCCCTGGAAAAAAGGTTCATTGATAGTAACGTTCTTCAAGCCCACCACTTTTTGATCGGTCGATTCTATTATCCTGTCAACCAACAGGAAGGGATACCTGTGCGGCAAAATCTTCTGAATAATATTAACATCCAGAGTCTTGCCTTTTATATCCAATTTTTTGTTGTCCATTTCATCTCCTTCTTTTTATGCGATAGCTTTTAATTTCTTCACCAGTTCCATATTAAGGCTATGGCCGCTCTTTATGGCCACTATATGGCCCTGAAGCGGCATGCCTGCAAGACTAAGATCACCCATAAGGTCAAGTATCTTATGTCTTACATGCTCATCAGGGAATCTCAAACTATTCTTAACAGGGCCTCTCTTATCCATTATGAGCGTATTACTATAGTCCGCGCCCCTGCCATACCCAAGCGCCAAAAGAATAAGCGCTTCTCTCTTCATACAAAATGTCCGGGCAGGCGCTATTTCACGCCTGAAGATTTCTTCGGATATTTCGAGGCTTAAAAATTGGTCTCCTATACTCGGCTCAGGGTATGATAGAAAGTATGAAATATGTAATCCATGATGCGGAAACACCGCTAAAAACGAATCCCTCCTACCGCACCATACCGGCTTGTTTATCACCAGTTTTTCGGCCGGCGCATCCTGTTCTATCAATCCTGCTCGATCAAGAAGCGCCACATAATCCCTGGAGCTTCCATCGAGCCCCGGCAGCTCCTTACCGTCTATCTCCACTGTTATATTGCTTATACCGAGCCCGGAAATGGCGGCTAAGAGATGTTCCGTGGTCTGGATTTCGGCCCGGCCTGAACCGATAACGGTCCTATGCGGTTTCTTTACAGCGTTACCATCGAAAGAGATCGACTTTACGCTGATAAGCGGCCTTCCGGGCAGGTCTACCCTTATAAAATTTATCCCGCTGCCAGCGGGAGATCCTTTAAAAATTAATCTTGTCTTTGAACCTGTCTGAAGGCCCCTGCCCTCTATAGTTACAGGATCTTTTATAGTCTTTTGCCGTATCACTTCTTCTCTAATTCTTTTAGTTTTGCCTCCAGCGCCTTAACCCGTTCAAATAATTTCGGCAAGAGCCCTACACACGCTATCATATCTCTGGCTTTATCGACGGGCCTGGCCGGATAACCGAAGAGTACCGTCTTCGGCGCGGGAAAAGACTTTGATATGCCGGTTTTAGCTCCGGCCATCACAAAATCTCCCACCTTTACGTGATCCGCAACGCCGACTTGGCCCCCGAAAACAACATTTCTTCCTAAAACAGAGCTGCCGGATATTCCGGTCTGCGCCGCTATAAGACAATACGGCCCTATAATAACATTATGGGCTATCTGACATAGATTATCTATCTTGGAACCTCTGCCTATTACGGTCTTATTGAATCTGGCCCTGTCTATGGTTACGCAGGAGCCTATCTCCACGTCATCTTCTATTATAACCGTACCTAATTGCGGGATCTTGAAATGCGTGCCATCCCTTTGAGTATCGTAACCGAATCCATCGCTGCCAACAACGCTGGAGGGGTGGACTATGACCCTATCGCCTATCGATATCGATTCACGAATAATAACGTGCGGATATATTATACAGTCATTTCCAATCTTTGAATTTTTCCCGACATAAGAGAATGGATATATGATCGTATTATCGCCTATGGATACCTTATCCGCAATAACCGCGTAAGGACCAACGGATACGTTCTTACCCAAAACCGCACTTTTGGATATTACGGCTGTTTCATGGATACCTTTAGGATGCGGGATACTATCCGGATTGACATACTCTATTATCTTAGAAAAAGCTACGGAAGGATTATCAACCTTTATCAACGGTTTGTTAAAAGGCCCTTTCACGTCTTTCGGAACGATAACACAGGAGGCCTTCGTAGAATCTATGAGAGCCCCATCCCTGGAGTTTATTATAAAGGCAAGCTCTCCTCTTTCCGCCTCCCGTATACCGTTTATACCGTTTACCGAAACCGTGCCGTCTCCCAGAAGTTCACCTTTAACGAACGCGGCTATCTCTTGTAATGTCTTTGACATAGATGTTAAAGAAACTCCTATCTCTTGGCGGCATTCAGCCTCTTAACCACTTCAGTCGTAAGATCAAGATCGGAATCCGCGAAAAGCACGGTCTGTTTTATCAAAACCACATCATATCCGGCTTCTTTGGAATAGGCCGATATCACCGTATCTATATCTTTCTGTATCTCACCGAGCATCTGGTTCCTTTGCTTTATCAGCTCGTCACGGACCTTCCTGTCGAATTCCTGAAGATTCGTTATCTTGCCGTCTATGATCGCCTGTTTCTCCGCCTTGGCCTTATCCGAAAGAAGCGCCTGCGCGTCTTTCAGCTTTCTGATCTCATCCACGAACTTCTGTCTTTCGGAGTCTTTAGCCTTCACCTGCACTTCAAAAGTCTTCTCAAAATCTTTTGTCTTAGCATACTCATCCGAAACTTTAGCGAGATCCACATAACCTATCTTATACTCCTTCGCGAAAGCATCGACCCCGATAAAAGTAACGCATACGGCCGCGATAATCACCGCCGCAACTAATGCACCCGTTCTCTTAAACATCCTGCACCCCTTTCGTTTTCTGCACTACAATCAATTATCAACTATTAACTATCAACTGATTTAAAATCCGCGGCTTATACTAAAATAGAACTCGCCCTCTTTATCATCAGTATGGTTTCTGGCAAGAGGATAGCCCCAGTCCAATCTGAAAGGCCCCACAGGAGTATTCACTCTTATGCCGACACCGGCGCCCGATTTATAGTCGCCGCTGGTCATAAAATCATTATTCTTTGCCCAGACATTACCGATATCATAAAAGATCGCGCCCTTCAATATCTTCTCATATATAGGGAACGTGACTTCGGCATTGCCTATCAATAATGATTCGCCTCCTATAGGCTCGCCGGAACCCAGGTCCCTGGGGCCTACTTTTCGTTCCTTATATCCGCGGATCGTATTGGCGCCGCCGGCGAAGAATCTTTCATATATAGGAACGGAATTCGATTTTCCGTACGAAGAGGACCAACCTGCGCGCCCTTTCAACTCCAGAACGAATTTCTCAAAAAATGTGGCATAGAAAGCGGCTGTCGCAGTCCCTTTCACGTATTCCTTATCGCCCATGAATACACCGCCCGCGTCTTCTATAGTACCGCTGATTATATACCCGCGTCCCGGATTATATATATTGTCTCTCGTATCCTGCGTTAACTGTATGGATCCTGCGGATATGACTTTAGAGCCTTCCTCATCCCTGAAGTCCTTCGACGCATAATCCGGCACGGCGCCTATAGTTATGTATTCAAGCCTGTACATCGCGTCGGCCCTTAAATGTTCTGTCAACTCTTTCCCTATCTTCACGTCACCGCCCATCTTGGTTTCATCATAAGCCCAGCCCACATCTATCTGGCGTGAATGACTGGTACGGTAGAGATCGAACCCAAAGAGGTAAGGCCAGCCGAATATCCAGGGATCCACCCATCCTATATTGTAATTCTGTCTTACCATGCCGATCTCGGCTCTGACAGTAAGCTGCTGCCCGCCGCCGGTAAATGTGGGGAAATTGAGCGCGTCGAAATTCTTCTGGCCTATTTCAACAAAACCGAGGAACTGATCTATCGAACTGTAGCCGCCGCCGAATGAGAACTCTCCGGTCTTCGTCTCCTTAACATCCACTATAAGATTATGAACCTGCGGTGTCGATGAGGGCTCGGTATCAAAACTTATATCCTCAAACAGCCCCAGGTTATAGAGCCTGTCTTTTGACCGCTTGATCTTCGAACCATCGAACCTGTCTCCAGGGTATATCCTGAGCTCCCTGCGAATGATTATCTCTCTGGTCTTTGTATTGCCCCTGATGATGACCTTGCCTACATAGACCACTTCTTTAGGGTCTATGTTATAAATTATATCCATGCTGCCCGTCGCCGGGTTCACATTTTGATCCACATCGACCACGGCATCCATATATCCATGAAGGTAATAAAGTTCCCGTATAGCAAGCATATCGGTCCTTAGCTCTCTCCTGGAAAAGGGCTTCCCAACTTTCATCCTGATCTTGGACCGTATATCTTTTTCAGGCAATATTATATTACCCGTGATATTTATGGCTCCCACAAGATACTGTTTACCCTCGCTGACATTAAACGTCACAAAAAGCTGAGTGCCGTCTTCGCTATAGTCAAGCTTAGGCGTAACTTCTACATCGAGATATCCTATATCATCGTATAGAGCCCTTATCTTGTCCGTATCCTCCTCGAGAACCTCCTCTTTAAATATGCCGGGATTGAAGAGCCATGAAGGTTTCGTGCCGAGAACCTTCACTATATTGGCGAATTTAAGATGCTCATTTCCTATAATATTCACTTTCGAGACCCTGATCTTCTTTCTTTCGTTTACTATTATAGTGATCCTGGTCTTGTTCAATTCCTTATCTACATCCAGCTCATACTTTACTTCCACCCCGGGATATCCCTTCTTTATATAAAGAGCTCTTATCTCGGCTATATCCTGAGCAAGCATAGGCATATTCAGCATCTCGTCCGGCTTGGACTTCATGGCCTGTCTTAATCTCTGAGCGGTATATGCTTTATTGCCTTTAAAAGCTATGTCGCCTATAACGGTCTTCTCTTCCACTATAAGCGTAACCTTGAGGCCATCTTCATAATTTTCCGCTTCGATAGAGACATCGGTAAAGTATTCCGTCGCGTAAAGCCTCTTCAGATCTTCATTTATCACTATCTGGTTAAACTCATCGCCAATCTTGGTCTTTATCTTGGAGAGGATAGTCTCTGTAGATATAGCCCTGTTATTGTTTACCGCTATGGCCTTTATTATTTTGCCTTCGTTATTCCGGTCTTCGGAATATGATATATCTACAATAGAGAATTGCATCAGGCCTGCGGAGAGAATGATCACTAAAGCCGTTTTGAACAGTTTCGTCATATTACACCCTTTCCATGTCGGCATCGGCATTCTCGATGCCTACAAAATCTTCCGAACGATTCATTAAGTTCTCAAACCTCATATATTCGCCCACGAATGTAAGATTTATACTGCCTACAGGGCCATTCCTTTGCTTAGCTATGATAGTTTCGGCCAATCCTTTATTCTCTTCTGTAGGATTATAGTATTCTTCTCTCAGTAAAAGTATCACGAGATCGGCATCCTGCTCTATAGCGCCCGATTCTCTCAAATCTGACAACTGAGGCCTATGATCGGATCTCTGTTCAACCGCTCGGGAGAGCTGGCTTATAGCTATCAGCGGAACATTGAGTTCCCTCGCCAGAGCCTTCAAGGATCTCGATATCTCCGATATCTCCTGCTGTCTGCTGTCAGAACCATACGGACCTTGCATAAGCTGTAGATAGTCGAGCACTATCAGCTGTATATCATGCTGGGCTTTCAACCGTCTCGCCTTGGCGCGTATCTCCATTACGGAGACTCCGGGCGTATCATCGATAAATATCGGTGCTTCAGAAAGCTTGCCCGCGGCGGTAACGAGGCGCGGCCAATCGGCCTGCGACAGAAAGCCCGTCCTCACTTTATGCGCGTCCACTCTTGCGTGAGAGCAAAGCATTCTCTGTACAAGCTGTTCCTTAGACATTTCCAGCGAGAAGAAAGCGACCGGTTTCTTATCTACTACCCCCGCGTGCTCCACTATACATGCCGCGAGAGCGCTCTTGCCCATGGACGGACGTCCCGCTATGACTATAAGATCCGAAGGCTGCAGTCCCGCCGTCTTCATATCGAGATCCCTAAAGCCCGTCGCGAGCCCCGTTATATTCTCTTTTCTCTGATAGAGATTATCGATAGTCTCTATCGAACTCCTTATAATATCCCTTAAAGGTACGGATCTAGATTCCACCTTCTTTGAAGCTATATCGAATATTATCTGTTCGGCCTTATCCACCAGAGTATCGGCATCATGAGAAGTGCTGTAGCACTCCGCGGCTATCTGGGTCGACGCGTTGATCAGGTTCCTTAAAATATATTTCTCTTTCACTATCTTTACATAGTGAACTATATTAGCCGCGGTGGGAACTCCGGAGGCGATGCTTGTTATGTAAGAGGGTCCGCCAGCGTCGTCAAGGGCGTTATTCTTCTTTAACTCTTCCACCACTGTGACAATATCTACGGCCCTGTTCTCGTCAAATAATTTTATTATAGCCGAATATATCTTTTTGTGGGCGTCTTTATAAAAATAGGAATGGTTGAGCATCTCGATGGCCAAAGCCGTAGCTTCCCGGTCCAATAGCATCGACCCGAGAACAGCCATTTCAGCTTCAAGACTTTGAGGAGGTAGTTTCTCGATTGTCTCCTGTGAAGGCATAATTCTCTTTATTACTCTTCTTTAACGATCCAAACCCTTAGCGATGCCTTGACTTCGGGATGAACTTTCACCCCTACCTGATAAACGCCGAGTCTCTTTATCGGCTCATCCAGAACGATATCTTTCTTATCCACGGCGATCTTTTCTGCCCCAAGAGCGGCCGATATCATTTCGGTAGTCACAGTACCGAAGAGCTTCTCTTCTTCTCCCGCTTTAGCGCTTATCGTTATGGATAACGCCGCTATCTTTTCGGCAAGCGCCTTCGCTCCATCGAGCCTCTTGGCGTCTTCCAGGACCTGTTTCTTCTTTAGCGAATCGAGTATCTTCATATTTCCCGGAGTGGCCTCTTTTGCGGCATTCTTGGGAAATAAATAGTTCCTGGCATACCCGTCTTTTACATTAACGATATCGCCTATCTTGCCGAGTCTATCTACAGTTTGAGTAAGTATTACTTTCATCTCATATTCCTCATTTACTATTAACTATCAACTCTGAACTATGAACTAAACTAGTCTGCCACAAAAGGCAGAAGTGCCAGCACTCGCGCTTTTTTAATCGCGGCCGCAAGCTGCCGTTGGTGCTTGGCGCAGGTGCCTGTTATCCTCGATGGCATAATCTTACCGCGCTCGGTCAACAGTTTATGAAATTTCTGATAGTCCAGATAATCTATCGCTTTTATCTTATCCATGCAGAATCTACACGGTTTCTTCTTGTATACTTTCTTCTTCTTATCGCCGTCTTTTCTCGGCTTTCTCTTCATTTCGAATCTCGACATCGTATCTCCTCGTTATAGCTTTTTTAAAACGGCGGCTCTTCCTGGTCGCCCGCCTTCACCTTTGAACCGCCGGCGCTCTCTTCATTGCCCGGTATGGGACCTATATCTTCATTGAGATTTATGGTAGCCACATCCTTAGGCAAAGCATCAACTTTAGCGGATGAGTCGCCTGCCTTGCCGGCAGCTCCCGCACCTCTTAAAAACTGAACATTGTCGGCTATTACTTCCGTAGTGGAACGTTTCTGTCCGTCCTGGCCTTCCCAGCTTCTCGACTGAAGACGGCCCTCAATAAATACCGGACTGCCTTTTGACAGATATTCACCGCATACTTCTGCGCGGCGGCCCCATACAACTATTCTTATAAAAGCCACTTCCTCTTTCTTCTCACCGGCCTGGCTGGTATAAACTCTATTCACGGCTATGCTGAAGGTAGCGACGGCTGTGCCGCTGGGTACATATCTCAGCTCTGGATCTCTGGTGAGATTTCCTATCAACAGTACTTTGTTAAGGCTGGCTGCCATGAAAGCCTCTCCTATCTCCTGGTTATCATTGTGCGAAGTATGTCGCTGTTTAACCTGTATGCCTCTTCGAGTTTCGCGATAGCGTTAGTGGGTGCGGAAAAGTCGAGTTTAAAATAGTGCCCCTCCTTGGACTTTTTCACAGGATATGCGAGGGAACGCTTGCCCCACGGCTCCTCTTTTTTGATAGCTCCACCATGTTTTACAACGCTTTCCGAAATAACTTTGAAGATATTCTTCACGTCTTCATCCTTGATTTCAGGCTTTATAATGAATATCCCTTCGTAATTTTCCATCTTCTCCCCTTGATTGTTAGATGATACTACCATATATTACACCGCAACTCAAGCTCTTTCGAGCACTCACGGCTTCACTGCACTCTACGAGGTAGCCGCTTTTTTCACATTGAATTTGTTCATGGCTACGTCTATGCCTTTTACTATCCAGCATTCAAGCGCTTCCCTGGCTAACAACGATGCATGGGAGACGTTCTTATGCTGATTCCGCTTAAAAGGCGTCAATACATAATGCGTGATATCCCCTTTATGGACATCTGTAGCTATACCGATCCTTAAACGCGCAAAATCATCCCTGCCGAGCACGGATATTACGGACTCCAGGCCTTTATGGCCGCCGGCCGAACCTCTCTTCTTCATCCTTATCCTGCCGAGCTTCATATTTATGTCATCACAGACGATAATCAGGTCGTCCGCCGGTTTTATCTCTTCACGAACAAGATCGCCTACAGTATCACCGGAACGGTTCATATAAGTCTGAGGCAGTACTAAGAAAACATCAACACCCGCGATCTTGCCCCTGCCGATAAGAGCGGAATAACGCTTCTCCTTTATCTTGATCTTATTATCTTTCGCAAGATCCTGCAGTACGGAAAAACCTATATTATGTTTTGTAGCCTTATACTCCATACCCGGGTTACCCAGGCCGACTATAACCTTCACACCGCCTATTCTCCTACTCTCTTCCCGCCCTTAAGAATGGGCGGGGGTTCACAAACCTACTTCTTCTCTTCTTTCTTCTCAGGCGCTTTCGAAGCTTCTTCTTTCTTGGCATCCTCAGCACCTTCCTCTTCGGCTTCTTTCTTCTTCCTGATAAGCTCCGGCTCACTGGCCGCTTCCGGGGCTTCCTCTTTCGGAACTTCAACTTTAGGCGGCTTCACTATCATCGCTATCAACTCAGGATCTGTCAGCACTTTAACGCCTTCGGGAACCACTATATTCTTAACGAATATGGCCTCTCCTATCTTCAGCTTCGAGACATCGACTTCGATCTTTTCCGGAATATTCGTCGGAAGACACTCTACCTGCAGCTCCCACATGACATGTTCAAGCGTGCCGCCGTCTTTCTTGCCTTCAGGCTCCCCGTGAGCGGCAAGGGGAACATCCACCTTTAAGGTCTCCGTAAGCGATATCTCGTTAAAATCGACATGCAGCATCTTGCCTTTTATCGGTTCACGCTGTATCTCTTTTATCACTACCGTCTTGTCCTTAATCTTCGAATCACCGCCGGTTATATTGAGCGTTACGACAACGTTTTCGCCGGCTTTAGTGTGAAGAATCTTAACCAGATCCGCCGCAACAAGCTGTAATTTAAGCGCATCCTTGCCGTCCTTATATACAACCGCGGGGACCAGATCTTTGTTCCTAATATCCTTAGCGTTCTTTTTGCCGCTTCCTTCTCTCGTTTCAGCTTTCAGTATCGCCTTTTCCATAAAAACACAATCCTCCAGTCTATAACCTTATTTAAACAACACGCTGAGCGATTCCTCACAATGTATCCTCTTTATGGCCTCCGCTAACAGTGAAGCCACGGAGAGGACCTTTATCTTGCTTATCATCTTGTCTTTGCCGATAGGAATCGTATCGGTAACCACAAGCTCTTTCAAGCGCGACCTTGATATTCTCTCGATCGCGGGCCCGCAAAGAACAGGATGAGTGATCGCGGCGTAAACTTCCAAAGCACCCGCTCTCTTTATAGCATCGACCGCTTCGACCAGCGACCCCGCGGTTGCCACCATGTCATCCACTATAACGGCGACTTTTCCTTTTACATCGCCCATTATATGCATAACTTCCGCCGTCCTGTCGTTTATCCGCCTTTTATCTACTATGGCAAGACCGCACTTAAATCTTTTAGCATAGGCCCTGGCCGTCTTTATACCGCCGACATCGGGACTTACGACGACGAATCCTTCTTTCAAATTCATCCTCTTTCTGTAATCGGCAAATATCTTTACGGCAAAGAGGTGGTCGAGCGGTATATCGAAGAATCCCTGTATCTGTCCGGCGTGCAGATCCACGGTAAGAACCCTGTCGGCTCCGGCTACCGTCAGCAGATTCGCCACCAGTTTGGCGGTTATCGGGACTCTCGGCTGATCTTTTCTATCCTGGCGCGCGTATCCGAAGTAGGGAAGAACTGCTGTTATGCGCTGGGCCGAGGAACGTTTCAGAGCGTCTATCATTATCAAGAGCTCCATAAGATTCTCATTCGCGGGATCCGATGTGGATTGCACAACAAATACGTCATGTCCGCGCACGTTTTCATTTATCTTTACCCGTATCTCTCCGTCGGAAAAACGGTCTATTGACGCGCTCCCGAGTTTCACCTTGAGATGTTTGCATATATCTATAGCTAATTTTCTATTTGAATTTCCGGTAAAGATCAATAGATGATTCTTCATCGCCTGTCACCCCTCCTTCTATCACCCGCTCTTCTCCTCAAAATTTTCGCAGGCACTCCCACTACGGTCGCGCCGTCTTTAACACTAGTGCCTCTCAATATCACCGCGCCCGCGCCCACAAGGGCCTTCTTTCCTATTTTGACCGGGGCTATAAGTATGGCTCCCACTCCTATGAAAGAACCGTCTCCTATAAAAGTCCTGTTCTTATTCTTGCCGTCATAATTGGCTGTTATCGTACCGGCGCCGATATTGACATTTTTACCAACCCTGGCATCGCCTAAGTAAGTATGGTGCTTGACTTTGGTCGATTCGGCAACGCCCGTCCTGACGAGTTCCACAAAATTACCTATCTCGACTTTATCGCCTATTCTCGTCCCGCCGCGGAGACGGGCGAATGGCCCTATGTGGCAATTAGAGCCTATTTTTACGTCGGACTCTATTATCGTATTTGGATATATGACAGTATCTTCGCCTATCGACACATCAGGATATATGGTAGTGGTAGCGGGATCCTGTATCGTGACCCCCGACGCCATCAATTCCTCCATTATCCTGGTCTTCATCACATTTACCGCAGCGGCCAATTCTATCCTGGAATTAATGCCTGTCATCTCATCCAAATTTTCCACGGCTATAGATTCCACTTTTAAAGCCCGAGCCGATAGGATCTTGACAGCGTCGGTAAGATAATATTCCCTCTTACTGTTATCGCAACCTATCTCTTTAAGGGCAATGAACAAAGCGCTGCGGGTAAAAATGCACGTGCCTACATTTATCTCCCTGATCTCTTTTTTATACTCACGCGCTTCACTATCTTCGGCTATTTTAGTTATCCTGCCATCAGTATCTCTTATGATCCTTCCATATCCGGAGGGATTCTTTAATGTCGCCGTAAGCAGAGTAAGGCTCGCGCCGGAACTCTTATGTCTTTCAATCAGGCTTTTAAGGGTATCTTCTGTTATCAACGGCGTATCGCCGTATACCACCAGAACGTCACTCGAAGAGCCGATCTCTCTCTTTGCCGCGTCTACGGCGTTGGCTGATCCCAACAATCTCTTCTGCGCTACAGTCTTTATTTTCGTGCCGTAAAAAAATTCCTTTACCTTATCGCTTCCGAAACCCGTCACGACTACCATATCCCGTATGGCGGCACGGGATACCGCGCCGGTCACATAAGATATCATAGGCTTCCCGAGTATCTTATGCAAAACTTTCGGTGTGCCGGACTTCATCCTGGTTCCGCGTCCGGCGGCAAGTATAATCGCGATTGTCTTATTCATAATATCTCTTTTTATGTCCTGCTTCGCTACAATTCCTGCGAAGCCCTACCGGCTATTCCATTCTGAAGGGCAAAGCAGAATGGTTGCCCGGTAAGGATTCGAACCTTAACGCCGAGACCCAAATTCTCGTGTGCTACCGTTACACTACCGGGCAGTTTAGTTAATAGTTCAGAATTGATAGTTAATAGTAAAAGAATTCAACTATGAACTCACTACAACTCTATGTCGTCATCCTCGTAATGGCCGCTATGAGAACTGACGGAGGCTTTCGGCGCGGCCTGAGCTTGAGAAGGCCCCGTCTTTTTCTCTTCCTCATATGCCGCAAGCACTTTCTTCTGTATGTATTCTCTAAAATCGGTTGTTATCGGATGAGCTATGTCCCTATGCTCAGATTGCCTCTGAGGATTGTCTGACGATACTGCCGGCTTCGGTTCAATATATTGGGGAAGCTGGGTCCCGCATTGATTGCAATATTTAGATCTGACGGCGTTTTTAAAATTACATTTTGGGCATGATTCTTTCAGTCTTCTTGACGGCATCGCCACGAAAAGCCCCTTGGTGCCTTCGATAACTTTAACATTGCGGACAACAAATACCTTATCGAATGTAAGCGTAGCATACGCTTTTAATTTTCTGTCCTGACCTTCTTTTAAGAAAATTCTGACTTCACTGATTTCCATACTGATGTACTCCTTGAATGTGCTGTTTAAACAGGCCTTCCCTTAGGCCACAAATATCTGCCAGTTCATCCTTGACAAGGCATTCATACTCTTTAAAACCGCATCTCTTGCCTCTATCGCCTCCCTTCTGGTCCTATACAAGCAAAATAAACTCGGTCCGCTTCCGGAAATAATTATCTTTTTGCCCAATAGTTGCGCCAAACTCTTAGATATCCTGCCAGTAACGCCTTTTTTCAACGAAACTGCTCTTTCGAGATCGTTGTGAAGTATGGACTCTGCCTTCGCATAATCCATCCGTAATTCCAAAAGGGGATGTATTTTAGCACTCCCGCTCCGAGGTGTCAAGCGCTTAGACGCTCTGTCGAATGAACCGTAAATATCTTTTGTGGCTGTTTTATAGCCTGCCTTTACTATAAGATGCCAGAATTTAGCCTTCGATTTCACGACCTCCAGCATGTCACCCCTGCCTCTGCCTATAGCAAATTGCGTATCCAATAGGAAGAAAGGCACATCAGCGCCTAATTTTCTCCCTATATCCAGTAGAGTTTTGCTGTTTAATCTTAGTTTGAATAGTCTGTTAATGCCCATGATGGTCGAAGCGGCGTCCGAACTGCCGCCGCCAAGCCCCGATGCTATGGGAATGCGTTTTTTAATCTCTATCTTTACGCCCGAGACGACCTTCCCGCGCTTCAAAACCGCTTCAGCCGCCTTAAAACAGAGATTATCTCTCGCATCGGGCGTAATCAACATATCGGATTTAACGACTATACCTTTAGGGATCTTCGATATTTTGATCGTATCGGTAAGCGATATACGCTCAAAAAGGGTGAGAATATTGTGATAAGAATCTTTCCTTTTGCCGAGAACCTTGAGGAAGAGATTAACCTTCGC
>JAQTPE010000030.1 GCA_028748925.1 Candidatus Omnitrophota bacterium
CACAGCGCGCCTCGGCGTCTATCCCGTCGATAGATCTTATAAATTCCGCCCCTGTATCCAGTTCGGCGACTTTCAATCGGGGAAGAAATTCTCTCAACTGCGCATAGACGGCATCCTGGGTATTTCCCGTAACATAACTTCTTGGCAAAGATTCACCGAACCCTGTTATACCATTATCGAGAGAGACCTTTACAAATATGCTTTCGCTATTCTGCCTCGATTTAAGAGAATGCTTAAAAGCGATCTTGAACGGGATATTTACCTTGAATACTTCCAATCCGGAAATTTTAGGCATAGGTCCTGTCTTTTATCCATACAACAATATCTTCCATCACTCTGGACGCGTCTTTTTCAAACGTCAATATATGATGATAATCTTTGTAAAATTTCAGGGTCTTATCCCGGGACGGCAATTTTTTATACCATCTCTTTACGCCTCCGGTATCTATGATCTCGTCTATCCCCGCGAGCATCAGGAGAACGGGCAGTCTTATATTGCCCGAAGCCTTCTTGATATGCCGCCCCATCTTCGCTATCTCCAAAAGATGCTGTGCCGGAATATATCTCAAACGGAGAGAGTCCTTCTTTATATATTTAAGCCACTTTTCATTTGAAGTGAACATCTCGTCCTTTATCGGCACTTTAAGCATACTGTTGGGCCTGAAGAGAATGGAGAGCTTATCCGGCAGGGAAAACTTCAGTTTATTCTCCAGAGACGGCGATATGAGTATGAGGCCATCCAGGCAATTCTTATGATACGAAAAAAAGTCTACGGCGATCTTGCCTCCCAGGCAGAGACCTATCAAAAATATCCTGCTGTCCGGATGATCTTTCCTAACAAGATCTATGAATATCTTCAGATCGTCCGATATGTATCTGGAAGAAAAGTTCCTGGAACTATTCTTGTTCACGCCTGAGCCGCGCCGGTCAAAGGCATATACATTAATATTTTTCGATTCCAGGAACTCCGCAAGGTTCATGAACCAGCCCATATGGCTCTCAAGGCCGTGCAGATATATCACACAGGGCTCATCCCGTCCCGCCGGCCAGCAATCGTAATATAATTGTGAGCTGTCCTCAGCTTCGAACTGTCCTACCTGCATTCTTCTCCATCCAGTCTTTTGTCCGCCTCAATCCTTCTTCTATCGATATACGCGGATCATATCCGAGATCATCTTTCGTCTTCTTGATATCAAAATCGAGATTAAGGCTCAAAAACTTTATCCTCGTCTTGGTAATGTACGGCGGCTCTTTAGCTTTTGCAAGCCTCGCCATGGCGGTGAGGATATTGCACACAAGATACGCCATGAATTTGGGTATATGTTTCTTTGGCGTATCGAACTTCCATATATCCACTATCTTAAATACGAGATCCTCGAGCGTCATGCCGCTGTCGTTGGTAACGTTATACTTCTGGCCGACGGATTTTTCGCTCCTTGCCGCGCTTATTATGGCATCTGTGAGATTCTCCACATATACGGCGTTTATCTTATTCTTGCCGCTGCCTACGAACATGAACTGCTTCTTCCCAAGCCGTTCGGATAGCCTCGGTATGAGCTTGTTATCGCGCGGGCCAAATACGAACCCCGGCCTTACCACCGTAACCGGAAGGCCGTACTTTTCGTAATAATCCATGACGAGCCGTTCCGAATCTATCTTCGTATCTATATAACTATCGCCTGTCTTATAATAAGGAGAGTCCGCCGGCGTGCCATGATGGTCTTTCATGCCGAGCACGGCAAGGGAGCTTATAAACACGAAACGCTTCACCCCGGCTTCTCTGACGGCGTCGAGCAGGTTTTTGGTGCCTTCGACATTGACGCGATACGCCTCCTTTGGGGATATCCATTCGTCCGCAAGAGCCGCGCTGTGATATACGATATCTATTCCCCGCATCGCCTTCCTTACGGATTCAAGATCATTGATATCGCCATATGCGAATTTCACTCCAATACCCGATAAGAACCCGGTATTGCTCGTCTTCCTTACTAAAGCTAAGACCTCTTCGCCTTCTTTGACCAGTCTCTCGGCTATATGGCTGCCTACAAAACCCGTCGCGCCGGTTACGAGATTCCTCATTTTCACCCCCTGATATATCAGTAGTGCGCTCTTACTTGCCTGCCGAAGTCCCGGCGAAGGCGGAAGAATATGCTACCCCTATCTAAACCTTGGACATCTTTACAGTTATCCTATCGCCATCCTGCCATGGCCAGAGCATAACGAATGTCGAACATTCATCACTGTTTAAGAGATAGAGGGTCTGGCCCTTTCTTAAACCTCCTACATTCTTTATAAGCTTTTCTATATCTTTCGATAATTTGTTGCCCGACGGCCATGCGGGAGCCCCGAAGATGTTTTCGAGCACCCGTACCATTCCTTCCAGATTCGTACGGCCTATAACCGCCTCAAAATAGTCTTCGTTGTCCGCGCGCATCGTATCCAGTTCCACGGTCTTGACCTCTGCCTTTATCTTATCGAACTCCATCCCGACCCCTTTCCGTCATTTGAGACCGATCTCTTCCTCTATGACAAAGTTATCCTGAAAATTTTCATCCGGTGTAAGCTCGGGCACTTTGAACTGGCTGTCATTGGCCCCTTCCATAACACGCTTTGCCCGGTATCTTTCAAACCCGCCTTTTTTGACCACTTTAAGTACCGGCGGATCTAACAGCTGCGCGTCCCTCACATACTTATATTCGGCATTCTCTACCTTGAGCTCCTCCTCTATGGACCTTAACAGGTCCCTCTTGCCTCCGGATGACACGCTCCCGTCGAATTCAACCAAAAACGCATAACGCGGCGGCTTGGTCCGCTGTACAAAAGCGCAGATGAATTCCAGCAGGATATCATTCTTGTCCACCGCCCTGTTAACGGCTTCATTGAGCTGTGACTCGTAAAGCTTCTCGCCCATAACAGATACGGCGTTGGAGCCCTTCTGTACGAACTCTATCATAGGCGTGTTATTAAAAAAACCTTTGACCGTGATTATGTCATCTATATTATACCTGTATAATCCGCCCGGAGTGGTAACTATAATAAAATATTCCCCGCCCTTCGACAATTCATCGCATAAGAGAAATCTCATCCGGTGTTTGCCCATATCTTCTTTTGGAATGAATTCATAAAAATTCGTATTTATGGCGAGAACTCCTCCGACTCCTGAATCACCCATCGGTATGGAAGCGCGCGCCTCGGTAGAAAGACATCCAAAATCCCTTACCGGAATATCGCCGAAATATTGCGGCAGCTCTTTTAAATATATCTTGACCGTCCCGCCCTTCCAACACTCTATCAGCTTGAGGTTAGGCCAGAAATGTTCCGGCAAAAGCGCCTTTTTTTCTTTCAATATATCTTTAAGTTCACGGGCCCTTTTCAATGAGGGTTTAAGAGACCTCTCTATGGACTCTCTTATCCCGGCGGGTACATCTATACCATGATAAAGCGTTCCTTTTTCGATATCATCTATCAGTATATCCTTATATTTTTCTATCTTCTGGCACAAGAGGATAATGGTACTGGGATTCAATGCCGCGATAGTGGTTATATCCTGCCCCATCGCTATCCTTAAGATGCAATAGTATCTCGATTCATAGTCTTTTATGCGGAATACATCGTAAGGCACTGCGTATAGATCTCTTATCATAACGGGTAGATTCTTATATGCGTGCCCGCTTTCGGCGCCATATGGTATACCGTTACCGGTGAACGCCTCATCCTCCGGATTTATTATAGCCAGTATCTTGCCGTCCAGTATACCCGGATGATCGCGCGATATATAGTAAGCCCAGAGATTAAGAGTCTCGGCTTTTTTTGCCCTGGAAAATTTTGTCACTGGTATGAATTTCGGCTTACCGGTAGTGCCGCTCGTGAGCCCGAAAAATATGACTTTGTCTTTTGTCAATACGTTACGAACGCCGTTTACGATCTTTTCCACATAAGGAAAGACGGACTCCGAGTCGCTCATCGGAACGAGCATTCGATAGTCCGCTATAGACCTCACTTCGGAAAAATGATATTTCTTACCGTATTCCGTATCTCTATTTTTCGACAGGTACTCCAGAAGAAGCGCTTCTTGAGCCTTCACAGGATCCAGAGTCGATCTTTCGAAAGCCCTGGCTTTGAGCGCAAGTGCTTTTAGGGCAAGATATGCTATACGCAATTTTGTCACTCCATCGTTCGTGCGGATATTATATAATACACCCCATGGACAAGACAACAAAAACCTGCGTATTATCGGATCTATTCAGAAAGTGACGGACTTGTACATCGCGAACGACTCGAAAAGCCTGTTCTTGATCTTCAGTGACGGGGATTTGAATTCGATCTTATAACCGAGACGTTCGTAAAGGCTTATGGCCCTTTTATTGTGAGTTTCGGCATGAAGCACTATTCTCTTCTTACCGATACTCTTGGCTTCTTCTTCTATCGCGGCAAGTAATTTCGTCCCTATACCAAACGATCTGAATTCAGGATATACGGCAACATTGCTGATATAGCAATCGTTATGGGCGACAAATTTTATAAGGCGGTCGAATTTAAGGAGGTTGACGGCCTTAGCGGGCAATCTCCACTTTAAATATTTCAACAATAGAAAGCTTAAGCGGACCGTCTGCCATTTTCTGGTTATCAATTTGTGCATCTGCGCCATACCAACGACTTTGCCGTCTATTTCGGCAAAAAAAGAACGGTCAAAACTGTAATAGTGTCTTTTATGGGGGAATAACTTCTCCATCATCTTTTTTACGCTGGGACCAAAGATTATGGGGAACATCGCTGGAGAGGTTAACGTAACAAGCTCTGAAAAATGGTGGGCGTCCTCGGGTCTTCCTTTTCTTACCATGATACTGCGCATGAAAACATTATACCCTTAAAGACGAATAATTCAAAGTCACTTTTTGATATCTTAACCTAAATGAACTGCGTTAACTTATTTACTTCCCTGCAAAACCCAGTAATCGGTGCCGTCTTTAACTTTAAGCAAATATAACCTGCGGTTCACATTCGGGTCTTTATCGAATATACGCTGATAAAAATCATCGAAGAACTCCGGGCACTCGAGATAGTAGCCATGTTTAAAGCTCGCGTTATTTATAGGGGTTACATCTATAACATTTACCCTGTCCGGACTGAGCGATTTAATATATAAGAGATCCTTCATCTCTTCCATCTGGGACGGCTCCCTCATCCTTATATTCTGGCGCCCAAGCCTCTGCTCATTGTTTATCATACCGCTCATGAGAAGGGCTTCGTCGTCGGAACTGACATAAGTGGTAAGCTTACCGGCTATATTTGTGAGCTCTTCCTTGAATTTAGTATCAAATTCTTTCTGGCCCACGTCGGGCGCCGCGAAGACGACATGATCTATTTCTATTTTGGAATCCGAGCAGACCGGGTTTTTATACATCTCTTCGAACGCGTCACAAACAACCTGGCACCCGAGGCTTGACGCTTTCACCCATAGCTTCGCCGGCTTCACCTCGCACGCTATCCTCGTCAATAGACCACCCAGATACGAGCCCGATTCTATCGCAAGCTGCCGGGCCTTTTCATATCCTCCGGGACTCAAACCCTGGTCGCCGGGCCAATCGAATAATAGAACGGGCGTGTTTATATCCAATAGGTACGCGAAATAAGCGGCCTTGATAGCGGTGGCTTCAAAATCATCCTTATATCCGAAGACGACCACCAGAAGAGATTTGTGCGGAGACATATTGACAGTATCGGAAAGTTCCTTTATAAAAGCGTCCTCATCTATCTTGTCGATATCCTGTATACCTATTATACCCCTTCTCTTCAAGCGGTACGGAAGCATCTTCTCTATCTTTAATTTTGGATCTATCTTTATATCGAGATGGCCGGTAGTTACGCCCCCGGCTATATCATTTGTAAAATATATGGAACGGTCGCTCCTATTATAGGGCTTGCGGCTGGTAGCATAAAATATATCTATAACCCTGTAGCGTCCTTCTATGGTGTAACGGATACGTTTGTAGATATCTTTAAAATAACCGGATGATGTCTGTATCGGGAGTAACGCGCAACCCGTCAATAGAGAAGAAGAGAATATCAATAGAAAAACCGAAGAGAAAAGACTCTTTGTAAAATTTTTCATATACCCGCCCCCACATTCTTCTATCTTAAAGTTTTTGAAAACCAGTCGAGGATGAGCCGGCTCATCCTGTCGTAATGAAACTGTATAAGCCTCTCGGCATGAAATCCGCCTTCAATTATCTCGATCTTTTTATAGGTATTGGTCTTATCATAAAGCGTCTTTGAATGCCACGGCTTTATCACCCAGTCCTCGTCCCCGTTAATAAAGAGTATGGCGGCGTCTTTGATACCGCCTATGGAATTTATAGGATCTTCCTTATGCAATAAAATACTTCCGGTTCTCGCGCCCTTACCCGCCCACTTGGAATCGATATTATCTTTAAGGTCAGCCCACATGCCCGGTTCCCAGAAATGGTAGTCTATAGAATTAAAAGCCGACGGACAGCTGATAAGCACCATGCTCTTGATATCGTTTCTGGCCGCGGCGTCATTGACTGCGGCGGCGGCTCCCAGAGAAAATGCCAATATACCTATATTTTTGTAGCCCCGGGATATGGCATAATTCACTACTGTATCAACATCGGCCTTCTCTTTAGCCGACCATGTATACTTGCCGGCGCTCTTTCCGTGTCCGCGAAAATCGAATATGATAACATCGTATTCGCCCAGGAGCATATCGACGGTCTTGCGCATCCATCTGTTATCTTTACTGTTAAAAAATCCGGGACAGATTATTACAACAGAATCAAAACCTCTTCTATAATGATCGCAGGATATCTCGATATTGTCGGATGTATATAATATGCCCGATGAACGCTGAATATTGTCGGCAAAAGCAGCATCAAAAAAACCGATAAGAGACAGCGCCGCAAACGCGATAAAAAATAATTTCAGCCGGGCGGTCAAAAATTTTCCGCCAGGACTTCGTAATAACTTTGAGGATGCTTGCAGGCAGGGCACTCACTGGGAGCGGCATTACTCTCAAAGACATATCCGCAATTGGTACAGTGCCACTTGACAGCTTTATTCTTTTTGAAGACTTCTCTGTTCGCAATATTAGATATCAGTTTCCTGTATCTTGACTCATGGAATCTTTCAACCTTAGCTATCTCTGCAAATGATCTCGCGACCTCCGGAAAGCCCTCGCTCTTCGCGACCTGTCCAAAGTCGGAATAGAGCGACGTCCACTCCATATTTTCGCCGGCGGCGGCTTCCTCGAGATTCGCTTTTGTATCTTTTATCATTCCCGCCGGATACGAAGCGGTGATCTCTACATCGCCGCCCTCCAGATATTTAAAGAAGACCTTGGCGTGCTCTTTTTCATTCTCCGCGGTCTCTAAGAATATATCCGCTATCTGCTCATACCCTTCCTTCTTCGCGGCGCTCGCGAAATAAGTGTACCTGTTCCTCGCCTGCGACTCACCCGCGAACGCCTTTAAGAGATTCCTCTCGGTTTCGGTACCCTTGATCGATCTGCCCATAAATCAATCCCTTTCTATTTTTTTATGTACGCTTTGATTATTTTCTGCTCAGCCACCGGCCTGTCTCCGGAACCCGTAGCCGTATTTTCTATCTTTTGGACCACATCATAGCCCGATATGACCTTGCCGAATATGGTATGATGCATATTAAGCCATGAGGTATCCGCTGTGGTAATAAAAAACTGGCTGCCGTTTGTATTGGGTCCGGCGTTTGCCATCGCCAATACGCCGGGAGAATCAAATTTAACCTTAGCGTTAAATTCATCCGCGAACGGTTTGCCCCAGATAGATTGTCCTCCCATACCGGTTCCGGTCGGATCTCCGCCCTGTATCATAAATCCTTTTATGACCCTGTGGAATATGAGACCGTTATAATACCCCTTCTCAACCAATTTAATAAAATTTTCACAGGCCTTCGGCGCCACATCGGGCATAAGGCGGATCTCTATATTACCCTGATTCGTTTCTAAAACAACTGTCTTTTCATCCATAGCAAACGCGCCTCCACAAAAGCCGGTTAATACCGCGACAAAAAACAATATAATGACTGCGGACAAAGATATCCTCATCTTCCTATCCCCCCCCCATTTTTTGGCTCACTCTTTCTTTATTTTATAACAAACGGAATGACTAAGCAATAAAAACCCTACCATGACATCCATGGTAGGGTTTTATATTATAAGCCGCTTAAAATCTAACCTATTTTAGCGGCCGCTATCTTTCCGCTTCGAAAAACAATCCTTACAATATACCGGACGATCTCCGCTCGGCTTGAAAGGAACATCGCACTCTTTTTTGCACTCTGCGCAGATGGCCTTGTGCATTTCACGCGGCCTTCCGCCAAATCCACCACCCTGATTAAACCCCATGCTTCCTCCTTCATTGGCCCTTAGGGGACGTTCCCCATTGGCGTATACTACAGCGTAGTCTACCTCCCGAATCCAAAAAAAGCAAGCAAAATCGTCATAGGGCAGCCTGTTCCTCATTACGCGAGAAATAGATGTCATCTATATAGACAACACCTTCTTTTTTAGTGGCATTAAGGTCGCTAAAGACGATTACCAGCTCCTTCATATTCCGCAAATCGGTTAAACCGGTAAAATTTTCCAACGGCAGGATTATTTTCTGCCATTTATCCGTTATGCCGTTAACCTCGAGCTTGCCCATCTGGAACTTGTTCTTAAGCTCGACGTTTATCCTTGTGGTAAAACCTTCCCTCTTATCTCCTTTAATATAGAGCACAAGATATCTGTAACCTGTCAGGTCTATCCCCATCAGGTTTGTGAAGAAACCGTTATACGCCGAGAACGGCGAGTCGACATCATAAGCCAGCTTTAAACCATAGCCCGTCTCTCCTATCCTTTCGAAGGCGGAGAATTCATCTCTGCAATACTGGTTGGCATCGGAGTAAAATACCACCCACGAGCCAAAAGGGCCGCCCAGATTGTTGAAGTTATCCTTCCTGTTAAAATCATCTATGAGTATCTTCCCTGCCCTGAGATACTCCACGGTCTTGCTCCAATATTTCCATTCCTCCATATCGGAGTCGCTTATCTTTTGAGGTTCGCTTATGGGTCTGCCTTTCAGAAGAGTTCTCTGCGTCCCTTCGTCAACCGTATATTTCCTGAACCCGGCCTTTCCGTTCTCGTTAACCCCCCGGGCAAAAATGCTATTTTCAAATACGCAGATCTTAGTCTTGTCATAAGCCACCAGTTCCGACCAGGCCGTTCCACGCGCGCCGCATACGGCTGTCGGCGTCTTTATTGTAAATGAGGATCTCGGCTCCAGCTTTTTCATGGCCACGAGGATCTTTCCCTTGGAAAGATTTAAATACGCGGGATTTATCTCCTGTATCTCCAAACGGCTCTTTTCGTCTACCTTTATAGCCTTATCGGTATCCCTGCCCATAACGATATCGACCGTAGAGCTTTCTGCGGTCTCCACCATATCCCCTTTTTCGAGCACCGTGGAGACCTCCATCTTCTGCCATCCGGAGAAGTCCTTGGCTCTTTTTATCTTTACGTCGCCCTTGAGGACAAAAACTCTATTTGTCTGATCGAGCGCCGCATATTCTTTGGGGAAAAATATATCCGATATGAAGATAAGCGCGGCTATACAGGCGATGGAAATCACGATTATCAGACTCTTCTTATACATAAAAGTCCTTTGCCGCCTATAAGGCCGGGCAAAAATAGATCAGCGGTTTCTTATCTTCAGGATTTCCTCTATCTTTGCCTTTAACTGGTGGGCGTCAACCGGCTTGGTAATATATGTTTCATCGTATAATTGAGACGCCTTTATCCTGGCCTGATCGTCATCCAGGCCGCTCAGCATAATTACCGGGATCGCGACCGTCTTATCGTCTTTTTTTAACGCCTCGAGCACCGCGAAACCGTCGAGGCCGGGCATCATTATATCCAGGAGGATTATATCGGGGTTAATACGTTTGGCTAATTTCAATCCGCCCTTGCCGGTACCGGCGCAGATCACTTCAAAATCGCTTATGGATGAAAGATGCATCTCTATCAGATCGCAATAGTCTCTTTCGTCATCTATAAGCAATACCGTCGGCTTCTTATCCATATAACCGGGATTATACCTCAAAAAAACCAAAATAAGAAGTTAAAACGCCGGGAATTATCTGGCCGGCGTCATATCAATAATAATAAATGTTAAATCGGGGTGGCCTATAGATCGGTCTGCGGCTCTTCTCCTCCCTGGTGCCATCCATATCCATACTCTGGGCGCCGTATTTATTACGGCGGGCTTCAACTGCCTTCAATCTTTCCGCGGGAGTCTTCTCCACTTCTTTCTTCTTCCATCCGGCAACGACATTATCTTTCAGATAAAAAGCGATAACATCCTTATCATCGTTGTCCGTCATTATATCGTTGAATAGTATCCATTCCTGGTCGCCCTCGCTATAAGAGCTCGTCATGGAGGAAATCGGATAGACCTTGAGTAGCTCGCTCTTTGACATACCGACATAATACGGCTGGTCTTTTTGCGCGGCCTCAATTACATTTTCCGGCGGATATTGAAAATCTCCCGTCGTTTCAGCAAAGAGGTATGAAGAAAAGGTAACAGTTAATACAGCTAAAAAGAACACCGGCTTTAAACGATTGACGACCATCGCTATCCTCCTCTATTTTTAAGAATTATAGCACTTTTTCCAATGAAGATACTATAAATTCCGCGTCATTCTGTTTCCTGTCGGGGATATTCACTTCGTCGACTTTAGCGGCGCCTTTGCTCTCCAGAATCTTACGTATATTCTTAAAGCACCTGCCGACCCCCGTGCCGCTTCCCGAAGTTAAGAAGATTACGGCCCTCTTACCGTTTAAACCGGACAGCTTATCCAGATACGAATTTATCGGCGGGGTAGGAGCGAACGCCCATACAGGCGAGCCTATCAGCAGCAGGTCGTATTGTCCCAGATCGAATTGCGGATCGCCTTCCAGGACCGCTCTCTTCCCCATAAAAGCCGCTTTACACTGCAGCGCAAAATTTTTGATCTCATCAGCGGGCTTAAGCCTCTGCAGAACAACCTCACCCCTCTTCTTCAATACATCCGCGAAGATATTGGCGACTTTATCGGTATTGCCTGAAAAAGAATAGTATGTTATGAGCGTCTTCATGCGAAAAGCACCTCCTCCTTTTACTAAAAATGTCCTATTTTGACCGTTTCTGGCTTAAGTTGTACAATTTAACCATTAACGGCCGGTTCAAAAGCTTGATCTTCAGCTCCAGCCAATATCTTGAAAATAACTGATGTATTTTACCGGTATGAGCATATCTTTTTCGGACTATCTCTATTTCATCCTTTATCATCTCTTTCGATGTTGAAGATAATGATGCCCCGTGAACCCTGAATTTAGCTATACTCTTTTTTATATGAAAAAAACGGCAGTCTCTTCCGGCTCTCGCATAAAAATCAAAATCCCCGCACATTTTTAATCCCGCGTCGAAATAACCTATCTTTTTATGGATCGTATTACGCCAAAAAGTCGCCGGCTGAGGTATGGTGCTTCTGCTGGAAGAGATGAAAGATTCCCAATGAAATTCCGGATAGCGGCGGGTATGTAAAAATTCGCTGTTTGAACCTATAAAATCACAATTTCCATAAACCAATTCCACATCCGGGCGCCCTTGAAAGCACTCCACAACCATTTGAACCGTATCACGGCAATAGAGATCGTCCGAATTAAGATATGCCAGGATATCTCCCGAAGCTATTTTCAGGCCTTTATTAACCGCTTCATACATTCCCGAATCAGGTTCGCTAAGCCAATAAGAAACTTCATTCTCGTGCTTTTTTATGATATCGAGCGAACCGTCCGTCGACCCTCCGTCAATGATTATATGCTCAATGTTGTCATAAGTCTGGCCGGCAACCGACGCTATGGCCTCCTCAAGATATTGTTTACCGTTAAAGACCGGAGTAACTATGCTGACCAGCGGCTTGCCGGCTTCTGATTTTTTTGTTATTCCCCCGACTTTTAAACTCCCCCCATTCTTCATAGTATTTTATCCGTTTCAGTCCGGAGAAGATCGTTCCGGTCGATATCTTTATTTTCCAGATTATACCTCTTACCGCGTTCCGAGGTCAAACGTTTCCTGTTCCTCCGTATGGAACCGCAAATTTCTACCCTAAATTCTCTGCGCTGTAGCGTGCTATGATCCCTGTATGCAAAGCGTGCCGATAGACCCTTGCGAAGAACCGGTATGCCGCCAGGATATACAGAATAGCCAAAGACGCGCTCCACACGAGCGCCATTCCCGAAACCGTTCCACCCGAAACGACGGCTCTCAACTCTTCAAAGACATATGATGGCGGCAATATACGCGAAACAACCTGCATCCATTGCGGAAGCGTCGAGACAGGGTAGAGCACTCCGGCAAATGGCGATATCAGCGCGGGGATCGGCCAGATAAACCATTCCGACGCCGGTCCGAAACGCAGTACCAGAGCGCATCCAAAAATGCCGAGAGCGATACCGAATAAAAAGAGGACTAAAATAAACGGTATGACCATAAGGCCATAAACCAGAAATGATAATTTAAAGACCATGACCGCTATCAACAGCATGGCGGCAAGACCGGCTACGCTCGTCAATATGCTCGATAACACAAGACCTGTTACATACTCCGATATCAAAAGAGGCGTGGCGAAGATATTAAGAAAATTACGCGACCAGACATCCTCAAAAAACGCCATAGCCACGCCTTGCATGATACGTATAAAAAAATCCCATAAAAGAACGGCCCCTAAAAGCACCGGAACAAAATTAAATCCGGATGACGTAACGCTATTGAGGTATTTGGTCAAATACCCCCAAAGGATCATATCAACCACGACCCAGGCGAAGAGAGGAAAGACGCGCGGAAAACTTCCGCGGATCAGGTAGATCTGCCTGAGCACTATGGCAAAAACACGGTGTAATGACATATATTCAGATATCATTTAGCGTCAGCGGTTCACGCGCCACGGCGATAAAAAGTTCTTCGAGCGTCTTCTTCCCATATTCGGCCGGAAGCGTCTCCGGATTCCCTGCAAGCAATATCCTGCCATGCGACAAAAATAGTACGCGGTCGCATACCTCTTCGACTTCGTACATATTGTGCGAAGTCCATAACACGCCTCCCAGACCCTGGACGGCGAACTCGCATATCTTAGCGCGCATCTCACGTGCCGTGGCCGGATCAAGGGATGCGGTAGGTTCATCAAGCAGAAGAAGATGCGGACGATTAAGCATCGCCTTCGCGAGGCTCACGCGTGTCTGCTCTCCGGAAGATAGAGCGCCGCACTTTGTATTTTTGAAAGATTCCAGGTCAAACTGCTTAAGGAGTTCATCGACGCGATTGCGAACGCTCTTCACACCATAGATACGTCCAAAGATGCTCAGGTTTTGGCAGACGGTTAGGTTTCCCGGCAATGGAGTATATACCGCCGCAAAATTTGTCCGGCTGATAGCTTCCGAACGACGCGAGGTCATATCGATATCCTCGATATTGATGGCCCCGGCATCCGGCTCAAGGACACCGAGAATCATGTTAATCGTGGTCGTCTTTCCCGCGCCGTTCGGGCCAAGAAGCCCGACGATTTCATTGCGATTTACATCGAAAGAGATATTGTCTACCGCGACCAGGCCGCCGTAGACTTTGCGTAATCCTGTAACCGCCAGAGTCTTCACCATAATATGATTGTGATTATACCACAGGTTACAGACTGTATTATTAGAGTTTTTTGTGGTTTGATATCGACCGATAAGGTACCCGTTACTTGTGACTTCTCCTTTTTAAGACTTCATCTATTTTATTCTTTAAATCATTTATGCCTATAGGTTTGGTTATATATTCCTCATCATATAATTGCATGGCCCTGGTTCTGGACTCATCATCTCCTTTAGCGGTAAGCATAATTACGGGAATCTCTATCGTATCTGTATCGTCTTTTAATCTTTTCAAAACTTCAAAACCATCCATATGAGGCATCATTATATCCAGAAGAATCAAATCCGGCTTTATCTTTTTGGCTAAACTGATACCTTCCCTACTATCCGTAGCTATGGCTACAGCAAAATCATTTACCAATTCCAAATTCTTTTCAACAAGTTCACAAAAACCCGGCTCATCATCTATAATCAATATCTTTTTAACGCTCATCCCGTCACTCCTTTGTGTATTTTCGCGTTACAGAACATACATTATCGTCTGTTTTTTCTCGCGGACCTCACGTCCCGTTTCAACTCTTTCTTCGCCTCATGCAGCGTCTTTTTGTCCTGCCGTCTTTCGGCGACATTTTCTCTGTGAGTCGTCCTTAATCTCTTTTTGAGGGTCT
>JAQTPE010000031.1 GCA_028748925.1 Candidatus Omnitrophota bacterium
CGAATACGAGAATCCCAAAGATATGCAGGTATATGCTTATGAAGTGGCAAAAGACTTTATAGCCTCGGGTCTGGATCCCAACAGGTGCACCATATTTATACAATCGCAGGTGCCGCAGCATCTGGAGCTTGCGATGATATTGTCGGATCTGACGCCGCTGGCGTGGGTGGAGAGGTGCCCGACATATAAAGAGCAATTACGCGAGCTGAAAGGGCGAGAGATCACTACATATGGTTTTCTGGGTTATCCCGTTCTTCAGGCGGCCGACATAGCTCTTTACAAAGCCAATGCGGTTCCCGTTGGCATAGATCAACTTCCTCATCTTGAGCTTACGCGCGAGATAGTGCGCAGATTCAATACTCTGTATAAGAAGAATCTGTTCCCGGAGCCCGAACCTATATTGACTTCGACCCCGAAGCTTCTGGGGCTCGATAACAGAAAGATGTCCAAGAGCTACGGCAACTTCATAGCTCTTTCCGATACGCCTGAGTTAATAGAGAAGAAGGTTTCGCAGATGATCACGGATCCCGAGCGTATTCATGTTAAGGATAAAGGACATCCGTCGATATGCACCGTATTTAGTTATCTTACGAATTTCGGGGATAATGCGATAAGTTCAGAGATCAAGAATTTATGCGAATCAGCTGCCGTGGGTTGTACCGCATGCAAGAAGAACCTTGCGAAGATGTTGATAGATTATCTTGCTCCGATACGCGACAGGAGAGCTCTTCTTACGGATGCTAAAATAAGAGAGATCCTGGCCGAAGGTGCCAGGGAAGCGGCAGATTTTGCTTCACGGACGATGGACGAAGTAAAAGACATACTGGGTTTACCGAGATAGATGACATACAAGGTAAAATTAGAGGTATTTGAAGGCCCCCTCGATCTTCTGCTATATCTGATAAAGAAGGAAGAGCTTAATATATCCGATATTCCGATCGCCAGGATCACCGATCAATATCTGGAGTATCTTGAGCTGATGCAGTTGATGGATCTCGGTATAGCCGGAGAGTTTTTGGTTATGGCGGCGACTTTGATGCATATAAAATCAAAGATGCTTCTTCCGCCCGAAGAGACCGCCCAGGATGAGATAGAGGAAGATCCGCGCGCGGAACTTGTAAGAAGGCTCCTGGAGTATAAAAAGTTCAAGGAAGCGGCATCCGAGCTTGCCAGTATGGAGAAGCAGCACAAGCACCTCTTTCCGCGGATCGGCGCCATCCAGACGGATGAAGCCGATATCCAGAAGGATATACTCTTTGAGGCGAGTCTCTTTGACCTGATCACCGCGTTTACCAAAGTTTTAAAAGATATCCCAAAAGACGTATTTCATCAGGTCATCAAGGATGAATTTACCGTTGCGCAGAAGATGCACGATATCCTGCATATGATGGTCGAGAAGCAATCGACATTTTTTCTCGACCTCTTCAGAGCGGCGAAACACAAGAGAGAGATGATAACGATATTTTTGGCGTTGTTAGAGCTTATAAGGCTTAAGGCCGTAGTGATAAAGCAGGCCGTTGTTTTCGGAGATATAGAGATAATAAGATGCGTGGAGGAGATAAAACCTGTAGGTGAGAGTAATGGATAAACAAGAGGCAAAAAAGATCATTGAGGCTATCCTATTCGTAAGCGATAAGCCGGTATCGATAGCTACGCTGAAAGACGTATTAAAGGAGATCGATCCGACCGAGATAAGGACCTCTATAGAGGAGCTTAACGATGAATATAATTCATCAGAAAGAAGTTTCAGTATAAAAGAGATAGCCGGCGGATTCCAGATGCTGACGGATCCCATATATAGCACATGGATATCTTCATTGTACAAGAAACCATCGGACAGAATGACGGCCCCGGCGCTGGAGACTCTCGCTATCATAGCGTATAAACAGCCTCTCACGAGAAGCGATATAGAAGCGATCAGGGGGGTAAATGTCGATGGAGTTTTACATACGCTTGAAGAGAGGTCTCTTATAAAGACGAGGGGCAGGGTCGACGGCCCGGGCAGGCCCATACTTTATGGCACTACTAACGAATTTTTACAGCATTTTGGCTTGAAGTCGCTCGAAGACCTCCCTAAATTGAAGGAGTTCCAGGAGAGCGATCTCGATTTTGTGAAGGAACAGGAAAAGACGCAGGTTATTGACACCAAGACGGGTGAACTTTCAACGGGCGAAACAGAGAAGGAGACGCAGAATGAGTCTAAAGAAACTTAGAACGTCGATAGATTCTATAGATTCGAATATATTGAGACTTTTAAATGAACGGGCAAAGATTACGCTTCGTGTCGGCAAAGTAAAGTCAAAACGTAATAAGTCTATATATGTCCCCGAAAGAGAGTCCGAGGTATATAAAAAATTGTCCGATAACAATAGCGGCCCCCTTTCAAATGCCGCTCTGCAGGCTATATACAGGGAGATTATGTCGAGCGCTCTCGGGCTCGAGAAACCGATAAAGATAGCTTACCTGGGACCCGAGTTTACTTTTACCCATCTTGCAAGCATGGAGAAGTTCGGTTCCAGCGTGGAGTACTCCGGCTGCAGTACGATCACTTCAGTTTTTGATGAAGTAGAAAAGAATAGAGCAGATTATGGGGTAGTTCCTATAGAGAATTCGGTAGAAGGGGCCGTGAATCATACTCTGGATATGTTTATAGATTCCGATCTGAAGATATGTTCTGAAATATATCTGGAGATATCGCATAGCCTTTTATCGAGGGAGTCCGATATAAAGAAGATAAAGAGGATATATTCCCGGGACCAGGTCTTCGGGCAGTGCAGGCTTTGGATCGAAGAGCATCTTCCGGGCGTTGCTTTGGTCGAGGTCGCAAGCACCACCCGCGCCGCCGAAATAGCTTCAAAAGAGAAGGGTGCGGCATGCATAGCCAGTAGGCTCGCGGCGGCCAAGTATCACCTTAAGGATCTATATGACTCAATAGAGGACAATGCCCACAACGTAACGAGATTTTTGGTGATAGGCAGGACTGAAGCCGGACAGACAAGGAAAGACAAGACATCGGCGATGTTCTCCCTAAAAGATAGAGTGGGCGCTCTTCATGATATATTAATGCCTTTCAAAAAGTACAGAATAAATCTGACTAAAATAGAGTCCAGGCCGTCCAAGGTCAAGGCGTGGAAATACTACTTCTTTATAGATATGGAGGGGCATCATCTTGACAGTAAGATCTCCAGAGCGCTCTCCATGCTGAAGAAGAATACGACGTATTTAAAGATACTTGGCTCGTATCCCGCAGCCGATGTTTTGTAAACGCGGATGCGCGCGGATTTCAACGAATTATCGCGGATAACTTTTATCCGTGTCAAAAAGATACAAGGAGTTTAATATGGCTAAAATTGACAGACTATTCCGTAAAGAGATAGAGGATATACCTGTATATATACCTGGCAAGCCTATTGAAGAAGTAGAGAGGATGCTGGGATTGAAAGGTGTGATAAAAGTCGGGTCGAATGAGAATCCTCTCGGGCCTTCGCCGAAAGCCGTTTTGGCGATAAAGAAGGCCTTGAAGGGCATAAACCGTTATCCCGATGCGGCGTCCTGGTATCTTAAGGCCAAATTATCTACTACACTCAAGACGGAGATAGACAAGATAATATGCGGGAACGGTTCGGACGATATCATCATCCTGACCCTGAAGGCTTTTGCCGGCAAGGGCGACGAAGTTATCGTAGCCAAGCCGACATTCCTGATATATCAGGTCGCGGCGGGGATAGTAGGGGCAGATGTAAAATTTGTTCCTTTGACAAAAGCTCTCAAATACGATCTCAGGGCTATGAAGAGGGCGATTACCGACAAGACGAAGATCATATTTATAGCGAATCCCGATAATCCGGCCGGTACTTATGTTACGAAGAGAGAGCTCGAGGAATTTTTTGACGGCCTGCCGGAAGATCTGATAGTCTATCTTGACGAAGCTTATTATGACCTGGCAAGAGATGTTTGCGAGGACTATCCGAATGGTCTCGATTATCTCGACAGGCCCAATCTTATAGTGGCAAGGTCTTTCTCAAAAGTCTATGGCCTTGCGGGTTTAAGAATAGGATATGGCGTGACAAGCGCGCGTATCGTAAGATACCTGGATAAGTACAGGGATCCATTTAATGTGAATATTTTGGCACAGGTTGCCGCTTGCGCCGCTTTGGATGACAAAGAGTTCGTTAAGAAGACTCTTCGTACGGTCAGGGAGGGCAGACAGTTCCTTTGCGATGCGCTCGATAAGATGGGATTAGAGTATGTGAAGACCGTGACCAATTTTATGATGATCAATGTCAGGAGAAACTCGGAAAAAGTCTTTGAGCAGCTTATTTGTAAAGGCGTCATAGTGCGCGATATGAAGGCATGGGGTTATGATTCATTCATACGCGTCAGCGTCGGGACGCGTGAAGAGAATAAGATATTTATAGAGACGTTGAAGAAAGTTTTATCAAAGTAGCTATCAGCTGAAAGCTAAACAGGAGTTTACGCATGATAATAGTAATGCGATCCGGTGCGTCTAAAAAAGAGATAGACCACCTTATAGGAAAAGTAAAGAAGCTGGGGCTCAAGCCCTGGATTTCGAGGGGGGTCGAGAGGACCATAGTAGGTGTAATCGGCGAAGAGGATGTGTTGCGTATACAGCCGCTGGAGGCCTACGCGGGCGTTGAGAAGGTTCTCCCCATATTAAAACCGTACAAATTAGCGTCCAGAGACTTCAAAAAAGAAGAGAGCATAATAGACATAGGTTCGGGCGTTAAGATCGGGGGAAAACGGATAGTGGTTATGGCCGGCCCCTGTTCGGTTGAGAACGAGAAACTCCTGATCGATATAGCAAAGCGCATTAAAAAGTGCGGCGCTACCGTATTGAGGGGAGGCGCTTTTAAACCGAGAACATCTCCGTATGCATTCCAGGGGCTTGGCGTAAAAGGCCTCAAGCTTCTGGCCAATGCGAAGAGAGAGACGGGACTTCCGATAGTTACGGAGGTCATGGATACCCGCGATGTTGAAGTTATAGCGAAGTATGCCGATATGTTCCAGATAGGCGCCCGGAATATGCAGAACTTCAATCTGTTGAAAGAAGTGGGAAAGACGAAAAAGCCGGTGCTCTTAAAGCGGGGTATGTCCAATACCGTAAAAGAGTTGCTGATGTCCGCGGAATACATTCTTTCCGAGGGGAACTTTAATGTAATACTTTGCGAGAGGGGCATAAGGACGTTTGAGGACGCAACGAGATTTACGCTCGATATAAACGCCGTGCCGGTAGTCAAGTCATTAAGCCACCTTCCTATAGTAGTGGACCCGTCGCACGCAACGGGTAAGTGGGGGCTCGTGGAGCCTTGCGCCATGGCGGCAATCGCCGGAGGAGCGGATGGGCTTATTATCGAGGTGCATACCAAGCCGGAAGAGGCGATGTCGGACGGAGAACAGTCGCTATTGCCGGAGAATTTCGAGCGTCTCATGAAAAAAGTTGAGCGTGTTGCCGAAGCGGTCGATAGAGAGTTATAGATATGACTCGGTTTAATAAGATTACGATAATCGGAGTTGGTTTGATCGGCGGCTCGATAGGCCTTGCGATCAGGAAGAGGAAGCTCGCCCGGGAAGTTGTGGGTGTATTCAGGCATGAGTCCACGCTGAAGAGGGCGCTAAGATGCAAAGCCGTGGATAAGGCGGCCATATCCATTGGGTCCGGCGTCAAAGGAGCGGATCTCATTATAGTGGCTTCGCCCGTACATTCGATACCGAAGATCGTAAAGATGGCGGCGGAGTGTGCCAAGGAAGGCGCCATCATTACCGACGCCGGAAGCACAAAGTCCTGGATAGTAAATTCGGTTGAAAAGAGCCTGGCGAAATTCCGGAAAATTTATTTTGTGGGTTCGCATCCTATGGCGGGTTCGGAGAAGACGGGTGTTGAGGCCGCGAGAAGCGATCTCCTGAACGGCGCGCCGTGTATAGTAACAAAAACACGTAATACCGACAAGAAGGCGCTTGAAAAGATAAAAAAATTCTGGTCTGCGCTGGGTTCCAAGGTCAGCGTGATGACGCCCGAAGAGCATGACAAAAGCGTATCTTTTGTGAGCCATCTTCCGCACCTCGTTGCCTTTAGTATCGCCGGCACAGTTCCTGATAAGTATATAAAATATGCGGCTGAAGGCTTCGGAGATACAACCAGGGTTGCGTCGAGCGATCCTCATCTCTGGGCCGACATATTATTAACGAATAAGGAAGAAGTGCTTGCCTCAGCGATCGCTTTCGATAAGACCAATAAGAAGCTTATAAGAATCCTGAAAGAGAAAGACGCTCCGTCGCTTGTGAAGTTACTGAGCAAGGCAAAAGCAAAGAGGGATAAATTTGTCCATGGGGCGTCCTCTTAAGATCATTGTAGCCATAGACGGTCCTGCCGGCAGCGGTAAGAGTACTGTCTCAAAAATAGTAGCGAAGAAACTAGCTCTTTTATATATAGATACGGGCGCGATGTACAGAGCCCTTACTCTTAAAGCTATGAGACTCGGCCTTAATTTAGAAGATGAAGACGCTCTCGTGTCTTTAGCAAAATCCTCCAGGATAAGCCTGGAAGAGAAAGATAAGCTGAACGTATTTTTGGATGGCGAGGATGTAAGTCTGGCTATCAGGACACCCGACGTTACGGCGAACGTGAAGTATATAGCGCGTGTTCCGGGCGTACGGCATGAGATGGTGGCGCTTCAGCGCTCGATAGGCCAAAAATACGGCGGAGCAATTCTTGAAGGCAGGGATATCGGTACGGTAGTATTTCCCAACGCCGACTATAAGTTCTATCTCGACGCGAGCCCGGAGGAGAGGGCAAAGAGGCGTTGCAAGGAATTGATCGAGTCGGGTGAGGCCGTAAGCGAACTAAGCGTAAAAAAGGATATTTTGACAAGAGACAACTCCGACATGAAGCGAAGCGTGGGAGCGTTGAAAAGATGCGATGACGCGATCTTTATCGATACCACCGACCTGTCGATAGACGGAGTTGCGGAAAAGATATTAAGTTATATATGCGCCTGAAGATAGCCAGGAAAGTGGGTTTCTGTTTTGGGGTCAGGCGCGCCGTTGAGATGGCCGAAGAAGTACTTAAGACCGAAGGCAAGGCGTATTCTCTCGGGTCTATAATTCATAATAAGCAGGTCGTTGAAGCCCTCTCTAAAAAGGGTCTCGAGGTTATAAAGAGTATAGATGAGGCGGATAGAGGCGTATTGGTAATATCGTCTCACGGGATAAGTCCGGAGACTGCGGGGGAAATTTCGAAACGTTCTTTGAAACTGGTGGATACCACGTGCCCTTTTGTGAGAAACGCCCAAAGCTCCGCGCGTTCTCTTGGTAGAGAAGGGTATACGGTTATAATAGTCGGAGATGCGAACCATCCCGAAGTTAAGGCGCTTTACGATTTTGCCGGTAAAAAGACCTATGTGGTGAAAGATGCCGCGGGTCTTAAGGCTTTAAAATTGAAGCCTAATGAAAGAATAGGCGTATTGTCGCAGACGACGCAATCGATGGATAATTTTCTGGGCGTTGTAAATGCGATAAGAGATACCAAGCCGAAGAGCTTAAGGGTCTTTAATACCATATGTAAGGACGCCCAGGTAAGGCAGGCTGCCGCGCGCGACATATCACGCAGGGTAAATCTCATGCTAATAGTGGGCGGAAAGAACAGCGCCAATACTAAAAGATTATTTGAGGTATGTAAAAAGACACTCCGCAAATCGTATCTTGTAGAGACCGAGCGCGATCTGAGGAGTCAGTGGTTCAAGGATGTTTCTGTAGTAGGTATCACAAGCGGCGCATCGACGCCCAAGACAATAGTCAGGCGCGTTGCAAAAGTGTTGAAATCATCCGCTGTAAAAGCGGAAAAGAAAGGACGGTTGCAAACGGTACATGACAAAAGAAAATAACGGCATCGAGTTAGAAAATACTGATAAAAAGGAGGTGTACGTAAGCGAATTCGAAAAACTCTATAAGGAATCGATAAAGAGTTTTAACAACGGAGAGATAGTCACCGGTAAGATAGTCGCGATTAATCCCAAAGAAGTTGTAGTGGATATCGGTTATAAATCAGAAGGCGCCATATCTATTTCGGAATTCTCGGATCCTGACGCGCTGAAGATAGGCGACGATATAGAAGTCTATTTAGAGTCCAAAGAAGACGAAAACGGCATGGTGGTACTGTCGAAACAGAAGGCCGAGCGCGCTGTAGGCTGGGACATGGTCATATCCAGATATGGCGAAGGCGATGTTGTAGATGGTAGGGTTAGCAAGAAAGTGAAAGGCGGATTCATGGTTGATATAGGCGTGGAGGCGTTTCTGCCCGCAAGCCAGGCCGCTTTGAAGACATTCGGCAACTTAAACCAGATGTTAGGCCAGGTGTTTCCGTTTAAGATTATTAAGATAAATAAACCGCGCAAAAATATAGTCGTCTCGAGAAAAGACGCCATGCAGCAGCAGAAGGATGAGGACAAGAAGAAGGTTTTCGAGACTCTGCAGAAACTTACCGTAATCAGCGGCATAGTGAGGAATATAACCGACTTCGGAGCTTTTGTTGAGATAGATGCCGGCATTATAGGCCTGTTGCATATAACAGATATGAGCTGGGGCAGGGTATCTCATCCGAGTGAAGTTCTCGCGATAGGCGACACTATAGATGTTATGGTATTGGATTTTGATCCCACCAGCATGAAGGTCTCGTTAGGGTTAAAACAAAAGACGCCCAATCCGTGGGAGAGCGTGGATACGAGATATCCCGCAGGGACCAAGGTGAAGGGGACGGTTGTGAATCTTATGCCTTATGGCGCTTTTGTTGAACTGGAAAAGGGCGTTGAGGGATTATTGCATATATCCGAACTCTCCTGGACGAAAAAGTATAATCATCCGAACGAACTGCTTGCAATAGGTGATAGGATAGAAGCGCAGGTCCTTGATGTGGATAAAACCAACCGTAAGATCTCTCTCGGCCTGAAACAGCTCGAATCGAATCCGTGGGTGGATGTTGACAAAAAGTATATGGTCGGTGCCAAGGTTAAAGGCAAGATCAGGAATCTGACCGACTATGGAGCCTTTGTTGAGCTTGAAGACGGCATTGACGGCCTGATACACGTCTCAGACATATCCTGGACTAGGAGGATAGGTCACCCCAAGGATGTCTTTAAAAAAGGCGAGAAGGTTGAGGCTGTAGTATTGGCCGTGGATCCGGCAAACAGGAAGATTTCTCTCGGCGTAAGACAGTTAAGCGCTGATCCGTGGGACGAGATCGCAGGTAAGTATGCTCCTGACAGCCAGATGCCCGGCAAGGTAACGAAGATCGCGAACTTCGGGCTATTTGTAGAGATAGCTCCGGATCTTGAAGGCCTGGCTCATATATCCGAGATAAATTTGGCCGAAGGCGAGAAGCTGGAGGAGAAGTTTAAAGTAGGGGATGAAATTAAGATTAAAGTGGTCAAGGTGGATCCGGCTACTCATAAGATAGCGTTGAGCCTGAAAGTATAAGCCTGCTATTGACTCAGGCGAAATACTGGACAACATGTAAAGATTAGAGTCTATAGTGCAGCATAGTTACTTTCAGTAGAAGAATGGGTTAAGGGCTTGCTTAGTGTTTTCTAGGCAAGCCCTTCCTATTATATGTTCAATTACGTGCTAAACAATTTTTATGGGTTCCAAGCTCTATCTAAACCTAAGCCGTCCTTGCCACCACTAGCAAGCCTTTGTTCGCGGCTTAGACTTTTTCCGCTCTATTGTAAACCCCGTGCGAGCCCATAGAAAAGAAAGGCTGAAGGAGCAGCAGGCCCCATAAAAATTAGTTAACGGGTGATTGAGGAGAGTGTGAAAAATTCTCTGTAAAAATTGTTCTCGATGCGGTATAATTTCAGCTCTAAAGAAAGGATTACCTGTGGACAGATATAAGACAAAATCGCTAAGTGCCATTGAAGAGAAGATGGCGGACGTTGACGAGGGGTCGCTGAGATACAAGATCTTATCGAGCGCCAAGAGTTTCAAAACCTCGTGGATAGACCTGGGGCAGTCGCTCTATAGCGTCTGGAAGGATAAACTATTTAAGGACTGGGGTTTTCTTACATTTGACGCTTACACATCTAAAGAGATAGGTATAAGAAAGAATACAGCCCTGAAGCTCTTAAAGACATACTACTTTCTCGAGAAAGAGGAGCCACATCTATTAGATAAAGGCTACGTCGAGACCAAGGACGCTTCCGAAGTGCCGAGTTATGAGGCGGTAGATGTGCTTCGCCTTGCCAAGAAGAAACAGACTCTGGGTGAGGATGATTATAAGCGTTTCAGAAGAGATGTATTAGAAAAGGGCAAGGATGCCCGTGAAGTAAAGAAGGATCTCACCGCTCTTATCAAGCAGAGGGAAGAGCTCGAACCGGATGAGGCCAGGAAGAAGAAGAGAGAGGCCACCATAAAGAGGCTCCTGACTACCCTGAGATCGCTCAAGACCGAGATAGAGGTTACCAAGGTATTGCCATCAGATGTACTTAAGCAGACTAGGATGCTGATAGACAGGATAGAGGCCGAGATAGAATAGTAGAAACCGTTGCAGACCCCGGGGGTCTACGACGGTTAGATTATAAAGTTGAGGATGAGATAGAATAAATATGCGATATTCCAAAGGCACGATCGGCAGGATATTCCTTCTGAAATTCGAAGATGACGATATCCTTCTGGAGGAATTAGATAAGTTCGCAAGGCATGAGAAGCTTAAGGCCGCCACGTTCGTATTCTTAGGCGCGCTTAAAAAGGGCCATATAGTTACCGGCCCAAAGGAACCTGTCATACCGCCGGAGCCGAATTGGAAGAAGTTTAAGGACGGATGGGAGGTTATGGGTATAGGCACTATATTTACGAATAATAAAGGCCTGTCCCGTACCGGAGGAACCGCGAAGGGGCGACGACTGGTACGGGAGCCTCAGATCCATGTTCATACCTCGATGGGGAAGGGGGAAAAGGTCATCACCGGATGCGTGCGTAAAGATTCCAAGGTTTTTCTGGTCATAGAAGCGATAGTCTTTGAGCTTAATGGTGTTAAGGCAGTCAAAGATATCGATTCCTCCACCGGACTCAATCTGTTAAAAATATTATAAAATAGTTATTGACAAAATCGATCCGATGGTGTATATTGTCCCCCGAGTAGCAGTTGAGGTTATTAGCATCTTGGACCGTGAGGCGGAGACTAAACCTTGCGGTTTTTTTTGTTTTGCTGTAGCGTTATGTTGGCAAAACAATCCCGCCGCTTTTTGGCGGGATGCACCTCAGGCGCTGCTTAATTTGGTTGAAAGGAGGAACAAGAAGCAATGGAAAAGGGTAAAGTAAAATGGTTTAACAACCAAAAAGGTTATGGATTTATTACACTTGATTCGGGCACAGATGTATTCGTACATCACAGCGCGATTCAGGGTGATGGCTATAAGACTCTGGACGAAGGTATGGACGTCGAATGCGAGGTCACCAAAGGTCCAAAAGGAGAACAGGCATCAAAAGTAAACAAGTTGTAACCTATCGTTGAAAACAGAAAGCCCGGTAGTATTCTACCGGGCTTTCTGTTTTTTGTTTGCTGTTGCTTGATGGTGGCAAACAATCCGCCGAAGCATTGAGTTGCGTTCAGTCGAATGCGAAGGCGGATATTGACAAATGTACCTTTACTCTGTAAAATACCCACATTATGGAAAAGAATATAGATAGACAATTGGAGCTTATAGCGCGCGGAACGGTCGAGATAATTCAGCTCGATGAGCTGAAGAAGAAGCTCGAAAACGCTATTAAAACAAATAAGCCGCTTGTCGTAAAAGCGGGATTCGATCCCACGGCACCGGATATTCATCTGGGGCATACCGTATTATTAAGGAAGATGAGGCATTTCCAGGATCTCGGACATAAAGTTATTTTTTTGATAGGCGACCATACCGCCCTCATAGGAGATCCTTCAGGCGCTTCAAAGACCAGACCACGGCTTAATAAAGAAGAGGTCAGGGATAACGCTAAGACATATGAAAAGCAAATATCCAGGATACTCGATACTAATAAGCTCGAAATTCGGTTTAATAGCGAATGGCTCGGTAAGATGGACATCGCGGCGATAGCGGAACTGATGTCCAGATATTCTGTTATCCGCCTGCTCGAACGCGATGATTTTTTTAATAGATATAAAGAAGGCAAAACGATAAGCATGCTGGAATTCCTCTACCCGTTGCTGCAGGGCTATGATTCCGTTGCGCTAAAAGCCGATGTTGAACTGGGCGGCACGGATCAGAAATTCAATTTGCTCGTTGGCAGGGACATTCAGGGTCTTTATGATCAGGAGCCCCAGATAGTTATTACCATGCCGTTACTCGAAGGCACTGACGGTATAAATAAGATGTCCAAGTCTCTCGGAAATTATGTAGGCATAAACGAGAACGCCAAAGAGATGTTCGGTAAGCTAATGTCCATATCGGATGAGCTCATGTATAAATATTATGAACTTCTTACGGATGAAGATGTCGCCAAAATAAAATCCGATGTTGCCAGCGGTAAACTGCATCCCAAGGCCGCAAAAATAAATCTTGCAAAAATAATAGTTAATCAATATCACGGCGAGAAAGAGGCCTCAAAGCAAGCCGAAGAATTCGATCGAGCGTTTAAGGATAAGGGTTTCCCTCGGGATATTCCAGTTTACGAATTAAAATCTGGGCATATGATGGAATCGTTAATTACTATATTGTTTGATCGTCTTCATTTGGTAGGTAGTAGAAGTGAGGCAAAGCGCAAAATTCAGGAAGGTGCCGTTGAAGTAAACGGCGAAAAAATTATTAAAGTAGACTTTGCGTTGGAGGCCGGGATGGATGAAAATGATAATCCAATAGAATATAAGATTAGAGTAGGTAAAAAATTTGCAAGAGTGTGTTTTAGTAGCGAATGGGTAAGTGGATAATCCTTATTAAGTTGCAGGCGGCACTTTTGGGGTCCAGCCTGGAGCGACTGTTACAAAATTTGACACCTTATAGCGGTTTAGCAAAAAAATTTAGATTCCTGAAAGAAGCTAAATTTTTGTCAAATTTTGTCCACAGCAAATTGCATGCTTAATGCAATTTGCGGCAAGCGGAAGGCGACCACAAAAGTGACGCCTTCTTTTCGGATCGGAAGATTTAAAAACATGAATTAAACCGGCTCGCTACTTACGTAGTCTCGTAATGACGGTAGGGAAGCAGGACCCGTAAAAATTCCGAAGATAAAAAAGTACAAAATAATCCTTGACAAAAAGCTGAAATTTGATATACTCAGACCTCGCGACAAAACTGATTGCAGGCCGTAAGGCGTGGATAACAGTTTCGCAAAGGGGAGAAGGTATTGATAACTTCGCCTTAACAATTTTGGAATAAAAAGCCAGTAGAGGATGAATTTTAAAGAGATCTTCGATCTCTTTTTTATTGCAAAAATCCGCCCTTGGCGGATTTTTATTCTGTTCTTTCAAATAGACGAGTTTAGTTTTTGCCGATCAAGTGCTCGCAATATTTCATATTGATTATGAAGATATGTGCGGGAATAAGCCAAGATGGAATTCTCTGGATATTCAATTGGAGAGTTTGATCCTGGCTCAGAGTGAACGCTGGCGGCGTGGTTTAGGCATGCAAGTCGAACGATACCGCAAGGTATAGTGGCAAAAGGGTGCGTAACGCGTGAGCAATCTACCTTTAAGTGGGGAATAACCCTGGGAAACCGGGGCTAAAACCGCATATGACCACGGCTCGGAATCGAGCTG
>JAQTPE010000032.1 GCA_028748925.1 Candidatus Omnitrophota bacterium
ACTGGCAAATATCGTCTTTCTGTCTCTCGTGACCGAAAGGAACGGTTTGGGCCTTGAAGGCTTCGACAATGGTTGAAGGCGCTTACCTATTCCGCCGACGAGTATGACGGCGTATATTTTGCTCGTATCGCGTATTGCCTGCTTTGCCGGCAAGGCAGGCGTATTGCGTTTACGCATTATGGATGCTCCTTGCTAAAGTCTTGGAAAATTTAGAAACTTTCGAGATCAGCGCTCTATTATTTTTTTGATTATCGGCGATTATCTTCACGATCGCGCTGCCTACTATTACGCCATCCGCTATCCGGGCCATATCCCGCGCCTGGCCTGCCGATGATATGCCGAATCCTACCGCGACGGGCTTTCTCGTCATAGATTTTATCGTTCTCACATTCGAAGCGATCTCCGAAGGCAGCTTTCTTCTTGCGCCTGTAACGCCGGTTAAAGAGACATAATAGATAAAACCTGTGGAATTTTTTACTATATCCTTTATCCTTCTTCTTGTAGATGTCGGCGCGGCTAAAAATACCGTTGATATCTTTGCCTTCTTGGCGCACCGCATCAGGTCCTTAGTCTCTTCATAAGGCAGGTCCGGTACGATTACGCCGTCTACACCGTTATATTTACAGCTACTGACGAACCTTTCGATGCCATATCGCAATACAGGATTATAATAAGTCATAAATACAATCGGGATATCCGTCGTCTTTCTCAGGTCACCGACAAGCGTGAATATCTTCTTCAGCGTAACATTCTTATGAAGCGCTCTAGGCGATGCCGCCTGTATCGTCGGTCCGTCGGCCAGGGGATCGGAAAACGGTATCCCCAGCTCCACTATGTCGACCCCGGAACGCTCCAGCGCCAATACTATCTCTTTTGTCACGGCGAGGCTCGGATCGCCCGCGGTTACATAAGAGATAAACGCTCTCTTCTTATTCCTCTTCAGTTCCCCGAATTTTTTATCCACTCTGTTCATTATTTTTTGCTCTCCATCTGCTTTAGCATTATCGGATAATTTAAAATAAGCTCATTGTTAAGAAAGACCTCGACCCAATATTTACCCGGCGTCTGAAACAACAGGTTATTGAATTTCGAGATTATCGTATGATGCGTATCTATATCGGTCAATTGAAACGGCTGATCCTCGGTTTGGAATACGAGCCCCTTGTCTTTTGCGCTGATAATGCGTATCTTTTGCGTAAACGTTCCCTCGCCCTTACACCATCTATTGGCAACGAACATCGTGTGGTGCCTGGCGGGAAATTCCACCGCATTTATCGCCTCGAATATACCGAGGAGCATGAACTTCCCGTTATCTTCCCTGCGAACATCGTCGCAGACCACCGAAAACTGCAGATTCGGCCTGATATCCATATATTCACCTTTTGTTAAGAATGCAAAACTAAAATATTTATGGTTGACAAAACATCCTATCTGCGATATGCTTTTAGTAGAATCACGATGAGAGGTTACACCTAAGGTTTCGTCCGAAGGTTAATGCCTCTCTTTTTATTTCTCCTCATTCTTATTATCATATTTCAATTTGCCATTCAAGCTATTCATATACACAATATCGGAGGCAAATTTCCGTAATAACGATGAGTACCGATTCATATCAGGAACCATTAGCTTCAAGAGCCTATTATGTTTTTTAAGATATTCGATCAGACAATAAAAGTCTCCATCTCCTGATACTATAAGCGCCTTATCATAATTAGGATATTCTATCATGGAATGCAGCACTAGTTCTGCATCCACATTGCCTTTAACACCTCCTTTAGGCAGAAAAAGCGTCGGCTTAAAAACCAATATATAGCCATATTCCTGCAAAGAAATGTATAGATTCTGATTCGTATTAACATATCCTATAAAAAGGAACGCCTTTGTAATATTGTACTTATCGCTTAGATAAATTCTAAACCGCTTAAAATCTAAAACCCAACCCTGAGAACGAATTGACAGGTTAAGATTCTGACTATCTATAAAAGCGTAATTATTACCTCTTTTCATATTCATTGCTTAAACCCTATTATACCGGTAACAAGTGCCAAGCTCGCCCATAAAAAGCGCCTGACCCCTATTTTTTACAACACTCCCCTGACGATATCTATGTCCTTATCGCCTCTGCCGGAAAGACAGACGATGATCTTCTTATTCTTCGGCAACCGTTTCGCCAGACGCGAAGCGTAATAGATCGCGTGCGACGATTCGAGCGCCGGGATTATGCCTTCGAGTTCGGTCAGCATCTTGAATCCTTCGAGCGCCTGCCCGTCCGTTACCGCAACATACCGCGCGCGGCCCGATTCTTTAAGATATGAATGCTCCGGTCCAACACCCGGATAGTCGAGCCCTGCGGAAATAGAATGCGCTATCTCTATCTGCCCATCATCGTCCTGTAATATGTAGCTCTTCGAGCCGTGCAACACTCCGACAGAGCCTTTACATAATGTGGCGGCATGTTTACCGGTACCTAACCCAAACCCAGCCGCTTCCACTCCGGCGAATTTCACATTATCGTTAAGGAACGGATAGAATATTCCCATCGCGTTCGACCCGCCGCCGACGCAGGCCACAATATGATCCGGTAGCCTGTTAAATATCTTTAGACTTTGCGCCCTGGCTTCCTTCCCTATAACAGACTGAAAGTATCTCACCATCAACGGATAAGGATGCGGCCCCGCTACGGATCCTATACAATAGTATGTAGTCCGGACGTTCGTAACCCAATTCCTTATGGCCTCATTCATCGCGTCTTTCAGGGTCTTTGAACCGCTCGATACTGGGGTAACTTTTGCTTTCAGGAGCTTCATCTTAAAGACATTCACGGCCTGGCGCTTTATATCTTCCTCTCCCATGAATATCTCGCATTCCAGTCCGAAAAGGGCGGCAACCGTGGCCGTGGCTACACCATGCTGCCCCGCGCCCGTCTCGGCAATTATACGCGACTTCCCCATGGAAATAGCAAGCAATATCTGTCCGAGCGTGTTGTTTATCTTGTGGGCGCCGGTATGCAGGAGATCTTCTCTCTTAAGGTATATGCCGGCGCCATTCGCGCTTTTAGTCAGTCTTTTGGCAAAATATAAAGGGGTAGGCCTTCCCGCATAATCCTTCAGATAGCCGTCGAGTTCTTCTTTAAAGGCCCTCTTCGCGCATGCCTTTTTAAATGCTATATCGAGTTCGCCCAAAGCCGCCATCAGGGTTTCGGGTACGAACTTTCCTCCAAAATCGCCAAAGTAACCTCGTCTATCGGGTATTCTCATTATATCTTCCTCACATTTTCCACAAATACCTTCATAAGTTCAATGTCCTTTTTACCGGGCGCTATCTCCACCGAGCTCGAGACGTCTACACCATACGGCGAAAGCCTCTCTATAGCTTCACGCACATTACCGGGCGTAAGTCCGCCGGATAATATGACCGGTTTTAAAAATTCGAAATTCTCTACGATCTTCCAGTCGAAGCTTTTACCCGTCCCGCCTTTCGACTTTTCGCTATATGCGTCGAACATATAAAAATCAACATCATAATCATTAATACCTTTAAGGCTGGCACTATCCTTTATCCTGAAGGCCTTTATAACTTTATAAGAGCCTTCTCCGATCTTTGCGGCGGAAAATCCGGCACAATAATCGGGCGGCTCATCCCCATGTAATTGAAGTATATCAAGAGCGCACTCCCCGGCTATCTCAAGTACCTTATCCTTATTCATGTCTACAAATACTCCCACCTTGGCTATAAAAGGCGGCAGCTCATTTGCGATATCCCTCACGATCTTCGGCTCAACATATCTTTTGGATCCGCTATAAAATACGAACCCCATCATATCTATATCGAGTCTCGCCGCGGCTATCGCGTCTCTCTTGTTGGTTATACCGCATATCTTGATCTTGGTCATTGTAAGCTATCAACTTTCAGCTTTCAGCTATCAGCTATTAAAACTGACAACTGGCGGCTAATAGTTAGTGTCTTATGAGTTCCCGCATTTTAGCGCCTATGTCATCGGCCTCCATGAACGTTTCTCCTATCAAAACCGCGTTCACCCCGAGTGACTTCAGGAACATTATATCCTCATAGCTCTTTATGCCGCTTTCGGATACTATAATTTTATTCTGCGGAATCAGCCTGATGAGGCGCTGTGTAACTCCCAGTTCTACCTTAAATGTATGCAGATCCCTGTTATTGATACCTATTATGGATGCGCCTATAGCAAGCGCTTTCTCAATATCCTCTTCATTATGGACCTCAACAAGGCAATCGAGCCCAAGTTCGGTCGCCAGATTATAGAATTTGGAGATCTGTGCCATGGAGAGTATCTCCGGGATGAGCAATATGGCTTCGGCTCCGGAAGCGACGGTTTCATAGATCTGATACTCATCGATGAAAAAGTCTTTTCTCAATATCGGTATCGATACATTTCCCCGCACCTTAGATATGTACTCCAATCTGCCCTCGAAGAACCGCTCGTCCGTGATCACCGATATGGCGCTCGCTCCGTTGGCCTGATATGTGATGGCTATCTTGACCGGATTGAAATCGCCTATCAATATACCCTTTGAAGGAGACGCTTTCTTTATTTCAGCTATAAGATTTATGTGGTGCGGCCGCGATATGTTCTTCTTGAAAGAGCTCTTGACCGACAGGCTCTTTATCTCTTTTATAAGATCCCCTTGAGGCTTGGCTTTCTTAGCCTCATCGACCATTTTTCTTTTCTCTTCGATAATCCTTGAAAGTATCATATGTTAGTCATTTCTATCAGCTTCAACAATTTATCGAGCGCGCAACCGGAATCTATCGACTCTTCGGCGAGTTTCACGCCCTCCTTAAAGTTCCTCGAACGCCCCACGCATACGAGACCGGCACTGGCGTTCGCAAGAACGATATCCCTTTGCGCGGGCATAGCGGAAGCTTTTAATACCGACAAAAGTATTTCGGCGTTCTCCTTTGCGCTACCTCCTTTTATATCTTCGAGCCGCGCTTTCTTCAATCCAAAATCCTCCGGTTTAACGTCATAAGTATCGATCCTGCCGTCATTGAGCTCTGAGATTTTTGTATTACCTGTAATCGTTATCTCATCAAGTCCATCCATACTATGGACCACAAAAGCCCGTTTCGAACCAAGATTCTTGAGAACTCCGGCTATTATTTCCGTCAGTTGCGGGCTATACACACCTATCACCTGGTGCGTAGCGCAGGCCGGGTTGGAAAGAGGCCCCAGTATGTTGAATATGGTCTTACCTCCCAGCTCTTTTCTGGGTAATGCCGCATATTTCATCGCGGCATGAAAGACCGGCGCAAACATGAAGCCTATGCCTACCTCATGAATACACTTGGCTACGGGCTCAGGGGCAATATCTATCTTGACGCCGAGCGCCTCCAGGACATCCGCTGAACCGCACTGTTGCGAAGCGGATCTATTGCCATGCTTCGCCACCTTCACACCGCATCCTGCTACTACAAACGCCGCTGTCGTAGATATATTGAATGCGTTTATCCCGCTGCCCCCGGTGCCACAGGTATCCAGAACGGTATCTGTACCGGAATCTATACGGGCCGATCTAGCCCTCATGACCCTGGTTGCGGCGGTTATCTCTACAATGCTCTCACTTTTTTTACGCAACGCTTCGAGGAACGTTTTTATATCAGCGGGCGCTGCCCTGCCTGACATTATTTCGTCAAAGACTCCGCGCGTCTCGTCCTCTGTAAGATCGATCTTTCTAACAACCTTTTCTATAGCTTCTTTTATCACACTTACCTCGCAAACTACTTTTTCAGCTTAAAGCTTATAGCTTTAGAAAATTACTCAATATCTTCATCCCTTCACCCGTCAATATTGACTCCGGGTGAAACTGGACTCCCCATACAGGATACTTATTATGTTTCAAGCCCATTATCTCTTCATCTTTACCCTTCGTTTCGGCTGTAACGCTCAAAACATCCGGCAAGGTCTTGCGCTCCACCACAAGAGAGTGATATCTCGTCGCCTCAAAAGGGTTTTTGATTCCAGCAAATATCTCTTTTTCGTTATGGTATATAAGCGACGTCTTCCCGTGCATTATATTTTTTGCGCGCACTATCCTTCCGCCAAAGACCTCTCCTATCGATTGATGCCCCAGGCAGACGCCCAATATGGGCACTTTGCCGCCCATGCTTCTTATAAGAGGCTCCGATATCCCGGCATTTTTAGGCTCCCCGGGACCCGGCGATATGATTATCTTTTCCGGATTTTTGCTCCTCACTTCATTTATAGTGATCTTATCATTGCGATAGACCTCCAACTCAGCCCCGAGCTCGCCGAAATACTGCACCAGATTATAGGTAAACGAATCATAATTATCTATGATGAGTATCATTCCAACCCTCTCTCGGCCATCTCTATGGCCTTCAGTAACGCCTTCGCCTTATTCATGGTCTCTTCAAACTCTTTTTCCGGATTCGAATCAGCCACCAGACCCGCCCCCACCTGTATATAAGCTGTTTTATCTTTGATGATAATAGTGCGGATAGTTATACAGGTATCGAGATTGCCCGAGAAGCTGAAATATCCTACGCTCCCGGCATATGGCCCGCGCCTCAGGTTCTCCAGCTCTTCTATAATCTCCATGGCCCTGACTTTCGGAGCGCCCGTAACAGTACCTGCGGGGAATGTCGCCCTGAATAGATCGAACGCATCCTTATCCTTCTGTAAAGTACCTGAAACATCGCTCACTATATGCATAACATGGGAGTACTTCTCGATCGTCATCAGCTCAGAGACTTTTATCGTTTTGAATTCACACACTCTTCCTATATCATTACGCCCCAGATCGATCAGCATTATATGTTCGGAAGTCTCCTTCGGATCGGCCAGCAGATCTTTTATAAGCGCCTCATCCTCCGCCCCGGAGGAGCCGCGCGGGCGCGTCCCCGCTATGGGCCTGACTTCCGCTACGCCATTTTCACAGCGCACCATGATCTCGGGCGACGAACCAACGAGGAAGAAATCTTTTAATTTAAGATAATACATATATGGTGAAGGGTTTATCGAACGCAGTGCCCTATAAACATGGAAAGGATGGCAATCTATCGACAGTTTGAGACGCTGCGAAAGCACGGTCTGTATTATATCCCCGCTCTCGATATGTTTCTTTGCCTTCTTGACCATCGTCTCAAATTGCGCCTTTGTAACATTGGATTTTAGAAATCCCGGATGCTGCCTCTTCTTGGGCGGTCCGGCATAATTCACATCGGGCATAGGCCCCTTAAGGTAACCGGCTATCTTTTCTATTCTTTTTACGGCCTTATCATACGCTAAAACGGGGTCGCCGTCCACGTGCACATTCGATATGATCTTTATCTTATGATCCACATGATCGAATATGAGCAGCATATCGGTCAGCATGAATACGCAATCCGGCAGGTGCAGGTCATCGGGATTTTTATCCGGAAGTTTTTCTATGAATCTGACAATATCGTATCCGAAAAATCCTACTAACCCGCCTGAAAAACGCGGAAGCCCTTTTACGTCCACGAATTTATATCTGTTCAATATCTTCTTAAGCTCATTTATAGGATCCTTTGAAGTAAAACTCGAAGATATATTACCTTCGGTAAGAGTGATCTTGCCGAGCTTGCTGGAAAATACGAGCGATGGGTCGCTTCCCAATATAGAATAGCGCGCAAGACGCTCACCGCCTTCAACAGATTCGAGCAGAAACGAATAATCGCCCTTATCTATCTTGGTAAATGCGGACAGAGGCGTCTCAAAATCGGTCAATATATCGCGATATACCGGTATGAGATTGCCCTTTTTGGATAACTCTATAAACTCTTCCTTACACGGATAGTACATCATTTACGAAGTCCCTGTTTTCTTCGATTTCTTCGCGGCGTCCGCCGAAGCGCCTTCTCCGGCAAGCGTTGATTGCGAAGGCGGATAGACCTGCTTCGGATCGAATATGCGTTCGGCCGCTATATTTATATTGCCGTCTTTATCTATCTGGCGAAAATAGCAGCTGAAGTATCCTTCGTGGCATCCCGCTTTCACCTGCTCTACCTCAAACAGGAGAGAGTTTCCTTCGCAATCTATGCTTACCCTTCTCACATGCTGGATACACCCGCTCGTCTGGCCTTTTAACATAAGCTTTCCCTTTGAGCGCCTGAAGACATAGACCTTGCCTTCATCAAGCGTCTTCTGCAGGGCATCCTTATTCATGTAACAAAGGGTCAGAACCTCTCCCGACACCTCATCCTGAATGATCGCAGGTATCAAACCTTTTTCGTCTAATCTTATCTTCTCTAAAATTTTATCGATCTTCATATTCGTACATTTACCCCTTTCTTCTTCAAATAATCCTTGGCTTCGCCCACAGAATATGTCCTGAAATGAAATATCGAAGCCGCGAGAACGGCGTCCGCTTCTCCGTCGGTTAACGCTTCATAAAGATGTTTTAAATTACCGGCGCCGCCCGACGCTATAACCGGAATACGGACGGATTCGCTTATCCTCTTAGTCAACTCTATATCATAACCTTCTTTAGTGCCGTCATAGTCCATGCTCGTCAGAAGTATCTCCCCGGCGCCGAGGCTCTCCGCCTTTTTGGCCCATTTAACAGCGTCAAGCCCCGTGGGCGTACGCCCTCCGTTTATGTATATCTCCCACTTCTCTCTATCCTTGGTCTTGACCCTGCATCGCGCGTCCATCGCCACTACGATACACTGGCTCCCAAACCTTTTCGACGACTCTTTTATAAAATCCGGCCTCTTGACAGCCGCCGTATTTATAGATACTTTATCACAGCCGGCATTCAACAGGTTCCTGATATCATCAACGGTGCTTATCCCGCCTCCTACCGTAAACGGCAGGAATATAGACTCCGCCACTTTATTCGCCAATCTTATCGTGGTCTTGCGCTTCTCATGGCTCGCCGTGATGTCGAGGAATACGAGCTCGTCAGCGCCCTCCTTATCATAGAAGCGGGCGTTCTCTACGGCGTCACCCGCGTCGCGCAGGTTTACGAAATTCACGCCTTTCACAACGCGCCCGTCTTTAACATCGAGACAAGGTATTATTCTTTTTGTGAGCATATCCGGATCGCTTCCTTAAGATCTACTGTCTTCTCATACAACGCTTTACCTATTATCATACCTTTGAGCCCCCTGCTCTCCAGAGCCTTAAGCCTTCTCACATCCTCTATGGTCGAAACACCTCCGGACGCTATGATATCTATGCCCTTGATTTTTAATATCTCTTTCAGGCTACCGATATTCGGACCGCTCATCATCCCATCCCTTGAGATGTCCGTATAATTTATAGTCTTGATGCCGAGGCCTGCCATCTTCCCGGCAAGATCTACAGCCTTAATTTCCGTTTTAAAGAGCCATCCCTTTGTAAGTACGATCCCGTCCTTAGCGTCTATACCTACTACTATCTTTCCGCCAAACATCTTCGAAGCCTTAGATATAAAGTCTCCCTCAAGAGCTCTCGTGCCTATAACTACCTTCTCTATGCCGGCGTCTATCAGGCCCTGCATCGTTTCGAGATCACGTATACCGCCGCCAAGTTCTATCTTTACGTTTACGCTATCGATCATCTCCTTGACGAACTTGAGATTTTTCGGTTTCCCTTCGATCGCGCCGTCCAAATCGACCACGTGGATCAACTCCGCACCCTGCGTGGCCCATATCCTCGCAACCTCAAGTGGCGAATCAAAATAGACGGTCTCGCATTCGGCTTTGCCCTGCGTCAGACGCACAACCTTACCATCTCTTATATCTATAGCCGGAATTACTTTAATCATAAGCGGACAAAGTTCTTTAATATTTTCAATCCCAGTTCCTGGCTCTTCTCAGGATGAAATTGAAACGCATAGATATTGTCTTTGCATACTCCCGACGCGAAATCCATACCATAACTGGTCGTGGTTAAGACAACTCTCTTATCTTCCGGCTTAACATAATACGAATGCACAAAGTACATATACGAATTATTGGGCACATTTTTAAGTATTTTTTCTCTATACGCTATACGCTCTACGCTATACGCTATATCGTTCCAGCCCATATGAGGCACTTTGAAATTTTCGTAAGAAAATTTCATCCTGAGGTTCCGACGAATAGGAGGGACCGAAGGATATCTCCTTACTCCGCCTTTAAACCTCTTCACAGCGCCCTTCAAGAGACCAAGCCCCCTGACGCCCGGCGATTCTTCGCTTCTTTCGAAAAGAAGCTGCAGGCCCAGGCAGAGCCCCAAAAAAGGCTTGCCCACATTTATGGCGTCTTTTATCGGCTTTACAAGTTTACGTTTATTCAATTCCTTCATCGCCTCGCCGAACGAACCGACGCCCGGGAATACTATCTTATCTGCCTTCAATATATCTTCGGCGCGGGACGAGACCTTTGCCTTTGCGCCCACAACCTCAAGCGCCTTTCTGACAGAGTGCAGATTTCCCATACCGTAATCTATGACTATAATCATCTTCTTAATCGATTCTTCCTTTTGTCGACGGTACACCTTTACGGCGCGTATCTATCTGAGTTGCTTCGTCCATAGCTATGCCGAACGCCTTAAATACCGCCTCGAGCACATGATGCACATCCTCACCCGAATATATCTCCACATGGAGATTTATATTAGCGCTCTTTGCGAAAGCGTCCATGAAGTCCTTGCCGTCATCTATGGAATACTTGTCTTCTCTGGGTATCGTCTGGCTATATGACGGTATTCTCCATAGATACGCGTATCTTCCTCCGATATCGACCATGACTTTGGCGGCCGCCATATCCATGGGAACTTCTTTCGAACCATATCTCTTTATCCCCTTGCAGTCGCCCAGCGCTTCCTTAAATGCCTTGCCAAGGCATATCGCTATATCTTCATTGGTGTGGTGTGCGTCCACATTCAGATCGCCCTTGGCTTTTAACGTAAGGTCAAACAGTCCGTGAAACGCAAAGAGCGTCAGCATGTGATCTAGAAATCCTATGCCGGTATTTATATTGGCGGCGCCGTTTCCGTCAATCGAAAGTTCGCCGATAATATCCGTCTCTGTGGTCTTGCGTTTTATCTTGGCAACTCTTGCTTTTTTTGGCATTTTAAACTCCTTTTATATCCGTCATTGCGAGGAGGCCGAAGGCCGACGAAGCAATCTCTTTTGGGATTGCTTCGGGCACTATAGTACCCTCGCAATGACAAGCTTATTCAAATCTCACTTTAACCGAGTCCAAGTGCTTCTTCAATCCTTCTATTTCCGCGATCTTCTCCAACGGCCCGCGGATCTCTTCCAGAGCGCTCTTCGTATATGACAATATGTGCGAACACTTATAGAAGTCCTGCACGCCGAGGCCGGAGAAGAACCTGGCGCTTCCGCCCGTCGGAAGAACATGGCTCGGCCCCGCGACATAGTCTCCTACCGCTACCGGCGTATACGGCCCCAGGAATATAGCGCCCGCGTTCACTATTTTCTTCGCGATCTTCCTGGGATCCTTGGTCAATATCTGAAGATGCTCGGCCGCCAGTTTATTCGCTACATCGGCCGCCTCATCCATATTTTTCACTAATATTATATATCCTTTGAAAGGCTCTTTCTTAAGGATCTTTACTATCTTCTTCGAATTAGTTATGAGTATGGATAATCCCATAAAATGCTCGCCCTGCGCCTCAAGATCCGATTTTATATAATTTATATTGGACGACTGGTTCGCTATTATCACCACTTCCGTAGGGCCGGCGAGCATATCGATATCGCAGAAACCGAATACCTGGCGCTTCGCCTCCGTGACATACGCATTGCCGGGCCCCACTATCTTATCCACCCTCGGTATCGTCTTTGTACCAAAGGCAAGCGACGCTATCGCCTGGGCTCCGCCAACCTTATATATCTCATCCACTTTCAAAAGATTCGCCACAACAAGGATATAAGGATCGATCGATCTGTATTTATTGGGCGGCGTAACGAGCACCACCTTCTTGACGCCCGCCATCTTCGCCGGTATCACCGTCATATAGACGCTCGAAACTAAAGGCACGGTGCCGCTCGGCACATAGACGCCCACCTTCTCAAGCGGCATCACCTTCTCGCCCAGCAATACGCCGTTGGTATCTTTTATATTCCAGGATCTCTTAAGGTGTTTTTTATAAAATTTCGTAACATTATCTATTACTACCTTTAACGCCGATATGAACTCCGGTTTTATATCCTGGTATGCGCCCGAAGTCTCGCATTCGGAGACCCTGAGATCTTTCGGGGTTAGCTTTATCTTATCGAACTTGCGCGTATATTTTATGACCGCGTCATCGCCGTAAAGCTTCACATTTTCTATGATATTTCTTACGCTTTCGGTGACGCGCTTATTGCGCCCGGAATTCCTGTCGCATAATTTCTGGAATTGCTTACTACCGACCCTCACGAGTTTCATATATTCACCTCTAAAGTTATTAGCATGATAATTGCTTCTTAATAATTGCGCCTATCTTCTCGAGTGCTTCCGGCAACCTGCTCTTATCTTTACTTCCGCCTTGGGCGAATTCAGGGCGGCCTCCGCCTGAACCATTCAATAATTTAGCTATTTCTTTCGCCAGGTCTCCCGCTTTCATACCTTTTCCGACCAGATCATTCGTCAATGAGACCATGAAGGACGCCTTTTCGTCATCGGTGAAAGCAAGAATAATGAGCGCCGAAGGAGTCTTCGATCTTATCCTGTCGCTCAATGCCCTCAAACCGTCCATATTAAGTCCGTTTATTGTAGCTGTTATCACTTTCGTATTGCCAAGCGTCAGGGCTCCGGCGATCAATGTATCTATCTTCGCCATCTCTTCGCTTAGCCTGCCGGCCAATTTCTTCTTCTCTTCATCTTTCCTGTTCTGCGCTTCAAGCCTGCTCTTTTCAGCCTCCGCCTGTCTCTTCATCCACTCTTTCGCGGCTTCGGCCGTTACGGCTTCGATCCGTCGTATACCGGAGGCTATCGAACTTTCGCTCGTTATCTTAAATGATACTATATCCTTCGTATTATCAACATGCGTGCCGCCGCATAGCTCTTTCGAAACATCTTCTATAGATACGACCCGCACTCTGTCGGAATACTTTTCGCCAAAGAGGGCCATCGCCCCGTCTCTCTTCGCGTCCTCCAGCGGCTTGATCTCTTTTTTAACCGGTATCGCCTTTTCTATATCCAGATTCACCATCTCTTCGACCCGCGCTATCTCTCTCGGCTCCATCTTTTTAATGTGCGTAAAATCGAACCTCAAATGATCCTGATCTACCAATGAGCCGGTCTGGTGAACGTGCCCGCCAAGGACTTTTCTCAAAGCGGCCTGAAGCAGATGTGTAGCCGTATGATTACGCATGATCTTGTGACGAACGTCTTCATTTATCGAAACCCTGGCGGTCTCGCCTTTTTCGATCTTGCCGCGGAGAGCTTTCCCTATATGAACGATCGTTTGTCCGAACCTCTTGGCGTCCTCAACTTCAACGGCACCCGATTTCGTTTCGATCTTGCCCCAATCACCCGCCTGTCCGCCGGACTCCCCGTAAAATGGAGTCTTATCGAGTATTATCTCACCGCCTTCGAGAACCGCCAGAACCAAGGCCTCAGCATGAGCCTTCTCGTATCCCAGAAATTCCGTCTTCAGCCCGAGCGCTTCAACTCGCTTAGCGAACGTCTCGGAGAATATTTC
>JAQTPE010000033.1 GCA_028748925.1 Candidatus Omnitrophota bacterium
AGGGCGGGTGAGTTCGTGACTCTTCGCGAGGTGATGGATGAGGTGGGCAAAGATGTCGCGCGTTTCGCTTTTCTTATGAGGAAAGTATCGAGCCATCTCGATTTTGACCTCGATAAAGTCAAAGAACAGTCGATGGAGAATCCCGTATACTATATACAATATGCCCATGCGCGTATCTGGTCCATACTCGAATTCAGTAAAGACGCCGGTCTTTCGTCCAGATTCAGATCCGATCTTTTAAAAGAGGCGGAAGAGCTCTGGATCCTGAGGGTATTGCGCCAGTTTCCTCTGGTGGTAACGATAAGCGCCGATTCGCTGGAGCCTTACGTGGTCCTTCAATATCTGCAGGATCTCGCCGCCGCGTTCCATTCGTTCTATAATAAACACAGAGTAGTGTGCGATGATCCCGATCTGTCGAAGGCGAGGCTCGTTCTCGTGAATTGCGTAAGGATCGTGCTGGCCAATGGACTTGGACTGCTCGGAGTCTCCCTGCCAAAAAAGATGTAGTGAATGTTCGACGCTATAAAGATCCACTTAAGCGAAGAGATAGATATAGAGAAACTGCTCGGTCGCCTGGTAGAGTTCGGTTACCGTTCCGGCAAGAGAGTCTCCGAAGAGGGTGATTTTGCGCGTATGGGCGATACGGTAACGGTATATCCGCTTACATTTGCCTACCCCTTGAGGTTTGAGTTCGACGGCGCCAAAGTGGAGCGCATAAGAAGTCTCGACCCGATAACTTATGATCCGATAGAAGACCATAATGCCGCAATAATACTTCCCATCAGGGGCATTGCCGGAAAAAAATTACAAAAAAGAATTTTAGGCGCGGCGGAAGATTCTCCCATAGATAATTTTGTCGATATCGAACCGGGCGATTATGTCGTACATGTGGACCACGGCATAGGCAGATATATCGGCGTCGAAAAGGTCAAGATAGAAAAGAACTATGTTGAGCATCTTGTCGTCGAATATGCCGACGGCGACAAGCTATATGTCCCTTTCTCCGATCTGAATAAAGTGCAAAAATATATTGGATTTGAAAGGCGCCCTCCCGGCTTGTATAAACTCGGGACCAGGACGTGGAAGCGTCTTAAAGAGCGCGTGAAATCGGGTCTTAACAGAGTGGCTATGGAACTTGTCGAGCTGCAGGCGAAACGCGAGGGAAGCGCGGGATTTAAATTTTCACCCGACAAGGAGTGGCAGACGGATTTCGAGAAAGAGTTCCCGTATAAGGAGACTCCGGATCAGGCGCGTTCATCCATAGAAGTTAAAAAAGATATGGAATCATCCAGGCCCATGGACAGGTTATTGTGCGGGGACGTGGGTTACGGCAAGACCGAGGTTGCGTTAAGAGCCGCTTTTAAGGCGGTCATGGATAATAAACAGGTGGTGATACTGGTGCCCACGACGATCCTGGCCGAACAGCATTATAATACTTTCTCAAACAGGATGAAGAATTACCCCGTAAAGGTGGAGATGCTATCCCGCTTTAGAACAAAGCAGGAACAGGATGAGATAGTTAAGGGGGTCGCGGCCGGTTCTGTCGATGTGGTCATAGGAACGCACAGGTTGTTATCGGGAGATATAAAATTCAGAGATCTCGGTCTCGTCGTCATAGATGAAGAACAGCGGTTCGGCGTCCGTCATAAAGAATATCTGAAAAAACTCAGGCTCACTGTGGATGTGCTCACCCTTACAGCGACTCCCATACCGAGAACGCTGTATCTCGCGCTTATGGGCGGACGCGACATATCAATTATAAATACTCCGCCTTCCGAGAGGCTTCCGGTAGAGACTTTTGTCACATATTATGATGACAGGCTGATACGCGACGCCATCTTGAAAGAGAAGGCCCGCGGCGGGCAGATATTTTTTATCCACAACAGGATAGAGGGCATAGAGACGATAGCCGGCAGGATACGGCGGCTGATTCCGGAGGTCAGCATTGCCGTCGCTCACGGCAGGATGCGCGAGAAGTCGCTTGAGAATACTATGATGAAGTTTATGAAGGGCGAGATAGACTGTCTTATATCGACGACAATAATAGAGTCGGGTATAGATATACCGAATGCCAACACTCTGATAATAAACAGGGCCGACATGTTCGGGCTGGCGGACCTATACCAGCTGCGCGGAAGGGTCGGGCGTTTTACGCGCGCGGCCCGGGCGTATCTATTGATACCCAGACAATTCGTTATGACGGCGGAATCGCAAAAGAGGCTCGACGCGATACAGAAATTCAAAGAGCTCGGTTCCGGATTTAAACTGGCAATGGAAGACCTGGAGCTCAGGGGCGCCGGCAATATATTAGGGGTCGAGCAGCATGGATATATTTATTCTATAGGCTTTGACCTGTACTGCAGACTTTTAAAGAGCGCCATTGAAAGTTGCAAGACTAAATGATATAATCAGATTTATATGAGACTCTATAAATATAGCGCATTGCTGATGATCCTGCCTTTGGTTGTTCTTGCGGGCTGCGGGCGCGAGAGCTCTTCCCGTGATAAACCGCTCGCGACCATAGCGGATAAATCCATAACCGTAAAAGATTTTAAAGATAAGCTTTCAAGGCTGCCCAAACATTATCAGGCTGTGGCTGAAAAGAACAAGAAGAACCTGCTCGATGATATGATAGTGGAATCGCTGTTCCTTGAGGACGCTGTCAGGAAGGGGCTTGACAAGGATAAAGAGATAAAAGATATACTGGCGGAAGCAAAAAAGAAGATAATAATCGCCAAATTTGTCAAGACGGAGGTTGACGACAAGGTAAAGATCTCGGAAGACGAGATGAAGACGTTTTACGAAGAGCATAAGGACGAGTTCAAGACGCCCGAGATGTGGCGTGCCTCGCATATACTTGTTGCCAGCGAAGGCGAAGCCAGGGATGTATCGAACGAGCTTGCGCAGGGCAAGTCATTTGAAGATATCGCGCGCGCCAGATCCATAGACGCTACATCGTCGCGCGGCGGGGATGTGGGTTATTTCAGAAGAGGGCAGGTCGTGCCGGAATTCGAGAATGCCTGTCTCGGCCTTGATGTGGGCGGACAGAGCGCGATTGTGCATACGCAGTTCGGGTACCATGTAATAAAGTTGACCGATAAGAAGACGGAGGCGTTGGAGCCTTATGAAAGCGCCAAACCTAAGATAGAGAATGTGCTGAAGCTGAAGAAAAGAAATGAATTGTTCGATAAACTGGTGGTCTCTCTGAAAGAGAAGTACCGCGTACGCGTCGAGGACGATGCGATGAAAGTTCTCGAGGCAAAGTAGATCATGAGAAGAATAATATTTGTATCGATTTTAATTACGGTTCTCGCGCTCTTTACGGCGCTGTCCGGAGCCGCGGTTGTGGACAAGATAGTGGTCGTCGTAAATAATGAGATCATTACGCAGAGAGAGGTGGATGTTATACTCGCTCCCATATACGGCCAGTATAGAAGCATGTATAAGGGGGAAGAGCTGATAAGGATGCTTGAAGACGCCAGGGAGAAGATACTGAAGCAGCTTATAGAGGACCGGCTGATATTCAGTGAAGCGAAGAAGCTTAATATAACTATCGATGAGAAAGAGATTGACGCAAAGGTGGATGAGGTGCGGAACAAAGTGGGTTCAGAAAGAGATCTTGAGAATATGCTCCATGAGCAGAACCTGACACTTAATGAACTTCGCGCCAGATACAAAGAGAAGATAATGATACGCAAGCTGGTGGATCAGAAGGTAGGGGCTAAAATAATTATAACTCCTCTCGAAGTTAAGGATTATTATAATGATAACAAAGAGAGTTTCATGCAGCCCGAAGAGATCAAGCTGAGGACTATATTGATAAAACCCAGGAAGGAGCAGGGCGGAGAGGCCGGATCCCTTCAGTTAATGAGAGATCTCGTTAAGCGCCTTAAGGAAGGATGCGATTTTGAAGAGTTGGCGAAAGAGTATTCGGACGCTCCGGACGCGAGTGAAGGCGGATTAATGGGTTATGTCAGAAAGGGCGAACTCCTGCCGCAGATCGAAGATATAGTATTTAATCTCAAAGAGGGCGAAGTGACGGGTATTATAAAATCGCCTCTCGGATATCATGTATTCAGGGTGGATGAGAAGAGGATCCGCCGTATAAGGGAATTGTCGGAGGTTCGTCAGGATGTCGAGGAGTTTTTGTATAGAGAAAAGGCGAACCAAAAATTAAGAGGCTGGATAGATTCTCTCGCCAAGAGCGCCTACATTGAGTTCAAATAAAAAACGCATTCTCATCACTATGGGTGATCCTGCCGGTATCGGGCCGGAGGTTACCGTCAAGGCGTTATCAGACAGCCGCATTTCAAAGTTAGCCCATTTCTTAGTCATCGGGGATTTCTTCATAATAGATAAAGTAAGAAAGATCTTAAGGACGGGATCCGAAATGTCGCTTATGGATCTTGCCAATGTCAGGACCACGAACTTTTCTTTTGGGATCAAAAAACCGGCTTTCGGAAGAGCGGCCATGGAATACATAGATAAGGCGCTCATCCTGCTTAAGGCCGGCGAGGCAGACGCTTTAGTTACGGCGCCGATAAATAAATCGTCTATAAGGAGCGCCGGATTTGAAGATTTTGAGGGCCATACCGAATACCTTGCCCATATGTCGGGCGCCGGTGAGTTCGCGATGATGTTCGTCGGCAAGAGATTGAAGATAACGCTATGTACCCGCCACATTTCCTTAAGAGATGTACCGCTCGCTATAACGAGCGATCTGGTATATAGGACGATAAAGCTAACACACGAGTATCTCAGGGTATACTTTGGGATAAGGAGCCCAAAGATAGCGGTGGCGGGCCTTAATCCTCACGCGTCCGAGAACGGCCTCTTCGGAGATGAGGAAGAGAGAATCATAATACCGGCTGTCAGGAAAGCGTCCGCCGGAATAAAAAATATTTACGGCCCGCTTCCCGCCGACGTTATATTTTATAAAGCGCTGGAAGGGGAATTCGACGCGGTCGTGGCGATGTATCATGACCAGGCGCTCGCGCCGTTCAAGACGCTATATTTTAACGATGGCGTTAATTTAACGCTCGGCCTGCCGTTCATAAGAACATCTCCGGATCACGGAACAGCTTTCGATATAGCGGGCAAAGGGATAGCCGATCCCGCATCCATGAAAGAAGCGATCATTTTAGCAAGCCGCTTATGCTCACCCAGACACAGTTAAAGGCCGTATTTCAAAAATATGACTTTTCTCCCCTGAAGAGGTTCGGAGAGAACTATCTTGTCGACGGTAATGTTAAAGATAGGATAATTTCAGAAGCAAACGCCTGTCTCGGTGATACGATCCTGGAGATAGGTCCCGGCCTCGGAGCGCTCACTTTTGATCTTGCCTCGAAGTCGTCGGCGGTCTTCGCCGTGGAGAAGGATAAAAAAGCCTTTGAGATACTTAAAGATCTCGTAAAGGACGGTCTGCCCGCGCTTAAAATTTTCAACGAAGATATTTTAGAATACGATCTCAGCAAGGTTTTTACGGGCAATAAGATAAAGGTCATAGGCAATCTCCCGTATTATATAACGACGCCTGTAATAGAATATATAGTCGAGAACAGGGAGATCGTAGAGAGCGCCCTGATAGTGATACAGAAAGAAGTCGCTCTCCGCCTGCTTGCGTCCGAGGGCTCAAAAGACCGCGGCTCGATAAGCTGTTTTGTGCAGTATTATACGAGGCCCGAATATTTATGCACTATAAGCAGGACTTCTTTCTATCCTGTTCCCGACGTAGATTCCAGTCTCTTAAGGCTTAACATTCTCCATGAGCCGGCCCATCATGTAAAGGATGAGCCGGTCTTTTTCAAAATAGTTAGAGGCGCTTTCAATCAGCGCCGTAAGTCCATAATCAATTCGCTCTCCCGGGAAGCTGTGCTGGACATCCCCAAAGAGAAACTGACAGGCATATTAAACGAACTTAAGATCGATCCGTCCTCAAGACCTCAGGACCTGCCTCTATCCTCATTCGCAAACATCGCCAACTCAGTAAGCTGAGTAATCTTTTAGTTTCCAGCCATCAGGCGGATCCTGCGGGGCACGCCTTATCCAAACCTAAGCCTCGTTATGTTCCGCACAAATAAGATAAAAATCTTATAAGAAGAATGTTCCCCCGCCAGATTTGCTTTTCGCAAATCTAAGCGGCGGGGTCGGTCTTTTGTTCAGGATAAAAACGGGGGCCTGCGGAACTCCCCCGCCGGAGGCGGGGTCATCCCGCCTTCGTCCGCCTCTCGGCTTTGCCGAGGGCCTTTGGCGGCGAGACTTCGGCGGGACCGCCGACCATCAGCTACTAGTAATTATACTCTCTTCGAAGGCGGACATCCTCGGCCCTTTTTAACCGTTTTTCTCCTTCACAAAAGACCTAACATTCTTATTGTGCGTCACATAACATCGGCTTAGGTTTACGGCTGGCCCTTAGCAGGTGAGACTTCGCAGGGTCCATCTGCCAACACTACAGGGCTTTGTGAGCGGCCATTAGAAATTTTTTGGCATCACCTCTATATCAGGTTGGTGTGCAAGGATTTACGTTGAGCGAATGCAGGAACTGACTGAGGCCTATGTTTGACTAGTTTTGCGAAAAGCAAAACTAAACATAGGCCGAAGGAATTCCTGCAGATTCGCGAAACGTAAACCGTAGCACACGGCAAAAAATTTCAGGCCGCGAACAAAGACCTGGAGTGGTGGCAGGAGGCAAGCTGAGGGCGGACACAAAAGTAACCGCCTCCATGATTACTGTAAAAATTGACAAAGCAAGGTTGGTGTGATAATTTATACTAATATAAGCCTGCCTGCCGTTAAACATAACTGACGTGCGGCAGGCAGGGAGTTATACCATGCAAATAGATAAGAATACCGTCAAAAAAATTGCCCTTCTTTCGAGATTGGAATTGGATGAGAAGGAGTCCGAGCTCTATTCATCGCAATTAGCCGCTATATTATCATATATAGATAAGCTCAATGAGATAGATACAAAAGATGTCCTGCCTACAAGCCATGTCTTATCCACTCTCAAGAACGTATTCAGGAAAGACTCTCTTAAAAGTTCTCTCGACGCGGCTGATGCGCTAAGTAACGCGCCGTCTAAAGAGGGCGATTTTTTCAAAGTTCCGCAGGTCATAGAAGGGAAGTAGATGGAGAATCTTTATTCGCTGACCGCACACGAACTGAAAAAAAAGATAGACTCTGAAGGACTGGCCCCTTCCGGTATCCTCGATTCACTCATAAAAAGAATAGAATCCGTCGATAAAAAGATAAAAGCTTTCGTCTCTTTGAACAAGGGAGCGTCTGTCCTGTCGAAAGAAAGACGCGGAAAGTTATACGGGATCCCCGTTCTTGTGAAAGACAATATATGCGTTAAAGGCGAAGAGACGACATGCGCGTCCAGGATACTGAAGGGTTTTAAACCGCCGTATGACGCTACGGTAATAAAGAGGCTTAAAGACGAGGGCGCCGTTTTAATCGGAAAATCGAATATGGATGAATTCGCTTTCGGATCATCCTGTGAAACCTCCTGTTACGGCCCTACAAGAAACCCCTGGGATACGGACAGGATACCGGGCGGCTCGAGCGGAGGTTCCGCCGCCGCGGTAGCGAGCGACCAGACTATACTGGCGCTCGGCTCCGATACGGGCGGATCGATCAGGCAGCCGGCGAGCCTATGCGGTGTAGTGGGTCTGAAGCCCACATACGGAAGGGTCTCCAGATACGGGCTTATCGCTTTCGCCTCGAGCCTCGATCAGATAGGGCCGATAACAAAAGATGTCACCGATACCGCGCTCGTGATGAACGTTATCGCCGGATATGATGAAATGGATTCCACGTGCGTTGATATGCCCGTTCCCGATTATACGAAATCGCTCGTTAAAGACGTCAAGGGCTTAAGGATAGGGGTCCCTAAAGAATATTTTATAGAAGGCATAGATACGGAGGTCGAGGCGGGCGTTCGCGGATCCATAGATCTCTTAAGGGATCTCGGCGCCAGGATTGTGGAGATAACGTTACCCCACACGCAATACGCGGTAAGCACATACTATATAGTCGCCCCCGCCGAGGCCAGCTCCAATCTGGCGCGTTTCGACGGAGTGCAGTATGGATTCAGGGCCCAGGACGCTAAAGACCTGGTGGATATGTATATTAAGACGCGCTCGAAAGGATTCGGCAATGAGGCCAAAAGAAGGATACTTCTTGGGACATACTGCCTCTGTGCCGGCTATTACGACGCCTATTACCTGAAGGCTCAAAAGGTGAGGACTAAGATAAAAGAGGATTTCGATAAAGCGTTTAAACTATGCGATCTTATAGCCACTCCGACAACGCCTACTCCGGCGTTCAGGATCGGAGAGAAGACGCTCGACCCCCTCAGCATGTATCTTTCCGACATATTCACCATATCAGCGAATCTGGCGGGACTTCCGGCCATATCGATCCCCTGTGGATTCTCTAAAAACTCTCTGCCTATAGGCCTGCATATGCTTGCGAAGCCATTCGATGAAGAGACATTGTTAAGGGCGGCATATACCTTTGAACAGAATACCGATTATCATAAACGGAAGCCCGGCCTATGAAGAGATTGTACGAAGCGGTTATAGGATTGGAAGTCCATCTGCAGCTTGAGACGGAGACCAAGGCATTCTGCGGATGCTCTACGGAATTCGGCAAGAGTCCGAACAGCCACACCTGCCCGGTCTGCCTGGGGTTTCCCGGGTCATTGCCTGTCCTGAACGAGAAGGCTTTTCTATATTCTATAAAAGTGGCGCTTGCCCTTAACTGCAAGATACAGGATACGATAAAATTCGACAGGAAAAACTATTATTATCCGGATCTTCCGAAGAATTTTCAGATATCCCAATTCGATATGCCCCTCTCTTACGACGGATTTGTCGACGTAATTTCCGGCGGCCGCGAAGCGGGGAAGAGGGTGCATATAAAACGCGTTCATCTGGAAGAGGACGCGGGTAAGCTGATCCATCCTTCTTGCGCGAGTTATAGCCTTGTGGATTTTAACAGGGCCGGCATGCCCCTGTTGGAGATAGTGACAGAGCCGGATATAAATTCTCCCGAGGAAGCTTACAATTATCTCACGGCCCTGAAATCGATATTGCAATATTTGAGGGTTTCCGATTGTAATATGGAAAAGGGCAGCCTGCGCTGCGACGCGAATATATCCATAAGGAAAGCGGGTGAGAAGGAGCTGGGAGTAAAAGTGGAAGTCAAGAATATGAACTCTTTCAGATGGGTCAGAGAGGCTCTCTCTTTCGAGATAGGCAGGCAGACGTCGCTCGCGGAAGCGGGCGAGAGGATAATCCAGGAGACGAGGCTTTGGGACGCTCAAAAGTTTGTCACCGTTTCCATGAGATCGAAAGAGGAGGCTCACGACTATCGTTATTTCCCGGAGCCGGATCTCGTTCCGTTCATCGTGGATAAGAATATCATAGAAGATATCAGGAAGGCGCTACCCGAACTGCCCGACGCGCGCGCCGATAGGTTTGTGAAAGATTACGGCCTTTCCGAATATGACGCGCGTGTCCTTACGGGCCAGGTAGATCTGGCTGACTATTTTGAGGAGTGCGCCCGTATATACGCGAATAAGAAGACGCTGGCTAACTGGATCAATGGTGACATAGCGGCACAGATGAATGCCAGGAATGTAAATATACTGTCTCTGGGAATAGAGCCAAAAGATCTTGCGGAACTATTGAAGATGATAGATGATCAGTCTATCAGCGGCAAGATAGCCAAGGATGTCCTGGCGGAGATGATAGAGACTAAAAAGAGAGCCGGTGAGATAGTGAGTTCCAAAGGGCTTTCACAGATCAGCGATAAGGGCGAGATAGAGAAGACGGTTTTGGATGTGCTTGCAAAGAACGAAAGATCGGTGAGCGATTATAAGGGCGGCAAGAAGACGGCCATTACATTTCTTGTCGGACAAGTTATGAAGCAGACCCGCGGTAAGGCTAATCCTGCTATGGTAAACGATATGCTTAAGAAGCATTTAGGGGAATAATTTGTTATGAAGAGGATAATAATAACTTTTTTTGTTATTTCTGTTATGCTCATCGCTTCTTTGACGATGGGTATATCCGAAGCGCCCAAGGAGACTAAAACGCAGTCTAAGGAAGACCTCTATAACCAGGTCGAGCTATTCTCGGACGTCATCAGTGTTATACGAAGCGAATACGTAAATGAGGTCGATTCCAAAAAAGCGATATACGGCGCGTTGAGGGGAATGCTCTACTCTCTCGACGATTTCAGCCAATTTATGGATCAGGATGAATATAGAGAGTTGACTTCCGACGCCAGAGGCGAATTTGGCGGTATAGGCGTCGAGATAGCTCTGAAGGACGGTATAGTCACGGTGATAACCCCTATGGCTGGCACTCCTGCGGAATCGGCCGGCGTGAAACCGGGCGATAAGATCGTGAAGATAAACGGTAAGACCACCAGAGATATGCTATTAAGCGACGCTGTTAAGGTAATGCGCGGCGAGCCCGGTACACAGGTAATACTTACCGTCTGGAGAGAGAAGGAGGAGAAGGTTCTCGACATACCTATAAAGAGGGCCAATATAAAGATCGACAGTATAAGAGACGCTTATCTTGTAGAAGACAAGATCGGGTATATACGTCTTGTGGAGTTCCAGGAGAAGTGCGTCCGTGAGCTGGAAGCCGCGCTTAAGAAGTTGGAAGGAGAAGGGATGGATTCTCTTATACTGGACCTGAGAAATAATCCCGGGGGGCTGCTCGAGACCGCAATAGGCGTGTCGGAGAAGTTTATTCCAAAAGATAAGGTTATAGTATCGACAAAGAGCAGAAATCCCGCTCAAAACGCGGAATACAGGTCGAAAGGAGTTCTCACGCATCCGGATTACCCGCTTATAGTTTTGGTCAATGAAGGTTCGGCGAGCGCCGCTGAAATTGTGGCCGGCGCCATACAGGATAATAAACGCGGCGTGGTGCTGGGCGCCAAAACTTTCGGCAAAGCCTCTGTGCAGACCGTAATTCCGTTGAGGGACGGTTCCGCCCTGAGGCTTACGACGGCGTATTATGTTACGCCCGGCGGTAAGTCTATAAGCAATCATGGTGTAATCCCCGATGTGTTGGTCGATTCCGGAGATGTAGTCAAGAAGACGAGATCGTCGTCCGCTATATTCGATGATATCGATAGCGGCAAATGGATAAAGAGAGATCGTAAGGCCTCGAAATCGAAAGAACCCGGAGAACGGGATAATCAGCTTGACCGCGCCGTCGATTTGATGAAAGCGATAAAGGTCTATAAAAAATGAAGATCAAGATAGTTTTGGCCGCTGTTACTATAGGATTGATATTGGGTATTGCGTTCATTTTCTGGAAGTCCTCTCATGTGCCGAAGAGGAAGATCATTATAGTGAAGAAGGCTCCTGCTCCGGCGAGAAAGGTCGCGAAAAAGAGAAAATTTGTCGCCGTACAAAAGAAGCACAGCAGTCCCAAAGTGGCGATAGTTATAGATGATTTTGGGTACAATATGAATAATATCGACCGTCTCCTTGCCATAAAGAAAGCCGTTACGTTTTCAGTGCTGCCGAACCTGCCGTACTCTAAGAAGATAGCTTCTCTTGCCTCTTCGAAGGGGTACGAGGTGATACTGCATCTTCCGCTGGAATCCGTCGATTCGTCCGCTCCGGCCGAGATCGATACAATAAAGACCGATATGGGCGAAAAAGATATATCGGCGGTGCTTGAGAAAGATATAGCGAGTGTTCCCGGGCTTAGCGGCGTATCGAACCACCAGGGCTCCAAGGCCACGGAAGATAAGCGCTGTATGTCTATAGTATTATCGGGACTCAAGAAGAGGTCTCTATACTTCTTCGACAGTCTCGTTACCGACAAGTCGGTATGCCGTATGGCGGCGGCGCGATGGAAAGTTCCATATGCCAAGAGGGATATATTTTTGGATAATGAGAATAACCCGGAATATATAGAGAAGCAGATGCTCTCTTTGAGAAAGATGGCGTTTAAATACGGCTCCGTTATAGCGGTCTGCCATGACAGGAAGAATACGATAGCCGTTTTAAGTAAGATGATGCCGGAACTGGCTGAAGAGGGGATACAGTTCGTATATTTATCGGAAATGGTCAAGTGATATGCTGACATTGGGTATAGAGACTTCCTGCGATGAAACGAGCCTTTCGGTTACCGCCGGCAGAGACGTTCTTTCGAATATAGTATCGTCGAGCGTGCATTTACATAAGAGATACGGCGGGGTGGTGCCTGAGATAGCTTCAAGGTTCCATGTCGAATACATATTGGAAGTATTGGACAAGGCTTTGAAGAATTCCGGGAAGAGCCTTAAAGAGATAAAGCTTATCGCGGTAACTAACGGCCCCGGCCTTGTAGGAGCGCTCCTTACCGGAGTGTCTTTAGCCAAATCCTTAAGCCTCTCTTTACGGGTGCCGATGATAGGCGTGAACCATCTTTTATCGCATCTCTACAGCGCGTTCCTGGGCGATGCTGAAAGGCCCGAATTTCCTTTTATCGGACTTGTGGTTTCGGGCGGGCATACCGCGTTATTCTATTGCCGGAGCGGCTATAAACAGAAACTCTTATCCCAGACGCAGGACGATGCGGTCGGCGAGGCGTTCGATAAAGTCGCCAAGATACTGAAACTCGGTTATCCGGGCGGGCCCGTGGTGGAGCGGATGGCGAAACTTTCTAAAGACAGGGAAAGGGTGAAATTGCCGAAAACATTTCTCGGGACGGATTCTTTGGATTTTAGTTTTAGCGGCGTCAAGACCGCGGTATTATATTATGTAAGGAAGAACGAGAGGCTCATGGATAAAGAGTTGGTGCGGGATATATGTTACGCGTTCCAGGAAAACGTTATCGATGACCTGGTAGAAAAAGCGATGCGCGCGGCCGAATTACGTGAAGTGAGGCGCATAGTGGTGGGCGGAGGGGTCGCGGCGAATACAAGATTAAGAGAAAAATTTACGGATGCCGCAAGATTCTCAGGCGGTGTCAAAGTATATTTTCCGCAGAAGATGTACTGCATGGACAATGCCGCTATGGTTGGAGTGCTTGGAGAAGAGTTGTATAAAAGAGGGTGTCGGTCGGACCTCCATCTGAGCGCCGAGCCCAATCTGGAGGTGGTTAATGCTTAACGAATGGATCATCGTATTCCGTCTTGTATTATCGGCGATATTGAGCGGAATAGTCGGTTTTGAAAGAGAATTTCATGGCCGCGCGGCGGGTTTCAGGACGCACATTCTTTTATGCGTGGGCTCTACGCTTATAATGCTTACGTCCATCCACATCTTCGACATTTATTCGGGCAGAGTGCCAGTAGATCCCGCCAGGCTTGCCGCGGGTGTGGTCACGGGCATCGGGTTTATGGGCGCGGGCACTATAATGCGGTACAAAGCTTCGGTGAGAGGGCTTACCACCGCGACGAGCCTCTGGGTCGTCGCCGGTATAGGGCTTGCCGTGGGGTCGGGCCTCTATT
>JAQTPE010000034.1 GCA_028748925.1 Candidatus Omnitrophota bacterium
ATAGGCTCAACGCCACAATCCTGGCAAAGCTGGAATTCTTTAATCCGCTCTCAAGCGTCAAGGACAGGATAGGCGTTGCCATGATAGATGACGCCCAAAGAAGAGGCGTCTTAAACAAAGATTCAGTTATTATAGAACCCACAAGCGGGAACACCGGCATAGCGCTCGCTTTTGTAGCGGCGGCCAGAGGGTATAGACTTATCTTGACCATGCCAGATACAATGAGCGCGGAACGAAGGCAGTTATTGAAGATCCTCGGCGCCGAAATAGTGCTTACGGACGGGAATAAAGGGATGCGCGGAGCCGTAGAGGCCGCTGAGAAATTGGCAAAGAAGACTAAAAATAGTTTTATGCCGCAGCAATTCAATAATCCGGCGAATCCCGGGATCCACCGTAAGACCACAGCCGTAGAGATATGGAACGATACCGACGGCGCGGTCGATATATTTGTCGCCGGCGTTGGGACCGGAGGAACTATAACGGGAGTGGGCGGAGTCCTGAAGAAAAAGAAGCCCTCCGTGAAGATCGTGGCGGTAGAACCCAAAGATTCACCCGTTCTGTCGGGCGGCAAACCGGGGGCGCATAAGATACAGGGTATAGGCGCGGGATTTGTGCCGTCGGTGTTGGATCTGAAAATATTAGACGAGATAATAAAGGTCTCTGACGAAGACGCCGGTAATATGGCAAGGCTGTTGGCGCGCAGGGAAGGAATATTTGCCGGGATCTCATGCGGCGCCGCCATGTGGGCGGCATTGGAAGTGGCGAAGCGTAAAGATTCGACGGGCAAGACCATAGTGGTCCTTTTGCCGGACACAGGCGAGCGCTATCTATCGACCTGGGCTTATAAGCAATTTATTGCATAGACAGAGAGGCGGGTAATATCTATGGCAAAGACTATAAAAGAGATAAATGAAAAGATAAGAGCCGGTTCGGTGGTTGTGGTCACGGCCGAGGAGGTTATAGATCTCGTCGAGAAGAATGGGTTGACGGAGACCGCGAAGAGAGTCGACGTCGTTACTACCGGGACATTCGGACCGATGTGCTCGAGCGGCGTCTATCTCAATGTGGGCCATTCCAAACCCAAGATAAAACTGGGCGGCGCGCGTGTTACTTTAAACGGCATCCCCGCGTATTCGGGTTTTGCCGCGGTCGATATTTATATAGGCGCTACAGCTATGGCAGACGATGATCCGAGGAATAAAGTCTATCCCGGGGAATTTAAATATGGCGGCGCGCATGTCATAGAGGAGCTTGTGGCGGGAAAAGACGTTATTCTTGAAGGATTCGCTTACGGAACCGATTGCTATCCCAGGAAGCATATCAAGACATATATCAATATAAAAGATTTGAACGAAGCGGTTCTCATGAACCCGAGGAACTGTTATCAGAACTATAACTGCGCGGTGAATTTATCGGCCGAAAAGACGATATATTCATATATGGGAGCGTTGAAACCGAATATCGCCAATGCCAATTATTGTTCGGCAGGGCAGCTCTCTCCGCTTTTGAAAGACCCATATTACAGGACGATAGGCGTAGGAACAAGGATATTTCTGGGCGGCGGGGTGGGTTATGTATATTGGCACGGCACACAGCATAATCCGTCAGTGAAGAGGAAAGATAACGGTGTGCCCCAGGCGCCTGCGGGGACGCTTGCGGTAATGGGGGACCTGAAGCAGATGAGCGATAAATGGCTGCGCGGGACATCGTTCCAGGGATACGGAGTTTCACTTGTCGTGGGGATGGGCATCCCGATACCGGTATTGAATGAAGATGTATTGAAGAGCGCCGCGGTAAAGGACGAGGATCTTTGGTGCCAGGTAGTCGATTACAGCGAAGATTATCCTCAGGGCAAGGTCGGATCTCTCGGAGAGGTGAATTATAAAGAGTTAAAGAGCGGGAAGATATCCGTTAAAGGCAAGGAGGTGCCGACGTCATCGCTCTCGAGTTATTCGAAAGCGCGTGAAATAGCGGAAGGCCTTAAAAAGTGGATAACGGATAAGAAGTTCTTTCTGACGGAGTTTGTCCAGGCGCTTCCGGGCGCGGATTCGGGATATTCGTTTAAACCGCTTAAAGAGCGTCCGGTCAAAGAAGAGTAGAAATACAGCGGAAGGCGGTCACTTCCGGTGTCCGCCTTCCGCTGACGTAAATTGGCATTAGGCATGCCAATTTACTATGTAAAAATTCTGACAAAATTTTAACTTCTTTGCAGGAATTTAAAATTTTTGCTGTATCGCCATAAGGTGTCAGAATTTTTGACATCAGCGTCAGGCTGGGACACCGGAAGTGACCGCTTTCCTTTAAGGGAGTTGTATTATGCCTCACTTTGCACACGTCTTTTTCCACTATCTCTATGAGATATTGCCTGCGCTTGCGATAGGATTTTTAATAAGCGGCCTTGTCCATGAGATGATACCGGAAGACAAGGTGCTTAAATATTTAGGTACGGGCGGTATCGCTCCCGTCTTCTATTCCACGCTCATAGGAACGCTTCTGCCGGTATGCTGCTGGGGCAGTCTTCCGATAGCGGTGAGCTTCTACAAAAAGGGAGCCAGGCTCGGGCCGATCCTCGCTTTTCTCGTGGCGACACCCGCTACTTCCGTGAGCGCGCTTCTCGTCGCATATAGTGTTATAGGGCTGAAATTCACTCTCTACATATTTTTTGCGGTCATAATAATGGGCGTTACCATCGGCCTTATCGGCAATAAGATAAAGTATATCCCGAAAAAAGTTCCGGAAAAGATAACGTGTCCTCATTGTAAAATAGATCCGGGGCATATTCATACTCATAAGAAGAGTCTCAAGGATATGATTATATCCGCTTTGAAATACGCTTATATAGAATTGCCAAAAGAGATAGGGGTGGAATTGATTGTCGGCATGCTGCTTGCGGCAGGAGTTGCGACATTCGTCCCCGTCGGAAAGCTTATCAGGACGTACCTTGGCGGATGGATAGGATACGTTTTCAGCGTAGTCTTTGGTATATTTATGTATATCTGTTCTACAGCGACAGTGCCGCTTGTCGACAGCCTGATGCGTCAGGGTATGAACGCGGGTGCCGGCATGACGCTTCTTCTTGTCGGCCCCGTTACAAGCTACGGGACCATTCTTGTGCTCAGGAAAGAATACGGGACGAAAGTCCTCGCCGTATTCCTGATCTCCTTAATAATCATATCGCTCTTGTTGGGATTCGGGTTCCAGTTCATATCATCTTAATATTTTGACAATGTACCGGCGGTAATATATACTTAGGGCATATTTATATAATTTATGCGGTCAAAATAGGGGGGTACCTTAATGAGAAAGATCTTGACGGGTGCGGCGATATTTATTGCAGGGATATCATGTGGTCTGATACTTACCTATGGCTCTTTGCACGCGCAGGGATCCTCCGGCGACGGCGATATAGCGGCGAAGCTGAATGAGATATCGAAAAATCAGGAAAATATTATAGCCGCGATAAATTCGATGAAAGATGACTTGCGGATAATCAAGATACGGGTTACGCAGAGTCAATAATTATGATCAATGAAAATATATCATATATAGCGGCGCTGGCAGCGGGTATTTTGACATACCTGTCGCCCTGTCTTTTACCGATGATACCGGCTTTCATCGCCTATATTACCGGAGTCTCTTTTGCCGATTTTAAGGATGAGAGCAAAAGGGGCGAGATTCGGAGGAAGACAGTCGCGCATGCGCTCCTGTTTATAACGGGATTTTCGCTCGTATTTATCATACTGGGGCTTACGGCGACTTTATTGGGCAAAGCTCTCTTTCATTATCAGAAGTTTATACGCATTGCCGGCGGGATACTGATAATGATATTCGGCCTGCAGCTTGCGGGGATACTGAAGCTCGATTTTTTTATAAAGGAGAGAAAGTTCAGCGTCGCCACGAAGAGCGCGAGTTATTTAAGCTCGTTTTTAATAGGCGTGACTTTTGCGGCGGCCTGGACGCCGTGCGCCGGGCCGATACTCGGATCGATACTGGTTTTGGCGGGAGCGAAAGCGAACGTTATTATGGGAGCCAGGCTCCTGATCGTATATTCCATAGGTATAGCGATACCGTTCTTCATAACGGCGCTTCTGGTAAATACGTTTCTGGAGCATATAAATAAGCTGCAAAAGATATTGAATATTTTGAATAAGATAGGCGGCGTGATTCTTGTGGCGGTGGGGTTGCTTATGGCGACCAATTATCTCGCTGTAATATCCGGGAAGATCTTCAGTTCGTTCGCAAAATAAAATAAGGAGGTGCAGCATGAGGCCGGGAAAGATATTTATTTTCGCGTTAGCTCTTCTTGTACTGGGAGCGTGTTCCAAAGGCAACGCTGTAGAGATCGGCGCGAACGCGCCGGATTTTTCGCTCGCCGACACTAACGGCAAGACGGTGAACCTTTCCGAATTTAAGGGCAAGGTGGTGATACTCGATTTCTTCGCTAGCTGGTGTCCGCCGTGCAAGCAGGAGATACCGGATTTTATCGAATTGGAGAGAACTTACGGCGGCAAGGATTTTTCCGTAATAGGCGTGGCTCTGGTAAGTGCCGATGAAGCTGGGGAGTTTGCCGGCAAGATGGGAATAAATTATCCTGTTCTGGTGGACGACGGCAAGGTGAGCGAGCTCTATGGGCCGATACGCTCCATTCCAACCACATTTATTATCGATAAGAGCGGCAGGATAGTTAAGATGTACATAGGATTCCGGCCAAAAGATATTTTTGAAGCCGATATAAAGGGGCTTTTGAAGTGATCATAACGAAGCAGAAGAGCCTGAAAGAGATAATTAAATACCTGGGCGGTGAGGAGAGGATATTCCTGGTAGGATGCGGAGAGTGTTCGACCACCTGTAAGACGGGAGGCGAAGACGAAGTAAGGAATATGAAAGAGGCCCTCGAAAGAGAGGGGAAAGTAGTCACAGGGTATAGTATCCCGACGGCTCCCTGCATAGCCGCAAAAGTGAAGCTGGAGTTCGCAAAGCACAGGAAGGAGATAGAGTCCTCCGACGCTATTCTTGTTTTTGCCTGCGGGCTCGGCATACAATCGGTGAAAGAGAATACGCGCGTCAAGAAGCCGATCCATGTCGGCTGCGATACTCTCTTTATGGGCGCAATAGACTCGGGCGGTTCATTCCTGGAGAGGTGCTCCGCCTGCGGAGACTGCGTATTGGAGTTCACCGGTTCGATCTGCCCCATTACGCGTTGCGCGAAAGGCCTGATCAACGGGCCATGCGGCGGGCAGAATAAAGGCAAGTGTGAAGTCGATAAAGATATGGACTGCGCATGGATACTTATATACAACGAACTGAAAGCGCAGGGCAGGCTTCACCTCCTCAAAGAGAAACATCCACCCAAAGACTATTCCAAATCCTCCAAACCCCGGCAACTAACTCTGTAATATTTCCAATCCGTGATTGCAGGTGCAGACCTTGCGGGGGCGTTGCCTCCGCGGACATAAATTTACATTAGGCATGTAAATTTATTCGGAAAAAATTTAACAAAATTTTAGCTTCTTTCATCCCGTTAGAAGCTGCTATTTTTAATGGGATAAAGAAAAGCTTCTAACGGGATTCAGGAATCTAAAATTTTTGCTATACCGCCATAAGGTGTTAAATTTTTTATACGCCACTTCGGCAACTACCCCGCAAGGTCTCACCTGTTACAAAAGAGATTATAAAACTTTTCTGTTCATTGAGATATCAATGGCAGGACCCGCGATCAACCCATTATAGAAACAGAAAAGTTTTGCTAGGCTTTTATACTTGACTAATATTGTCAAGTATCATATAATACATTTATGAAACTTTCGACGAAATCGACATATGGATTGAGGGCGATGGTGAATATCGCGATGGCGAATGACAAGGGCGCGGTATCGATAAAAGATATCTCGAAGAGAGAGAGCATCTCGGGCGTCTACCTTGAGCAGCTATTGAATAAGCTCAGACGCAAGAACCTTGTTAAAAGCGTCAGGGGACCGTCCGGTGGCTATATGCTCTCCAGATCACCGCGCAAAATAACGGTTGCGGACATAGTGAAGACTTTAGAGGGTAGTATTATTCCGGTAGATTGCGCGGGAGGCCGCGAAGGGTATAAGAGCGTTTGCCATAACAAGAAGACGTGCGCGGCAAAGACGGTATGGGCGAAGTTAGCGAAATCTATCGAGGACTGCCTCGAATCGGTTACGCTCAAAGATCTTTGCGGGAAGAAATAGCCCTTCGATAAAAGCTCAGTACATATCCTGAGCTCGCCGAAGGATGGGAAGGTGCACATGCGAAAAGTATATCTGGATAATAATGCTACGACGAGGATGAGAGAAGAGGTTCTCGAGGCGATGCTCCCGTATTATAAGGATATATACGGTAACGCTTCGAGCATCCACTCCTTTGGCAGGCCCGCACGAAAAGCTATAGATGAGGCGAGGGTCCATGTGGCGGGATTATTGGGCGCGGCCAGCCCCGAAGAGATCATATTTACGTCCGGCGGCACCGAATCCGACAATTTTGCCATCAAAGGCGTTCTTCGGGCGTTGAAGGCAAAAGGAGACCATATCATAACCACCGCGATAGAGCATCATGCCGTTTTGAATACGTGTAAGTCTCTTGAAAAAGAGGGGTGCAAGGTCACATATTTAGGGGTAGATAAATATGGACTTATAGACTTGGAAGAACTTAGGAGAGCCATAACCGATAAGACCGTACTTATCACGATAATGTACGCCAATAACGAGATGGGAACTATAGAGCCTGTCGTAGAGATAGGGAATATAGCAAAGGAGAAGGGCGTATATTTTCATACGGATGCCGTCCAGGCCGTAGGGAAATTGGATCTTGCGGTCAAGGATATGCATATAGATCTTCTCTCCATGTCCGGTCATAAGATATATGGCCCGAAAGGCGTCGGGGTAATCTATATAAAGAGAGGAACGAAGATCGTTCCTCAGCTGTTGGGCGGGCATCACGAGATGGGCAAGCGCGCGGGCACGGAGAACGTAGCCGGTATCGTGGGTTTAGGCGAGGCCGCGCGGCTTGCAAAGCGGGATATGCCTGATGAGGACAGGATAAAAGATCTCAGGGACTACCTCTATAAGGGGATAGCATCCAATATCGAAGATATTCATTTAAACGGCCACCCTGAAAAGAGATTGCCGAATACTTTGAATGTGAGTTTTACATATCTGGAAGGAGAATCTATAATACTTAATCTCGATATGGAAGGTATTGCCGCATCGACGGGTTCCGCCTGCACTTCGGGTACGCTCGAGCCTTCGCATGTGCTTACGGCTATGGGTCTCGATCCGGTCAACACCCAGGGATCGGTAAGATTTTCATTGGGCAGAGATAATACGAAAGAGGATATGGATTATGTGATAGGGATATTGCCGCCGATCATAAAGAGATTGCGCGCGATGTCCCCTTTGTATGAGAAAGGGAAATAGCGATGGAAGGCCAGTATTCCGATAAAGTTATGGAGCATTTCAGGAATCCGCATAATGTAGGGGAGATTCCCGACGCGGACGGCATAGGCAATGTGGGAAATCCGGTATGCGTAGTTGAAGGTACTTTAATCAGATGTAACCCGAAAATAGATGAGATAGAGAATATTAAAGAGGGCAATACAAAGGTGATGTCTCATGATGGAGAATATCACATAGTGAAAAGGGTTTTTAAAAGAAAATTCAAAGGAAAAATTTTTAGGATATTTATTAACGAATCGCGAAGCGTCGCGCTTACTCCCGAACATCATATATTAAGCGCTCGCGGTAAGATTTATGATTGGGCTATGCCGGCCGAACTTACAAAAGGAGATCGTTTACTTTTACCCATTTCCAAATCAAAAAAGACGATGGAATACGGTTTTCCTGTAAAAGTATGGAACGATAAATTTTATTACGTTGTTGTTAAAAAAATTTCCACGGAACAATACGACGGCGATTTATACGATTTGGAAGTAGAAGGGGCGCATTCATATGTAACGGATTGCGCTACGCTCCATAACTGCGGAGACATAATGAGGCTTTACATAAAAGTGGATGAAAATGAAATTATTACAGATGCTAAATTTAAGACTTTTGGGTGCTTACCATCCGATAGTGAAATTGCTGTAACTGCGGGTAGGTGGAACAGGATCGATTCTATTTGCGAAGGAGATACTGTTATTACAAGCACTGGAGACGCAGCGGTAGTCGCTGAAACTTATAAAAATAAATATCTGGGGCCGATTATAGACATAATTCCGTTCGTTTCGCCGTATAATGGATTTTCAGCAACGTTCAATCATCCTGTGCTGGCTATCAAAAGAGAAGGGCTTAGTAATACAGAAAGTTACAGAAATAAATGTAAGCTGCTCAAAATAGATAAAGAAGAACTTTGTTCGGCCAATCCTGCCTATATTGACGCAAAATATTTAGAAAAGGGAGATTATCTGATATTTAACGTTAATAGAGAAGTTAAGGATAGCCCTCTGTTTGACAGGGATACAATGCGCCTTCTTGGATATTATCTATCCGAAGGGTATATTATAGCCGGGGGTAACGCAGTGGCGTTTGCGTTCAATAAAAATGAAAAGCAGACAATAAAAGATCTTAAGTCGCTTCTTTTTAAGAGTACCGGTAAAATGCCTAAAGATAGAATAAGGGATAGTGTATGCGAAGTTTACATATGTTCGAGAAAACTGGCCTCTTTTTTAAAATCTCATTGCGGCTCTTTGGCCGGGAAGAAAGTTTTGTCAAAAGATGTCATGCTACTGTCTTATAGCAAGCAAAAAGAGATGTTAAAAACATATCTTATAGGAGACGGCAATTTTTATAGAAGGAGAGTAAACGATAGTTTTACCTTCAGAGCCAGTACGACATCTCCGCGCTTAGTTGTTCAATTACAGGAAATACTTGCCAGAGGCGGAATATTTTCATCCATTAAAAGGATATTAAAGAAAGAAAACTATATCAATGGCAGGAGAATAAAACCTTCTATCATGTATAACATATCTTTTAAGCTTGAGAGGAAGCATCAATTTGTGCATTCCTCAAAAAATTATTTTTTAATCCCGATTAGGGACATTGTACGAAAAAATTATGAAGGTAACGTCTATAATTTCCAGGTAAAAGGCACGGATAATTCTTATTTAGTAAGAGGCTTCGCTGTTCATAATTGCGGGGCCGCGATAGCCACATCGAGCATGGTGACCGACCTGGTCAGGGGCAAGACCATAGAAGAGGCGCTTAAGGTATCGAATAGCGCCGTCGCGGAGGCGTTGGGCGGACTGCCCAAGATAAAGATGCACTGTTCGGTCCTGGCGGAAGAGGCGCTTCGCTCGGCCATCAGCGATTACATGAGTAAAAAAGACAAAAAAGCATAACAGGGGTAACGTTGAAGCGCAAAATAAGAAGAGATATCAAGAATATAATAAACTCGCATTCTACGCTTGAAAAAGCGCGGAAAAGTGCTATAATAAAAGGCAGGTTATTTAACAAAGAGGAGTTTAAAAAAGCAAAGGTTGTGATGTTTTACGTTTCGCTGCAGGATGAGGTTGATACCCTCATAATGATAGACGAGGCGCTGAAAGCGGGAAAGAGGATAGCGGTTCCTGTGATTTTAAAGGAAGAGAAGAGATTGATAGCGGGCGAGATACATAACAGGCTTGAAGATCTGGAAAGTCAGCATTTTGGGATCTACCAACCCAGGCAGGACCGGGTGAAAGAGATTCCTTTAGATGATATAGATTTGGTTGTGGTTCCGGGCGTGGCGTTTGACAGGAAGAACATACGGCTTGGCCGCGGACACGGATACTACGACAGATTCTTATCTGGCTTGCCAAAGAGGACTAAGACCATCGGTTTAGCATTCGATTTTCAGGTATTGGAAGATCTCCCGCAGGACCCGCATGACATTCCCGTTTCAAAAATCGTTAGCGGTTAAGTTTAATACGATTCCGCGAAGCGAAACCATCACAACATAACCCAAAAAAAGAGCGGAGAATCGAGTCGTTAACGGCAGATGATCCCGTTTTCTTCAAGGATCGGCCGCCGCCGCGTTTTTTGGTTCATTTATAGAGGAGGAAGTTTTATGCAGCAGGAGAGCGTTTTAATTTATATCGGGATGGCGGGATTGGGCGCTGTGGTATTCTTCATGCTGGGGTACTTCATACGCAAGCGCTACGCTACAAAAAAATTACGCAACGCGGAAGAGAGGGCCAAGAAGACATTAGAGAACGCCGTGATCGAAGCGGATAAGATAAAACATGGCGCGGAACTCCAGGCGAAGGATCTGCTTCTCAAGATGAGGACGGAGTTCGAGCACGAATCAAAAGCCAGGCGCCAGGAGCTGAACGTCCTGGAAAAACGCCTTATGCAGAAAGAAGAGAACCTCGATAGAAAAGTCGACATAATAGACCGCAAGGAGAAAGATCTTGAGAAGCGCGGCCTGTCATTAATTGAAAAAGAGAAGCAGATGCATCTTAAAGATAAGGCTCTCGACGCCCTGGTCCAGGAGGAGAAGGATAAACTCGAGAAAGTGTCGGGTATGACGAAAGACGAGGCACGGCATATCCTGTTGAAGAGACTGGAAGATGATGTGAAACAGGAAGCGGCTGTCATGGTGAAGAGGGTGGAAGAGGAAGCCAGGGAGAAATCCGATAAGGAAGCCCGTAAGATAGTGGGGCTTGCCATACAAAAATGCGCGGTTGAGCACACCGTGGAGACGACGGTGAGCGTTGTGCATCTGCCGAGCGATGAGATGAAGGGCAGGATCATAGGGCGGGAAGGCCGCAATATACGCGCCCTGGAGATAACGACCGGTGTGGACGTTATAATAGATGATACGCCGGAGGCGGTGATACTTTCCGGATTCGATCCGGTAAAACGCGAAATAGCGAAACGCTCGCTTGAGAAATTGCTTGAAGACGGACGCATCCATCCGGGCAGGATCGAAGAAGTCGTAGAGAAGACCAAGAAAGAGATGGAAACCTCTATGAAGGAGGAGGGCGAAAAGGCGCTCTTCGACGCGGGTTTGCATGGTGTACATCCTGAAGTGGCGAAGCTTCTGGGCAGGCTCAGGTACAGGACGAGTTATGGACAGAATGTTTTGCAGCACTCCAAAGAGGTCGCGTACCTGATGGGTACTATGGCGAATGAATTGAAACTCGACTTCACCCTTGCCAAACGGATAGGATTATTGCACGATCTCGGAAAAGCCGTGAGCCACGAGGTGGAAGGTACCCACGCAAAGATAGGCGCGGATCTTGCTCGTAAATATAATGAGCCTGAGAATATATGCCATGCTATAGAAGCCCATCATCAGGATATAGAGCCCAAGACTCTTCTGGCGGTATTGGCGCAGGCCGCGGATGCCATAAGCGCCGCCCGTCCCGGAGCCAGACGTGAAACTCTTGAGACGTACGTTAAGAGGCTCGAGAAGCTGGAATCGATAGCCGATTCATTCAAGGGCGTCGAAAAAGCATATGCTATACAGGCCGGACGCGAGATCAGGGTTATGGTGCAGCCGGAGAAGATAAGCGACGCGCAAGCGGCAGTGCTCGCGCGCGACATAACGAAGAAGATCGAAGAGGGCCTTGAATATCCGGGTCAGATAAAGGTAACCGTTATCCGCGAAACAAGAGCGATCGAATACGCAAAATGAAATAAGGCCATGACTTACGCGACTGTAAGGAGCGTAAGTCATATGGCCGAATTTCATCCCGAGCGAAGCGAGGGATCTAAAAGAGGTAACCATGCGAATACTTTTTATCGGCGATATAGTCGGCGAGCCGGGGAGGCAGGCCATAAAGGAGCTTGTTCCGAAGATAGTGAAACGGGAGAGGATAGATTTTGTTATAGCCAACGGTGAAAATACGGCCGGGGGCAGCGGTATCACTCCTATGATAGTGGACGAACTTCTGGGTTATGGGGTGGATATCATAACTTCGGGCGATCATATCTGGAAACGGAAAGAGATCGTCGACAGGATTTCCGAGGACGCCAGGGTATTGCGTCCGGCTAACTATCCGAGAGAAGCGCCGGGTTTCGGAGCCACTGTGGTTACATCGAAGTCGGGCGTAGAGGTGGGGGTCATCAACTTGATAGGCAGGGTATTCATGCAGGCCGTCGAGTGTCCGTTCAGAACCGTAAAGTGCGAAGTAGACAAGATGAAGAACAAGACGAGAATAATCGTAGTCGATATACACGCTGAGGCCACCAGCGAGAAGGTAGCGCTCGGGTGGTTCCTCGATGGTACGGTGAGCGCCGTTATCGGCACGCACACGCATATCCAAACAGCAGACGAGAAGATCCTTCCCAAAGGAACGGCTTTCTTAACCGATGCCGGCATGACCGGGCCGTATGATTCGGTCATAGGCAGAAAAAAAGAACAGATCCTGAACCGCTTTATCACCCAGATGCCTACAAAATTCGAGATGGCCGAAGACGATGTCCAGCTTCATGGCGCCATCATAGAGATAGACGAGAAGACCGGCAGAGCCGAGTCTATAAAGCGAGTCCAGGAAAAATTATTCTGAAAACTGGTGCGGTAGTATGGAGATGCAAACTATGGTAGAAAAAGAGAAACATATATATACGGTATCGGAGCTCACCAAGTATATACGCATGATAGTCGAGGAGTCGTTTCCCGGTATATGGGTGGAGGGCGAGATATCCAATTTCATCTTTCACTCCTCCGGCCATATATACTTCAGTCTGCGTGATGCGGGCTCCACACTTAAATGCGCTTTCTTTAAATATGCCAACCAAAAATTAAAATTTAAACCCAAGGATGGGATGAAGGTGATATGCTGCGGTTCCATCAGCGTCTATGAAGCCAGAGGCGACTACCAGCTTATAGTGGAGGATATCGAGCCAAAGGGTATAGGCGCGTTGCAGATGCAATTTCAGCAGCTGAAAGAGAAGCTCGAAAAGGAAGGGCTTTTCGATAAGAGATATAAGGTCCCGATCCCGTTTTTGCCTACCAGAATAGGTGTCGTAACCAGTCCCACGGGCGCAGCTATACAGGACATACTGAATATAGCCCGCAGAAGATTCGCGAATATCGAAATAATAATAAATCCTGTGAAGGTGCAGGGTGCCGGCGCAAAAGACGAGATAGCGGCCGCTATAAAGCAGTTCAACGAATTGAAGAACATAGATGTTATGATAGTAGGTCGCGGTGGGGGAAGCCTCGAAGACCTGTGGCCGTTCAACGAAGAGGCGGTCGCCCGCGCCATATTTGAATCCAGGATACCAGTGATAAGCGCGGTCGGTCATGAAGTAGA
>JAQTPE010000035.1 GCA_028748925.1 Candidatus Omnitrophota bacterium
ATATTGTGGTAAAGATATGGGGAGGGATTTTAGCGCCGAAGACCTGCTAGAGGCAGGGTTGAGGAAGCGAAAAGACGGTAAAGACCTTGATATCGATATGGTAAAGTGGGAACTTCGCAGATTGCATCAGGCAGATGTATTGGATCTGGTGGAAGGGTCGAGGCCTTACAGATATGTTCTAAAATCCGATATACGCAACCTGTCTCCGCCACAGAGAAAGATCGCCATATCCTCCATATGTTCTATGCCCGAACTCATGGATACTATCACCCCGCCCAAATTTTTCAAATCGATCATGCCAATAGTTGTTGGAAAAGCTATCCAGAATGCGGCAAAGTTACCGGCTGATACGGCAAAACAGTCGAAAGCAACAGCCGCAAAAGATAGGAATACAGAAACTGCTTTCGGTCCAAGCGATGAGGCGGCGTTAAAAGAACCCCGTGTTAAACCTATCGTGCCTATCAGAAATATTGTTGTCATAGATGACGATTCATCCAGGTTAGGTACTTATGAAGAGCTATATTCGCGAAGAGTGCAGGGTATGAAGGTTCACTTCTTTAGCGTCGGGGAGGATGCAGAAAGATTCATTCTTGATCGAAATAATAATATCGGGCTCGTTGTGACCGATCAGAATCTTTCCCATACTTCAAAGATCTCCGGTGCGCATATTGCTCACGCGATCAGAGATAGTGAAGCGCCCCAGATTAAAGGATTGCCGGTTATATTTGTAAGTAGCACGGGTCTTGAAGCCGATGAGTTACGTAATATCGGTAACGCCGCCTATTACCGGGAGATTAACGATGCAATTGTCATAATAAATCAATTGATCGGTGAAAGTAATGCGGTGGTACAGCCGAACGGTGATGGAGCGGCACCAGAAGAACCGTCCTCTGATACGCATGAAGAACATGCGCGAAAGATGGAACACATATCCGAGCCGTTTGACGCGAATCCTCCGTCCTCACCGAGAGATTGGGTATTTTTAGAAGGATATTTAAGTATCGACGAGGCTCGTAAGAAGCTTTTGGCAATGTCCACTCAGTATGCCTGCGTCCATATCGATGAAACCGGGCCGTTCGACGCGGCTGAACTAAAGAAATTATTAAAGACCGGTAACCTAGAATTCGGCCTGATACGCGCGAGATTCGGTACGTGGCTTCTGGTGAAAGGCATAAGAGGAGGGGTTGTCTATCCGGAACCTTACAGTAATTTTTTATCCTTCGTAATACATTCTCATCCAAAACGCATATTAAAGGAAGAATTAAGGAAGAAGAGAAGCGACTGGTGGCAGCTACGGGATTGGCGGAATGCTTACATGGGACCATCGACTTGGGATGAGGGTAAAGCCATTACAAGCGGGCCTTACATCGAGTACATACTTTCATCCGAAGGCATAAGCGCTTTCGGCAGGGCGCTCACAAAACCTCTACTTATAGGCTGGAAAGAACTTGAGGCGGCAAAACTGCCTATTCCAGATTTAGACAAATATTTCATTAAGAAGGCGAGGGAAGATGGCTGTTTCAATGCGGACGAGCCGGAAATGCGCGAAGGCGAAATTACCGCACAGGCCGGTGAAGACCGGACACGCCGCATGGATCAACTGCCGGCTGCGGGGCCGATCTCAGCCACGGCGGCACAAAGCGGCGCAGCGAAAAGTAGTGTGCCCAAAAGTTACATGCCTCCAAGGGCACTTACGGCTGAGGACTTGCTCGGAAAACTGGACAAAGCCGATTGGAGTGAACGCTTAAGACTGAAAAAGCAGATCATATTGTTAGGCAGGTCGGCAATCGATGATTTAGTCTTTGCCGTTGGGTATCCTCCCACTCATGCAAGCGACTGCGCGTCTTCTGCCCTGACAGAGATCGCGAAGGTATCTCCTCGTGAAGTCGACACGGCAATAAGGAGAGAACTTGTGAAGCATCCGAATAATCTCCGGCTGATAGATCTGCTGGAAAACTTAAACAGATCTTCTAATGGGTTCGCTTCTCAAACAGTCAAATCTTTGGATACGCCTGAACGAAGCGGTACGTATCCGGACGATCCAAAATCCGGCCGGCGAAAGCTTGAGAAAGATTTTGGCGGCGATCCTCTCCGTTCGTTGTCTCAGGCGAGAGGCTATTGGCAGAAGGATAAAAACTCGCGCGGTGAGCCGGAAGGCGCGACGCCGCAGACCGTAGGAACTATTGTCGCAGAGTTTTCGGTACTGCGTCATAAGATCGCCGTATTCTTTGATTATTACAAAAGTGAGGAAGACTTGAGGAGTGATTATCCGACAAAAAATAAGCTGATAGGTCTTTATATCGGCGATGTAAAGAATATTTTGATTGCGGCACGCGCGGCAAGCGCCGCGCATGCGGATGAGACTTCGGGCAGGCTGATAAGAGACATAACCTCCGCATATGAGGAGCTGGTTCTTCAGCGTGTTTTTCTCGACATAGGGGAGGGGTTACGCAGGTCGGCAATCGAAATGCGCGCGGCGTTAAATAAGTATTGCGATGGCATAGAGATAAAACGCGAGAATCCGCAAGAAGGTAATTTTAAAATGGCGGGTATAAGCATGATGTGCGCAAACGATATAATCAATATGTTCAGATCTCTTATAGAAATCCGGAGAAATCCTGAGGAGGATAGCGGCATACGAGAGGTCCTGGACTCGTTCGATGATTTCAAGAAGAGCCTTCAGGTGAAAGTTGTGCAGAAGAGCGCTTCTACTTACGATGAGATTCTAAGTAAGGCCGAGGCCCTTTTTAAGGAGATAGATAGGCCGTATGATACGGTATTGGAATATCTGGACAAATTTACGCGGGACAATATGGCCGACGCGGCTGAATATTTTATAAATGGCACGGTGCCTGACGGGCAGAGTGCGCGGGACGTCTTTCTCCGCTTGCTTAGCGCCAAAATCCGCGCGTTGGAAACATTTATAGCAAATGTTAAGCAAAAATTTCCCGCGCCATCCGGCGAGGGCGGTGGCCTTGTTACCAAATTCGACCTTGATAATGTAGAAGAGCAGCTTGCCTGGATCCGGAACAATGTAAGCTCCAGGATGCGGGGGATAGATACGATCAGATTATGGCTGCAAGATCGCGACGATAAAGCGTATAGCAGTAATGATGACCAGATAACCGGTATCATGCGGCAGCTAAGCGCATTACAGAATTTTTATCGTCCGATACAGGGCTTATTCGAAAAAGAAAACCAGGAAATTGTCGGATATGGATCCCAGATTTGCGATAAACTGCGAGAACTCTATTATCTTGCGCACAAAAATGAATATGAGATATTTTCCGATCCCGAAGAAGAAACGGGGTATAAGAAGATCGTCCACGGCTATCTGAATGAGATTCGTATGGCCGTGAGACTGGATGTGGGCATTGCAGATGTCTGCGAGTCGATTTTAATGGAAGGCTTCTGGCGGAAAAATTTAGACATTTATATTGGCATGATCCCGGCTGGTAATAGAGCCGAGTCGATCCGGAAGCTTGACGAAGTCGAGCGTCTTTTAAAGAGAGTGTATGAGTTAAAGACGCAGAATGCAGACGATGTATCCCCGAATGGTACATCCCCAAGCGCTCAGTCGCCTGCGTTTCTCGCCACCCCATTGATCTTCGTCCCGTATCTTAACGTGATACTTGCCGCAAGCCTCGGCTACATCTATATCTCGGCGCACAAGGACGCTATCCTGAAGTGGCTTGCAATCAACTCGAATAAGCATAAATGGCTCGGGCCCATATTCAGATTCTTCCATAATCTTGCCTATTACTCCCTCTGGGAGATCGTTCCCAGGCAATGCCTCGCATATATATTCCCGGCACTCGCCGGAGTGCCGGTAGTGATGGCTGTTACGCCGCAAGCGCAAAATGAGGCGCCTGTAGAAGCTTTAACGGATGCCAATGATTTAACCGGATATCTTACGAACGATATGATGAATCGTCCCTATACCGGAAAATTCTTTGTTTATTCTTATCATGCCGTCGACCTTGCCCGGTTGGCTGTCATAGGCGGGAGGGGTGCTATTCAAAATATCAATGAGAACGTTGCCGATATCTTGAGAGCCGGATTAAAACCTGCCGCCGAATTAGATGCCGCTAAGCTATTTGATCAGTCCCAGGATCCGAATAACGTTTCGCTGCAGCGCATCGCGTGGTTTGAACCGGAATTTAACAGTCCATCCACATTAACGCCGGCGCAAAAAATGGATAATTTTGCTGAAAATATGATCAGAGAATCGGCGGGGGGATACGATGTAAAAGTTATCGTGCGGAATGATTATGCGAATGGGCTTTCAGCAAAAAATTTGGCAGAACTTACGGCAACATCAGTACCCGCGGACGGGATAGTAGCGTTTGTGGTAACAGACAGGGAGCCAAGGCATCATATTAATAGAGGACGTGAAGAGTGGGGCAGTGATTATACGGTTGAAAATATTTTTGTCGCAATATTAAAGCGTCTTGCCGCAGAATCGCCTCATTTAGCAAAGCCTGTTTTCAGGGCAAGAGACGGCAAGTGTATATTTGGCGCTTCTTTAGCCGACGTCGATATGCAGATGACGAGGTCCGTGTTCGAAAAAAATGCAAGGACGGATCCATATTTACCAGCGGATGCGGAAAGAGTCCTTCTCGAAGCGATAGAAAGAGCCATGCTTGCAAACTCTGACAGACCGATTAAGGTTCTCGATATGATGAGCGGCCGGCATACGTATCTGCCCGATTCGGTCAAAACAAGCCAGGTTACGGGTATCGGCCTCAATTTCGAAGAGATGGCGCTTAACGGGAGGATCACGCATCCGTTAGTGCAGGATTTGAACAAAAACCCGGAGTTGTTGTTCGAGGAAGGATATTTTGACGCTGTCATCATGACGTGCGGTATGGCCTACATGAAGAATCCGGAGCAAGTTTTCGCATCCGCATTTAAGGTATTGAAACCCGGCGGGATCCTGATAACAGCCTTTAACGACCAATATGAGCCAGTCGGGACGGAAACGAACGACGATTGGAGATGTTCTAACCAGGATCAGATGGTTGCGCTTGCAAAGAAGTGGATAGCGGGATCAGGGGCTCAGTTCGCCGACATCAACCATGATCGCGCGTATTATACGATAGGCGCCGGCGCATATTCCGCAAAGAAACCGATGGATGTAATCACGGCCAGGAAGGCCGGCAAAAAAGAGGCGCCGGATCGGATTAATAAGAATGCCTCAGCTCCGGCCATGACTAACCGGCGGCAATTTTTGAAGGCGGCAATAGCCGCCCTTGCGAGCAGGGGATCAGTCTTTGGTATCGCGGAAAGCGCGGCAAAACATAAAATAGAAGAGGACATTCTCAAGACAATTTCATTCTTTGTTGAAGAAACATCCGGAGGGGCCATTGCGTCGATCAAGGCTTTTATGGACTTTACAAGTGAGAAGCCGGGTATTCGAGGTTTTATGATAGGAGGAGGGAGAGGAGCCCTTGGCCTCAACTCTTCGATTAGGATGGATGATGTAGATGACCCAGGGAAAGCTATGGACCAAACCATAAGCTCTCTTCGTACGGATGCCGCATCCCTTCAGAAGCGATCCGGTGAGCTGTGGGTCGGAGACACCTCCCAGGATGCATTGTCGACCTTGGATTCCTGGGGGAAACTTCTTGATGATGAGATCAAGCGCAAGAATACTAGATTAGCGCTTATAAGGGATCGGCAAGGACTTTCCTACGGAGTCGGGAATCAGGGTAGGTATTACGAAGAGGCGATTTCGGCCCTTAATAATCATAAGGTCAATCTGGGACGTCTACGTAACGAGCTTAAGCCTAGCGAACTTGCTTCTATCCTGGCTGATGCAATGACCAATAGGGCCGCGAATTTATTGACTTTTGCCAATGAGTGCGGTCCGGTTTTAGCCAACTGGGCTCATGAGATCAGTATAGACAGAGCCCCTAAGGATGAAGGCGGCGCTGAATCGCCGGAGGTGCAACCTGAGCCAGCACTTAACAATGAGCCCGGTTTCGAAGAGGTGTACGCAATGACGGAAAATGGCGCCGAGAATACGGGCTCGTTACAAGCCCCGTCCGTGATACCGGAGTCGGAGCCTGAGAATTTGTCGATAAAGATTGCCCGCGAAGTAAACGAAATGATCAAAGATAAAGCCGCCAAGAGTAAATCGCCGCGGGCAATCGTGATTAAAGTTATGTACCAAACCATGGTATCTAAGTATCAAATCGATGCTTCACCGTATAACGGCAAGCTTGCCTATGAAAACGCGGAATCGGTCGCTACCGAGGATATAGAAAATTTTGTGCGCACTGCTATGGACGGCAAGACAGTTTCGGAATATAGATTACGTGTTTTAGAATACGATCCCGCTAAATATATTTTAGAAATATACCTGACTATCCCGGTTTCAGAATATCAGAGAGATATTAATCCGAGACCTTTGAAAGAGCGATATGTTCCGTGCGAGATGGATACTAACGGTGCCAGCCCTCGGGGTGTCACCCGTGCCGCGCAGCCGAACCATATAGTTATTCTGGATCAGGAGAAGATGGCCGTAGACAATATAGGAGCTCTTGTGCCGCCACAGTCGCTCGCGGCGCCGAATATACCTTTAGTGGCCGAACCATATACGACTCCCGCCCAGGCAGGATTGACGGATGAGATTGCTTCGTCGGCTGCGGTAATGCAGCAGCCTCCTCTCAATGACGTAGTAGTCGGAGGCGGTGTGTCCGGCACTATTGATTTACTAAACAGACTCTTCAAGGACGTCCGCGTTCCAAGCGACTCAAAAGTACTGTTGTCGGAGAACTTATTCATTGCTGATGGCGACAGGACAGAATTGGAAGCGGCTTTACTTGCATTAAAACCGCTCTTAAATAATGGCGTCATATCGATACTGAGTCCGGAAGATATTAAGAGAAGGGCCACTAACAGCAAGATTTCAAAAGATAAGGTTGTGGTCATATTAAGCGCTGAAGAATTTAACGATGCTTCGATATGGAAAGATTCAGACAAAGAGACGCGCCTTAAGGCGAGCATTCTCGTATTGGGCGATAAGCTGACAGGTTCCAATTATCTCTATCTTCAGGGTGTCATAGGTCTCGCGAGGGCAATCATGGCAAATAATAAACAGGCTGTAAGTTACTATTACCGGATACTTTCCGGAGCGGCTATCGATGATAATATATTGAAACTGCTCGATGATAGCAGGGAAAATAATATCGCTTTTGCCATTAAAGCTATATTAAGATTTAAGGATATGGGCAAGATGGATCCGGATGAACTAAGAGCGAATATAATCAGAATGGAGACATTGCTGATAGCGGCATAACGCTTATCCGCCGAAGCATCGCATCGCCGTAGGGCGGGTTCAAACCAGCCCTATGAATAGGTGAATGCGAAGGCGAAAGTAACGATTTTGAAGCCTGCGTCAATGGGTGAGGGACTTTTCCCCCCGAGTTAGGTCCCCTCATTCCCGGCGCAGGCTTTTTTATTTTTTAATTTATTGATTGAGCCACGCTTCGTGGATTTTAGTGTAAATTGGACCTTTGGGGGTAAGAATACTTTTATAGAGTATGATAGATCTGATTAGCTGACGGCTGACAGCTGACAGCTGACAGCTTAGTATCTTCTGTTTCAAAGCTTCCTTATTCTTTGGCGAACGCACTCTACCGATGGTTAGATGAGGCGCGAATGGGCGCTGCTCCTTCTGAAATCCGAGCTTCAACAATTCCTCACCGATCTTTTCCGCGAGCGCTTTGGACTCTACCACTCCCTTATCGAGCCCAACCCAAATTACACGGGGATAATCTATATTAGGAAATGCGCCGATATCTTTTATGCTGATTTCAAACGGTTTGAACGACCTGCCTATATCGTCGAGGATAGCTATTATCTTCTCGCAATTTTCTTCAGCAATATCTCCGAGGAATTTTAGGGTAAGGTGGATATTGCCCGTCTCGACCCACTTAACATCGGCCGCGGAATATTTGAGGTGCGCCTCGATCTGCGCGAGTGATTTGCGAATTTCTTCGGAGAGTTCTATAGCTATGAATGCGCGCATCGTATGATCATATCAAGAGCGGCTTGTGATGCCTTAAACTTGACCTCTTTGCGCGAGCCTTTGAAGCGAAATTCTTTTACAATTCGCTTCTTATTCGTAACTATCGCTATGTAGACCAATCCCACAGGTTTAATCTTTGTTCCGCCGCGGGGGCCGGCGATGCCGGTTACACCTATACCTATGTCCGTATTGGCAAGCAGCCGCGCGCCTTTGGCCATTTTAAGCGCAACCTGTTTCGAGACAGCTCCATACTTCTGCAGTAACCTGGGAGATACGCCAAGGATATTCTCTTTTATCTTATTGGAATAGGCGACTATACCCATCAGAAAATAATCCGAGCTGCCGCTCAAGTCCGTTATGCGGCTTGATATAAGTCCACCCGTGCAGGACTCGGCAACCGCTATGGTCATTTTGCGCTTACGCAGGATCTTTCCGACCTCAGACTCCATATTCATAACTCTTATTATATACTGCAGTTACGTGTTTTTCCATGAATTATTTTAAAATAGTTTGCAACAATTTGACCGTTTTTTCCGTCTTATAGTGTAGGGGGACTTACAGCCCCTGCTTCACAGTGAGTTAACCACTGTAGACCCCCGGGGTATACAGTGGTGATGGTAAAGTTGAAATATACGGAGAAGGGAGGTATTGAGTGCGTAGAAAAGATAAGCTATCGGTAGGAGAGGTATACCACGTTTTTAATAAAAGCATAGCGGATTTCAAGATATTCAATAACGAAACAGAATTCTTAAGGATGAAGTATATGATCAAGTATTATCAGAGAGGCATGCCTCGTGATTGTTTTGCGCGATTTATGGAGTATGAGAAAGTGATAAAAAGCGGCTTTTATAATGCCTTCGCCTCAATTAAACATGATAGGGGGAAGCTCGTAGATATAATAGCTTTTTGCCTTATGCCATCGCATCTGCATTTGATACTCAGACAAGTAAGGGAAAATGGCATATCGATTTTTGTGGGTAACCTGCTTAATAGTTACTCTAGGTATTTTAATCTCAAGCATTGCAGAAAAGGACCTTTGTGGGAGGGAAGATTTAAGGATGTATTGGTTAATCGCGACGAATATCTTCTTCATTTAACGCGATATCTGCATCTAAATCCGGTGACGTCTTATTTGGTAGAGCGTCCGGATCAATGGCAGCATTCGTCCTTTTTGGAGTTTTTGTCAAAAACGAATGAGGAAGAAGCGATATGCCAATTTGGGGATATTTTAAGCATAGAGCCAACGGCCTATAAAAAATTCGTCGAAGACAGGATTGCTTATCAGCGAGAATTGGCGAAAATTAAAGATTTGATACTGGAGTAAGTTGTTTATACCGTTGTAGACCCCCGGGGTATGCAACGGTTTTTTAAAATAGTTTGCAACAATTTGACCGTTTTTTCCGTCTTATAGTATAGGGGGACTAAAAAACCTGTATGCGGGCATAATGGGAGGATGTCACAGATTGTGACCACCTTAAACAGGAATTTTTGAGCTGCCAAATTGGCAGCTCAAACCGAGGCGGGACAAGGTACATGCCATATGTGTTTACTCAGGAAGGAGTAGCTATGTTGTCCAGTGTGCTGAATAGCGAAAGAGCTATATTGGTCAATATCCAGATTATGCGCGTTTTTGTAAGTTTGAGGCGTGTGGCTGTGACATATGTTGGATTAAAGCGGAAAATTGATGAAATGGAGAAGAAATATAACGGGCAATTCGTGGTGGTTTTCGAAGCTATACGAAAGCTGCTTGAGCCACTGCCGCAACCGCCTAAGCGGAGGATAGGGTTTCACTCCGATTGAATCCTGAGGTCACAATTTGTGACATCAAGTTGGGGTTTATAGCGGAATTTCGCTTTACAGAAAGGAGGATACGCATGTATAATATAATGCTTCAAATAACATAATTATAGTATATGAGGTCTTTTAGGGCAGTTTAAAACAAGGAGAGGATCAGATGGCTAAGTTTAAGACAAAAGACAAGGAAGAGGCGAGGGTAGAGATAAGACAGCATAAAGAGATCACTCAGGATCAGAAGACCAAAGCGCTTGATGCCGCTTTAGAGCATATAGAAAAACAGTTCGGCAAGGGGGCCATAATGACGTTGGGACAGGATTTTAAAGTAGATGTGCCTACTATACCGACAGGATCTATAGCGATAGATCTGGCTCTTGGGGTGGGCGGAGTACCGCGGGGCAGGGTCATAGAGATATTCGGGCCCGAGTCGAGCGGCAAGACGACGCTCACTTTGAGCATCATCGCAAACGCCCAGAGGATGGGCGGACAGGCGGCGTTCATAGACGCTGAACACGCTTTTGACGCCGGGTACGCAAAGAAGATCGGTGTGAATCTCGACCATCTATTGATGTCTCAGCCGGATACGGGTGAGCAGGCACTCGATATAACGGAGACCCTGGTAAAATCGAACGCTGTTGACGTTATAGTCGTAGATTCGGTTGCGGCTTTAACGCCGAGAGCCGAGATCGAGGGCGATATAGGCGATTCTCATGTCGGGCTCCAGGCGCGCCTGATGAGCCACGCTTTGAGGAAACTCTCAGGTTCGATATCGAAGTCCAAGACTTGCGTGATATTCATAAACCAGATCAGGGAGAAGATAGGCGTTATGTTCGGCAATCCCGAGACGACCCCGGGCGGACGCGCTTTAAAGTTCTATTCATCCGTGAGGATAGATCTGAGGCGCATAGCGTCGCTGAAGAAAGGCGAAGAGTCCGTCGGTAACCGGGTAAGAGCGTCTATAGTGAAGAATAAAGTCGCGCCGCCGTTCAGAAAAGCCGAATTCGATATAATGTTCGATGAGGGGATTTCAAAAGCCGGCAGCGTGCTCGATATGGCTGAATTGCTCGAAGTGACTAAAAAGAGCGGAGCGTGGGTACTTTACGGAGAAGAGAAACTCGGCCAGGGCAAGGAGAATGCCAGGGTATTCCTGAAAGAGAATCCAAAGGTTCTTGCGAAGATAGAAAAAGAGATCATAGAGAAAGCGCTCAAGTAAAATTGGACGACAAAGTAAAGGCGCGGGCGCGTAATAATGCCTATGCGCTCTTGAGGCAGAGGCCGCGCAGTATTTATGAAATAAGGAACCGCCTGAAGCTTAAGGGTTACAAAGATGAGCTTGTGGAAGACGTCATTGTAAGCCTTAAGCGGACGGGCGATCTTGACGATGAGAGGTTTGCCCGATTTTGGGTAGAGTCGAGGATGCATATGAACCCCGCGGGCGATATCGTATTGAAGTATGAGCTCAAGGGTAAGGGCATAAGCGATGCTGTTATAGAAGCGGCATTGACGGAGAAGGCCGCTAAATATGATGAATATGAGCTGGCCTTAAGTATGGCAAGGGACCGGTTCGAGCGGCTTAAGAAACTGGATCGTAGAAAAGCGACTAAAAGGATATACGATTTTTTGCTGCGTAGAGGGTTCAAATACGATAATATCAGGAGAGTTGTAGAGAATTTGATATGATCCCGCACCTTCTTAAGGGTGCGGTATAGATGGAGAAGGTGCGGGATGAAGACGGATGATATAAGACGGGCATATTTAGACTTCTTTAAGTCGAAAGGCCATGAGATCATATCGAGCGATTCGCTTGTACCGAAGGACGATCCGACGCTTCTATTTACCGGCGCGGGGATGAACCAGTTCAAGGAGAAATTCCTCGGGCGCAATATCACCTATAAACGCGCCGCGTCGAGCCAGAAATGTTTAAGGACCGGGGATCTTGAGAACGTGGGCAGGACGCCGCGCCATCATACATTTTTTGAGATGCTCGGCAATTTTTCATTCGGAGATTATTTCAAAAAGGAAGCGATCGAGTGGGCGTGGGAATTCTTTACCAGCGTCCTAAAGATAGATCCCACGAAACTTTGGGTATCGGTCTATAAGGATGACGTAGAGGCGTACGATATCTGGAAAGATATCGTCAAGATTCCTGCCGCAAAGATAGTTAAGTTCGGCGAGAAAGATAACTTCTGGCCGTCTGAAGCGCCGAGCAAGGGACCGAATGGGCCGTGCGGACCCTGCTCCGAGATATTTTATGATCACGGTAAGAGCGCCGGCTGCGGTAGGCCGGATTGCTCGCCAGAGTGCGACTGCGGCAGATTTGTAGAAATTTGGAACCTCGTATTCACACAATTTGACCGGCAGCCCGATGAAAAATTAAAGCCGCTTCCAAGCAAAAATATAGATACGGGTATGGGCCTTGAGCGCATAGCGGCCGTTATACAAGGAGTAGAGACGAATTTTGAGATTGATATATTCGTGCCCATAATTAATGAGATTACTTCGTCGGCCTACATGAAACAACAGCCTCCTCGCAATGACGCGTGGAGTAAGATTAACGCGATCGCGGATCATATCCGCGCCGTCACCTTCTGCATCGCGGATGGTGTAATGCCATCGAACGAAGAGAGAGGGTATGTAGTGCGTAAGCTGATACGCCGTTCGATGACTCATGCGAAAGAGATAGGCATAACGGAGCCATTTTTGTATAAACTTGTTAGCCTTGTTGCTGACGTCATGAGTGCGCAATATCCTGAAATTAAAGAGAGGCGCGAAGATATAGCTCAGATAGTAAAACGCGAAGAAGAGAATTACCTGCTTGTGGAAGAAACAAAACGACCAATATCAGATGAAATGTTTAAAAAAGCAGATGGTGAATATGAGATTGCAAAAACCGCGTTTGTCCTTCGTGATACTCATGGATTGTCAATTGAAAGCATTCAAGCAAGCGCTGCCACTTATAAAAAGACAATAAATATGCAATTATTAGAGAAGCTGGAAGAAGAGCAAAGGCAGCGATCGAGGGCCAAGACTAAAATTAAAAGCGAAATATTCTCCGAGACGTTCGCTAAGCGAGTTGAAGCGCTCGGGTTGAAGACGGAATTTCTGGGATACGAGAAGGCTCACGCTGAGGCCTTGGTTCTGGCGGTTCTCGAAGGCGGTGAGATAATACTCGATAAGACTCCATTTTACGGGGAGTCCGGCGGACAGGCGGGTGATTGGGGCAAGATCGAAACGAAATCGGGTGCCGTT
>JAQTPE010000036.1:0-2905 GCA_028748925.1 Candidatus Omnitrophota bacterium
CTCATGTGATTTCATCCGGCGTATGCCCTCGGCCCTTGCCAATAAAGAATCCGGATCACCGCTATCGATCATATCAGCGAGCGTCTGCAGTCCAAGCCTGGGGTTATCACAAAATTTATCATAATTGAGAAAATGAAAGAAGCCGGACGGCTCTGTAAGTAAATGTTTATAGCTGGCTACCCAATACTCCAGCCAAAAGCCCAAAGAGCAGGGAGATCGCGATTCACGTTTATCGAACCAACCGGCAAAATCTATGGGACGCAGATTTTCACCAAAATCATAATGGCCGATTGCCCTCATATACTCAGAAGCAAACGGATCATCCTCATGGATACGCAGAAAATTATTATGTTGTTTTAGCAAAGAAGCGGCATGCTGCAAAGGCTGCCGGAATGGGACTATGATGACCGAATCCGGAAACAGACGATGCAATATAGATATGCGCGCAATATTGAGGTTATTCTTTGATAAGTAGCGTGCCATGAGCGTACCTTTTCCGCGGCGCAAGAAGATTATCTTGCGCATATGATTGCGAAAGAACTCTTCGAATTCACTATTATATTCGTCCTGCCAGGGAACGATACGATCGGTAAGATAGTGCCGACGCCAGAATACACTCCAAATCACCTCCTCCAGCGCTTCAGGACTATCAAAATTTATCTGCATACCGTCGCCATGAGCGCGTTCCCGGGATATCCCTGACCGGCGAAAAGGCGCGGAAAAGCGACCCCATAGACAAGGAATAAGCACAAATGGCATATCGCGATAAGAATGGGAAGCGAACCCCTTAAGGCTTGCGCAGCATTCAAGCAACAATGTCGTACCGGCCCGGGGAAGCGCAGTGATAAAGACGGGACGATCGATCTTTAATGAAACGAGTCGTTTCGAATATATTCTATCCTCGATGTCGGCGAGCGGGATCTGCGCCGCATAAGTCTTAAAAGCCAAACGGTGCAAAACCCTTTCCAGCGCTGAATACCCGGTCATTTTAGAAGCGCTCCCTGGGCGATAACTCAGCGGCAAAGCGCTGTATCATTCTCTTTTCCCGTCCAGTGTATCATTGTTGGATTTCTTCCGCTTCCGCATAAGCCGCCTTATGGGGTACCATATAAAACCAAGTATTAGAACGATCGAACCGGTTATAACCGCGCAAAAAGCGCCGATCGCGGATATTCCCACGCCCGGGCCGATATACGCCAGGGCGCGGGAAGTGAAAAAACATAATAAAAATATGGAAAGAACGAAGATCCTTATCAAGCTACAATTTTTCATTCCGGTAACCTCCATTAATGCCCAATATGGTTAATGCTTGAATAGCCGTATATATTCAGGCGAAAGACGCCGCACCTCTGCAACTCCCCCGGCTTTCCCTCCGCCAATGTAGTTAATATATTCCCATACGACCTCGCCGCGCGGATTGATCTCAAAAGCTCTTCCCTGATCCGTTTCCGTGATCAGCAGGTTCCCGTTTGGAAGCCACATATGTTTACCTGAGGTTTCTGAACGGAACGGAGTTTTTGAGCTGCCTTCAAAAAATACTCTTACCGTATTTTCCGGAGCCGACACAATCAGGATGCGGCTTTGAAAATCTTCCAATTTGGAAGAGATCCGGTTATTATCAAATAGAGAGAATGAATTTCCATCGATAAAGTTCGGATCGTGCTGTTTTACGAATTTTCCTGTCATAATGAAACCTATTTTTTGACTCTCCCGGTTAAAAACAAAGACCGTATTGATATTACGCAGGGAGACCAAAACGTCGCCCTTTTTAAAGAACCCTTCTTTGAGATTAGCGGGGAATGGCTCGACATCATTAAGATGCAGCCTGTCCAGAGAGGTATTCGATGCAACTGCTGAAGGCATATATAGCAGCCCGGCCAAATCATTCTTGCGTAAAATCTCTGGTACGGACCACTCCTGGATAATCACGCCTTCCGGAGAGACCACCAAAATTGTATCCTCATGAAAAGGCGGCGAAAAACCCGGGAAACGGGCATCCGGCACGAGGTGTTCTTTAAAACCACAGACCCAAAGGTTACCGTCATCGTCCTTAAAGACGGAGTGGTGTGTTCGATAGGGCAGACGCCATATGACTCTCCCCCGGATATCCATGCGTACAAGACCTAATCTCTCGAAGTTAAAGATGAGATCGCCGTTATCCATAAGCACAATCCCGTGGACAGAAGTGCCGGGGAGCGATTTCGGAAGAGACGCTTTAGGCACGTGTTTTGCGTCAGGCCATATCTTGAACCAATCCACTATCCATCTATGAATAACCTTTCCATTCAAGTCCATTACTACAATGGAATTCTCTTTGTCGCCCGTAATAGAAACGACCAGATTTAACCCCTCACAAGCCTGGCCGGAGTTGTAGATAGCCGGTCTATCCGGATACATAGCGGACTTAAAAAACCATCCCTCGTACTTGTTCCGGCCGCTGAAAAAAATTTTACTGAACCCGCTTTTTGCAAGAACATATACTTTATGCGGAAACAATTTATATTTAACAACAATGCCCCCATAGATGAAAAAAAAGCAACAGAGGGAGCCAACGAAGAGAATACGACTAATCCGATCTTTATTGAACTTAATCCTCACAACTGCCTGCCCCCCCATAAATACTCTTATACTATGCAAAAAACGGTCGTTAATGACTAATTATACGCTTCTTCTTTTACCGGCGGCAACAATTTAAATATATTTGCGGCTTTATCAAAGGATTCATCGTTCATAAAGACTGTCGACAACACGCCGAGGAACTCTTCCTTCCTGTCGGGATCTACGTTATGTTTATCGAGCACGCTTCCCATCTTCCCCTTAAATTGCTCCGCCATTGCGCCATACTCGAGCTTGATCTCGCTATAGACGCTTTTGGCAAGAATATCTCTTTCGTTTTTAAACTCCT
>JAQTPE010000036.1:2915-12946 GCA_028748925.1 Candidatus Omnitrophota bacterium
CTGCCATTTATCAGCGGCCATTTTATTGCCCGCTATCTCTGCTTCCAGCCTTTGTACGTTGTCCCTGCGCTTAATATCTTCTTCTGACGGATATTCACCAGCGTTGCTTGCGGGAGTGTAAATACGTTCATACATATCCATAAAAAAGTCGTTGTCCGGTACCCATCCTTTTCTTATGCAAACCCCGTACAATAAACTCGTGAAATCATCATCTATGGTTGTACCAGCCCTCATCTCTTTTATATCCCCTGAAGAGAGTTTTTCATAATTATCATCCACCCATTCCAGGGCTTCGAAAGTATTGCGCGCGTTTCTAAGGGATCGAAGTATCAGGTTCTTTATCTTTACATTCTTTGTTTCGAGCGCTTCCTTACCCAAAAACGCGAATATGCCGCTCGATAGGCCGTGTCTCATGGATGTCAAAATAAGAAGCTTCTCGTACTCAGCGGCAGTTAACGCATATCGAGCGCTAAGCATCGACCTCATCTTCTCATTCTCAAGTCTGTCTATCAGATCATAAGTAGCTCTCGATACCAGCCAAGAACGATCAATGAGCGATCTTTTAAGGAACTCATCGCTCACCGGCGAATTTTTGGAGACTATGGCGCTCAACGTGACTAGCTTTTCGTACCTGACGTTCTGCCTTCTCCTGCCTATTTTGAGCACCGGCTCTATCAATTCTTCTTTTTTGTCATACTTTCGTCCGAATATCTGCAAAAATCTGAGGCAGGCGGAAACTATCCTGTCGTCACGGGACTTAAGCAATTCCACCATTCTTTTATACGTATTCGATGCCAGTATATATCTGTCGGACTTATTGTCGGCCTTTTTATCGGAAAGGATGGAGCCCATAGAATCCGCTTCTTCGATCATGTTGCAAACAGCGTTATACACAAGCTCACTATCTTTATCGAATAAAAAGACGTAATAGTCTTTAGCGGTATACCCCGGTATCGCTACCTTTGGATACCGGGAGAGATCATCCTTGTTTTCAAAGCATCCCAGAAATATAAAACAAAGGATCAAAAGAACCAAGATCATCATAATTATGCTATCTCTTCTCATGATAGGCCCCCTTTTTCTATAAACATATTTATTATAGTCTTTCCACCCTGCTTTCACAATCGAAAACATTCCATCATTGCGAACGCCCCGCCTGAGGTTATCTAACAGACTTGCTTTGAACCAAAATAAAAAACGGGACAGTCCCGGTCAACGCTCTGTATACGCTTTTGGGACAGTCCCTATTTTCTCTATCTTATTATTCTACTTCGCTAATATGCGTGCAGAAATTCCTACGAAGCCTTACCTCAGTCCACGTTTTGAATGGCGAAATATAATGGTGAGCCGCGCTGGACTCGAACCAGCCACAACCACATTAAAAGTGTGGTGCTCTACCAGATGAGCTAGCGGCCCACTAAGTTAATAGTTCATAATTGATAGTCTATAGTAAAAAATCATTGCGCTACTCCAGTCTATCAACTATTAACTACCAACTATGAACTAATTTTGTATCTCTTTCTCCTTGCCCGCAAGGAAAGTGTCTATATCTTTGATAAATTTATCGGTAAGCTTCTGTATCTCTTCCTGAGAATGGAACCTCTCATCCTCAGTGATCGCTTTATCTTTCTCAAGTTTTCTTATATGCTCGACAGCCGAGTGGCGGCACGTTCTTAAAGACACTCTTCCGTCTTCGGCGATCTTCTTCACCACTTTATCAAGCTCATCGCGTCTTTCATCGGTTAGAGAAGGTATGGACAGTCTTATAGACTTACCGTCGTTAGTAGGAGATATGCCTATCTCGGATTTAAGGATGGCCTTCTCTATCTCCGGTAATATATTCTTATCCCACGGCTGTATCATGACAAGCCTTGCATCCGGAGTCGTTATACCGGCGATCTGGCGAAGCGCAGTCGGCGTTCCGTAATAATCGACTTTCAAAGTCTCGACTATAGCTGTCGAAGCCCTTCCGGTCCTCACGGCGGAAAATTCCCTCTGCGTGGCTTCCAGGGTCTTCTTCATCTTTATCTCAGTATCTTTTATGACTTCTTTGGCATTCATATCACTATCCTCACTTCTTTACGGTTGTACCGATCCTATCACCCATTATAACTCTCTTTATGTTACCGGTCTTCTGCATACTAAAGACTATTATGGGAAGCTCGTTATCCATGCAAAGGCTCGTTGCGGTGGCATCCATCACTTTCAAATCCTTTTTGAGGACATCTATATAACGCAGCGTTTCATATCTTTTGGCATTTTTATTCTTAACCGGATCGGACGAATATATGCCATCCACTTTCGTGGCCTTTAAAATCACTTCGGCGCCTATCTCTATGGCTCTGAGCGCTGCGGTGGTATCCGTCGTAAAATATGGATTGCCGGTACCTCCGGCAAATATGACGACCCTGCCTTTTTCGAGATGCCTTATGGCACGCCGCCTGATATAAGGCTCGGCCAGCTCTTCCATCTCTATGGCCGACTGCACTCTGGTGAATACACCGTTCTTCTCGAGCGCATCCTGCAAGGCGAGGGCATTCAGAACCGTGGCGAGCATACCCATATAATCTGCGCTTGCCCTGTCCATACCCTTTGTAGATCCTGCGATACCTCTGAAAATGTTGCCGCCGCCGATCACTATGGCCATCTGAACGCCCATAGATTTCACTTCTTTGATCTGCCGGGCTATCGAAATAAGGACATTATAATCTATACCATAACCGAGGTTGCCCTGGAGAGCCTCCCCGCTTAGCTTAAGAACGATCCTTTTAAATGCTGGCTTTGCCACTTTCAGCTTTCAGCTGTCAGCTTTCAGCTGTCAGCTGCTGATAGCTGACGACTGATAGCTTATAGCTATTTAATTTTCTTCTCCGAGATTCCAGCGAACAAACCTCTTTATCACTATATTCTCGCCTATCTTGGCGATCATCGAGGTTACTATATCCTTCACTTTAAGATTAGTATCTTTTATAAAAGGCTGTTCAAGCAGACACGCGTCTTCGAAGAATTTATTGAGCTTGCCTTCCGTTATCTTCTCAATAGCGGCCGCCGGCTTGTCCTTGATCTGCGCCTTTATTATCTCGGTCTCTTTCGCTATAGATGCCGCCGGAACATCGGACTTATTCAGATAGAGAGGGCTGGATGCCGCGATCTGCATCGCTATATCTTTTACAAACGATTTGAAGTCATCGTTCCTGGCCACAAAGTCGGACTCGCAGTTCACTTCCACCATAACCCCTATCTTGCCGCCGAGGTGTATATAGCTCTCTATGCGTCCTTCTTTAGCCGTACGCCCGGCCTTCTTGGAGGCCAGTACGGCACCATGCTTTCTTAATATCTCTATAGCTTTATCTACATCACCGCCGGACTCTTTTAATGCTTTCTTGCAATCCACAACACCGGCGCTCGTCTTATCTCTGAGCTTCTTTATGGCATCCATCATGACTCTTATTCTCCTCGCTTTCGTAAATCATACCGCGTTGCGCGCATTATGCTTATTTTACAGATTTCTTCTTGGGACTCTTCTTTATCGGCTCATCTTTGGGCAGACCCTCCCCCTCCTTGAGCTTCAGATCGCCCTCTACAAGCTCTTCCACTTCTTCATCAATGACTTTCACCACTTCGCCGGCCGCCGCCGCTTCGGCCATCTGCGCCTCTTCCTCTTCCTTGGCCTTGCTTGCCGCAAATGCTTTACGGCCTCCAAGAATGCTATCCGCAATGATCGATATTATAAGTTTTATCGAGCGTATGGCATCATCATTGCCGGGAATAGGATAATCGATCACGTCCGGATCGCAGTTGGTGTCGACCAACGCCACTATAGGTATGCCGATCTTTTTGGCCTCCTTTACCGCTATATCCTCTTTCTTGGAATCTACGACGAACATGGCCTTGGGAGGCTTGCCCATTGCGCGTATTCCTTCCAGGTTCTTATTGAGCTTAAAAGCCTCTTTATTAAGCTGTGATACTTCTTTCTTCGATATCTTGCCAAACCTGCCGTCTTCTCTCATGGCCTCAATATCTTCCAGGCGCTTTATGCTCTTTTTGATCGTCTGGAAATTTGTGAGCATGCCGCCGAGCCATCGCTGGTTGACATAGAACATGCCGCATCTTAATGCCTCTTCCTTGACTATATCCTGAGCCTGTTTCTTCGTGGCCACGAAGAGTATACTGCCGCCCGCTGATGCTATCTTACTCAAGAAATCACACGCTTTTAGGATAGCGGACTGAGTCTTCTCAAGATCTATTATATAGATCTTGTTCTTCTCGCCAAAGATGTACTTCTTCATTTTTGGGTTCCAACGCTTAGTCTCATGCCCGAAGTGCACCCCCGCCTCAAGCAGACTCTTCATCAATGCCGATTCTACCATCTCTTATCTTACCTGCCTTTCGATTTTGCTTCGCAAAACTGATCCCGCTCCCGCTTCAAGCCTATAACAAGGCATGGCAAAGAGAGATCCTCCCATTAATTGAACTTAACATTATACCAACAACTTCCGTATTTTCAACCTAAATCTATCAAATTTTATTCGAAAATTTGATATCTGCAAGCTGCCTCATAGTCCGGCAGGCCGCAACTACTTCAACATGCCGGCACCAAATTGCATGTTGTACAACCTCTTGTAAAGGCCTTCTTTTTGTATCAGGGCATCGTGCGAACCCATATCTATTATATGGCCCGCATCCAAAACATATATCCTGGTAGCATGTTTTATCGTGCTTAAACGATGCGCTATGGCAAATACGGTCCTGCCTTTCATCATTCTGTCTATAGCTTCCTGCACCAGAACCTCCGATTCGGTATCGAGCTGTGATGTCGCCTCATCCAATATAAGTATAGGTGAATTTTTAAATACCGCTCTAGCTATAGATAGGCGTTGTTTCTCTCCGCCGGAAAGCCTGAAACCGCGCTCGCCCACTATCGTTTCATACCCCTGGGGCATATTCATTATGAAAGAATGCGCATTGGCTATCTCCGCGGCACGAATAATATTTTTCATATCGGGATTATCGCTGCCATAGGATATATTGTACGCTACCGTTTCATTGAACAGGATCGTCTCCTGCGTCACTATGCTTATCTGGGATCTTAAAGATTTTAAAGTATACTCGCGTACATCCACGCCGTCTATGGTAAGAGCGCCGCTAGTTACGTCGTAGAAACGGGGTAAGAGGTTCACAAGCGTCGTCTTGCCTACGCCCGAGGGTCCCACAAAAGCAACTATCTCACCGGCTTTAACTTCCAGATTTATATCTTTCAATATCATCTTCTCGTCATAACCGAATGAGACATTATCAAACTTAACGAAATCTTTGAATTTAGGCAATTCCCCGGCGTTCGGCTTCTCGACAACCGTATCTTTAGTATCAAGGACCTCAAATATTCTCGAAGCCGCCGCAAGCGCTTGCTGATTTATACTGTACACATTTGTCAGGCGCTTAATAGGCTTCATAAGGGAGAGGATGCTTGCCAGAAAAGTGACGAACGCTCCGGCCGACAACGCGCCGGAGACTATCTCTTTACCGGCGATCCACAGTATAATGGCTATGCAAAACATTCCGGCAAATTCTGTGATAGGGCTGACAACGCTCGACCTCTTCACTGACTTCATGGCGAGCTTGTAGAACTGCTGGTTCTGTTTTTTAAAGCGTTCCGCTTCCCGGCGTTCCATAGAAAAAGCCTTAACCATACGTATGCCGGATATAGTCTCATGCAAAGTTACCGTAATGTCGGACATGCTCTCCTGCGACTGCCTGGAGATCGATTTGAGGCGCTTACCTATCTTCACGACAGGATAGATAACGAGCGGGAAGAGCACCATACCTATGAATATCAACCCCCAGGATATAGAAAAATAGACTTTTATCGCAAAAACAAGGCCTATATAGACTACCAATTGTATAGGCTGGTAGAGCATATCTGTGAGCCCTGTGGAGATACTATCCCTTATAACGGCGGCATCATTTGTAATACGGGACATGAGTTTACCTGTGGGGTTCTTAGAGTAAAATTCCATCGGAAGGCTCAATAATTTATCATAGATGGTGTTCTTTACATCCCTTATGACGCGCTGAGAGACATCGTTCATGAGATATGTCTGGAAGAATTCCAATAGGTTCCTCAAGAGCCAGAATATCATGACCAGTATGATCATCCAGTTGAGAAGATCCATGGGGGGCATTGAATTTATGAAGTCTATTACAGCCTTTATCTGGTCTGGAACGACTACACTTGCCGGTATGATCATCTTTTTGCCGGTTATGATATTGTCTATAAGCGGTATTATCATGCTTATAGAAACACCGGAAAAAGCAGAAGTGCCTATCATACATAGAGTTGCGAGCGTCAAAACCCATATGTGCGGCCGAACGAACTTGATAAGCCTTATATATTCTTTCATAATTTAAGGGCATATGATACCACAATGGTAGGCCTTTGTCAATTAGCTTGCCAATGCCATAAATAAATGATATAATCCTTCCCAATATGAGCAAAATAAAAGTTGGTATCGTAGGCGTAGGGCATCTGGGCTCCATCCATGCCAAGGTATATTCAAAGATGGATAATGTGGAGCTCGTTGGCGTGTGCGATTGCAATCTGGAACGCGCTCTTGAGGTGGGGAAAAAATATAAAACTAATAGTTTTGCGGACTATGAGGACCTCTTCGACAAGGTAAATGCCGCAAGCATAGTAGTTCCAACAAGCCTCCATTATAATGTCGCGAAAGAGTTCTTAAACCACGGCATACATATCCTGATAGAGAAACCGATAACGAAGACGCTCTCGGAAGCCGATGAACTGATAGAGATAGCCAGGAGTAAAGACCTTATTATACAGGTTGGCCACGTTGAGAGGTTTAATGCGGCCGTTCTGGCCCTTGAAAAGTATCTAAAAAAACCGAAATTCGTAGAATGTCAGAGATTGGGGCCTTTTCATAAAAGAGTGGATGATGTAGGTGTAGTGCTCGACCTCATGATTCACGATATAGATATCGTACTGGGCCTGATAAAACAGGAAGTTGCTAATATAGAAGCCGTCGGCTTAAGCACAATGTCCGATTTTGAAGACGTGGCTAATGTCAGACTCACTTTCGAGAACGGCACGATAGCGGATATCACCGCATCCAGGGTCACAAAAGATGTCATAAGAAAAATACGCATATTTCAGGAAGAGTCGTACATATCCTTAGATTACCTGAACCAGGAAGTTACCATATTTAAGAAGACAGGGAACAAAATATTGAGAGAGAAAGTAAAGGTTAAAAAAGTCCAGCCTCTTAACGAGGAACTGGAATCTTTCATAGAATGCGTAGAGCGTCATAAAAGACCTATAGTTTCCGGAGTTGAAGGAAGACGCGCGCTTCAAGTCGCGCTGGCGATAATCGAAAAGATAAATCCCGCCCATTCTTCGCCGAGATAACAAGATAAAGAATGGGCGGAGTAAACCTACCGGATAATAATGGCAAAATCGATCCTCATAGTAGCCGGTGAACCCTCAGGAGATCTTCACGCGTCCAATCTGGTTAAAGATCTGAAAGCGCTTGGAACAGATCTTGAATTCTTCGGCCTGGGAGGCGATCTCTGTAAAAAAGCGGGTGTCGATATAGAATTTGACATAAAGAGACTCTCCGTAGTAGGGCTCGTCGATGTATGGAAGAATATATTCACCATAGGCACGGTATTCAAGGGTATTTTAAAGAAGGCGGACTCCAGAAGACCGGATCTCGCCATACTGGTCGACTACCCCGGGTTCAATCTGAGGCTCGCCAAAGAGCTCGCCAAAAGGGATATACCCGTAATCTACTACATAAGCCCCCAGGTCTGGGCATGGGGCGAGGATAGAATAGAGATAATAAAAGATTGTGTCGCTAAAATACTCGTCTTCTTTAAGTTCGAAGAGGAATTATATAAGAAAAACGGTATCAATTCCGAGTTCGTAGGCAATCCGCTCCTGGAGACCGTAAGAGTAACTCTGCCGAAAGATGAAATATTAAAAAATTACGGCCTATCCAAAGAGAGGCCGGTGATAGCTCTACTACCCGGCTCAAGGACCACGGAGATAAAGACTCTTCTTAAGATAATGGCAGGGTCCGCCGGGATAATCGCTAAAGAGCTTCCCGGCGCACAGTTCGTAGTGGCAAAATACAAAAATCTGCCCATATCGCTTTACAGGGAATTCCTCAAAGACTCAACGCTCGATATAAAGATCGTCGACGGAGATTCTTATAATATATTAAGCATATCCGACTTCGCGGTCGTCGCAAGCGGCACCGCTACACTGGAGACGGCCATCATAGGCACGCCTTTCGTGATAACATATAAAGTGGGGCTGGTCAACTATATAGCGTACAAGATAGTCGCGAAGATCAAGGTGCTGGGGCTCGTAAATGTGGTGGCGAACAGCGTCATAGTCCCGGAGTTCCTGCAATATGACGCCACACCCGAAAAGATAGCCCGAAAATCCCTTGAAATACTTCGCGATGGCGTGAAGAGAGCGGAGATGATAGCCGCACTCGCGCGTGTCAAATCCTCCCTTGGCGCTCCCGGCGCTTCTCAGCGCGCCGCCCGCGCAATCCTGCCGTATCTGCAATAAAAATTATTGTAGCCTTGATTTCCAGTTCAGCAACTACCCCCGCAAGGTCTGACTGCCTAAAAATTAGGCAGATTGCACTTGACACTTGACAAGTGTTATGATATACTTGACAGGTGTAAAGTAAACCCATGGAGGATTAAAATGAAGAGCGATTACTTAACACCGACGCAGCTGGCAAAAGCTCTCGGCATTTCAAGACAAGCTGTCGTGGAGAGGATCCAGAAAGGCTCCATAGCCGCGACTAAGGTCGGACAGCAGTATATCATAGACAAAAAAGCGCTTTCAGGAATTAAGGCCGAAGGCCATTCGGTAAAAAGCACCCTGACGAAGATGGAGCGCTCCAAGAACACTAAAGAACGCGTCCTGAAGACCGTCAGGGACAACAAGATAAACACGATACAGCTATGGTTCGTAGATATACTCGGCATACTTAAATGCGTCGTTATAACCGAGAGAGAGCTTGAAGATGCGCTTTATCATGGCAAAGGTTTCGATGGTTCATCCGTAACGGGGTTCGCTGAAGCCGAAGAATCCGATATTATAGCCATGCCTGACGCTTCCACTTTCCAGATACTTCCATGGGAAGGATCGACCATACCGGTAGCAAGATTATTCTGCGATATATTTAGCTCCGACAAGACACCCTACCCCGGAGACGCCAGATGGGCGCTTAAGAGAGTTCTCGAAAGAGCAAAGAGGATGGGTTACACTTTCTATGTCGGCCCGGAACTGGAATATTTTTATTTTAAAAATGATCATTCAACCGAAGTGCTCGATGAAGGAACGTACTTTGAACTCATACCCAATGATATGGCAGACGTTATGAGGAACAAGACGGTCGATACTCTGGAACATATGGGTATCCCTATGGAGACCGGACACCACGAGGTAGCCCCGTCTCAGCACGAGATAGACCTGAAATACGATGAGGCCCTGATATCGGCGGATAATATCATAACGGCAAAGTATTGCATAAAGGAAGTTGCGAGATCCGGCGGCGCATACGCTACATTCATGCCGAAGCCAATGTTCGGCGTAAATGGCAGCGGCATGCATATCCATCAATCCTTATTCAAAGGCGGAAAGAACGTCTTCTTTGATAAAGCCGACAAGCATCATCTATCGCTCATAGCCAAACAGTTTATAGCCGGGCAACTTAAACACGCCCGGGAACTCTGCGCGCTTACAGCGCAATGGGTAAACTCATATAAGAGGCTCGTATCCGGATATGAAGCGCCGGTGTATATATCATGGGCGCAAAAGAACAGGACTGCGCTTATAAGGGTTCCCCTCTACAGGCCCGGAAACGAAAAAGCGACGAGAGCCGAGATCAGGTGCCCCGATCCTTCATGCAACCCGTATCTGGCGTTCGCGGTCCTGCTCGCGGCGGGATTGGAAGGCATAGAGAAGAAATACAAGGTACCTGAAGCGATAGAAC
>JAQTPE010000037.1 GCA_028748925.1 Candidatus Omnitrophota bacterium
GGCGATGTATGCATACCTGGCCTGCGGCATTCTGTTCTTGTATGTAGTAACAAAGACTTTATGGGGCGAATCGGGCCTGGTGCTGAATATTATTTCAACATTTCCGGCAAATCGCTCATATATATAGCTCGTCTCTACCAGCCTGTTTCTAAGGTCGACTTCTGTGCGTGTAACGCGTCTTCCGTCCTTTATGACAATTTTTTCGGTGCCTTCCTGAAGGAAGGCTGTCCCCTGGGAATCGCTTCTTACGCTTATTACCGGATTATACTTCCTGGACCAATACAAAATCATCCCTGTAAACGGCATAGCAGTCTCTTCTACCAACTTAAGAGGCTCTGTGCCGGGTAGAGCTTCGGAGGGAAATGGTTCCACAGCCGTAGAAGCAGCCGGTATTGTCATATTTTCGAAATCGGGCAGGGGCTCATCCGGGAATGGTTCTAACGACATGGCCGGTTGTTTTGCTTCTCCCTCGATCTCTTCCGCTTCGGATTCCCCGGGGGCCATCGGAACTATAGATGCCGCGTCCCGAGCTTTCTTTTCAGCCTCAGCAATTTTTGCTGACGCCGCGGCCGCCGCGAGGCTCTTTTCGATATCTTCACGCTTAGCGCTCAACTCGGCAATCTTCGTCTCCATCCCGGGCGCGATCTTATCCATTCTGGTAAGAATCGCTATAGCCCTATCGAGATGCTTTAATGCGGCTTCCTCATCCGTCGCAACAGTCTCCTCAAATGCCGAAAGGGCTTCTTTATAATCCGCTTCAAGTCGCCCTGACAGCTCAAACTGATCCTGCCATTCTTCAAGCGCTTTAGCCGCGAGCTTTTCATGTTGTGTTTGCTGCAACGTATCCTGTATCTTTGAAATTATAGCCGGCGCGCCCACTTGCAACATACACGCTGTAGCCGCTATGGATATCTTACCTACGGGTATACCTCGCCACTCAGCTTCGTAGAACTTTCTTAATAGGCTGCGGCCGGCCAAAGCTTCTCTCTCGGTTTTTTCGGCGGCGGCGGTAATTTCATTTTTCAGTTTCCCGTCTTGAAGCGTATTTTCGAGTCCGGCGAAACTATCAAGGAACCTGTGCTCCTGCGCGTCCTCTTCCGCCTCCATCTTCCCGGCTAAAGCATCCACAGTGCCCGGGAATACGCTAGTATTATCCAGGCGTAAAATAGACCCTATGATCCCCAGCGCCATTGTAGCGCGAATCTCGTCCGCAACTTTCGGGGCTTCAAGCTGATATTCCTGTATGGGTTTCTTATCCGCAATACCCCTCAACCCTATGGTATCCTTAAGGTCTTCCATCTTATCCATGTAGTCGCGCCTTGCGGCAACTATCGCGTTAAGGTATAGCATGCGTATCAGAGTATGGCGTTCCATGTCGTACATGCCGGAGACCATATCAAGAGCTTTCGTAAGCTTACTCTTTATCTGATTTGTGACAAAAGTCTTCAGGTTTTTGATTCCGCCTCTAGCGTAGACCTGACGCGCTGTATCAGGATCCATCTCAAGGCTCAAATTAAAGTTAAGGAAGAATACAAAGTCCGGAATACCTTCTCCGTCCTTAATAGCATTCAGCCTGGCTTCCAGAGCAAGATGCGTGAACTTCTCAACCGAATTATCAAGATCCTCGAAGGACATGGTCCTTGTAACGAGTTTCGCGCGGTCGAGATCGTTAACAAAGACGGATGCAGCATCGTCAAACTTAACCAGATTGTCGCGCTGCTCAAATTCTCTCGCCCTGAGCTTGGCCCTATTCCTGTTAACAATGTTGGCCACTTTGCGACCGGCCGCTTTTTCCGATAAGAAATCTTTATCACCCAACGCTCTTCGCACGGATTCCTTACCGTCGAAATTGGCTATTATTTCATCTTCCAAAGATATGATATCTATGGAACTGCCGGGATCGCCCTGTCTTGCGGCCCTTCCTCTTAATTGGCCCACTCTTCTTAAATTATCGCCCTGGGTTACTATAACGTGCAAACCTCCGGCGTTTCTGGCTTTATCGGATAATCTGATGTTTGTACCCCGGCCGGCCATGTCTGTCGCTATAGTTATAGCGCCGGCTTCACCCGCCGTACTTACTATCAACTCTTCATCGGCCTTACTTTTAGCGTTCAATATTCTGAAATTATATCCCAGCTCCTTAAGGGCGTCACCTATAGCCTCGGACTCTTCTATTGAACCTGTGCCCACCAACACAGATCTCCCTGTATTATGGGCTTCTACAACGCTTGCTATTATGGCCCGTGTCTTAGCTGCGTTGTCTTTGGTTATCACCATGCCGCGATCGTCTCTCTTTGATTCCCTGTTGGGCGCCATTCTCACCATTTCCCGCTTATACACTTTGTCGAACTCAGCCGCCTCCGTAATACCTGTGCCTGTGCCGCCGGCCAAAACCCGATAACCACGGAAATAGTTCTGTATGGATACCGACGCTTCGGTCTTCATCTGGGCTGAAGGCGCTATGCCTTCTTTCACCTCGAGCGCCTGGTGCATACCATCGCCAAGTTTTCTGTCTGTGGGCCTGTTTGTAGTCTGATCTATTAAGACTATCGCCCGCTTATCGCCTTCGCCCGTCACCGTATATTGTTTATCTTTTTCATAGAATTTATACGCCTTTATGGCATTGGATAGATTCGCCAAAAGTTTCGCGCCAACGGGATCATCGAGACTGGCACCCTGGCTTGCCAGACGCCTTACGAGAAGCTCCAGCCTATGCAGTCCCCTTTCCTCTATATTGACGGATCGCCTTCCTGCATCAATGGTATAGTCTTTACCTTTCCCTTCCTCCAGGAAATTCCTAACCAGGGCATCGGGAATCCTATACCATTCAGGATTCTCCGCAATCGCGCCGCCGGATAATATAAGCGGCGTAACGGCCTCGTCTATCAATATCTGGTCAACCTCATCCACGATAGCTACGCGGCGTTCGCCCTGCACTTCGCCCTCCAGCCCTAAAGCTATCCTGTCACGCAAATAGTCGAATCCAAATTGGCTGGCTGTGCCTATAATTATGTCGGACTTATATGAAGCGCGTCTTTCGGATTTTTTCAAACCATCCTTAGCCGCTACAAAAGAAGCGTCTGCCTGAAGAACCCCCACGCTTAAACCTAAAAATGCATAGAAATCACTTATCGAACCTGCGGTATATTTATCGAGTACAGCCTGACGTGCCAGATAATCGTTTGCCACTATTATATGAATATCTCCTTTGCCGGTACGCCCTTCTTCGAAATTTCTGCCATCCATTGCTTGCGCCGCTGCGGCAAGAGCCGTTACGATGGTCTTACCTTCACCGGTGCATAATTCAACAAGCCTGCCGGTAGTTTGGAATATTGCCGCGGCAAGCTGGACATCGAACGGCTTTATGCCAGTGGTCCTTATATATGATTCACTTAATAGCGCCATCACCTCTGCTAAGTATTTTCTATTTTGCGGTGCTTCTATGTGGGCTTTACTTGCAGCTATCTTTTGTCCGATTTCGGCGATTCTTACTTTAAGAGCATCATCGCTCAAAGACCTGATACCGGCTTCGATGTTTCTGGCTTCTTTGACTATTTTGGCTACTTCTCTAATCTGTCTTGCGTTCCATGTCCACCTCAGATACCACGGACCTATTATGCGCTTATCATCTATGGGTGTATTGTTATCCGCCCAATATTTTTCCGCGGCTTCCCTGTCAAATTTCTTCTCCGGTACAACGGGCTGTGGCTTGGATACGGTTTGCGGTCCCTGAACCATCGGCACCGTCAAGGCAGTCGTCTTCGCTGGCACAAGCGCGGTACCGGTAACCGGCGTCTTCAACCCACGGGCAAGATCGAGCCGGGCCTCAATATTCTCGGGCAGTTTCAAACCGTATTTTTTGAGCCTGCCTTCAAACTCCGGGATAACAGCGTCGTTCTTGTGGTCGGAATTAAAATAATAATTCAGCCTACCTATCCTGATATGGCGAATAGAGGTGGTCTTTTCGAGTTGGTACAGATCGTTATAGTATGTGCTTCTCTTCAGCTTCCAACCATCTTGCTTCATGTAATCATCAACGGTCAAAACCGCACCGCCAAAAATGTCTAATTTAATTTTCTCGATCCTTTCGCGCTTAATATCGGATCTAGACATGCGGCGTATCTCCGGAGCTGCTACTTTCGGTTTAGCGACAATTTCTGAAGACACTCCACCACCGAAAGGTTGCACTTCATATGCACCTGCCTTCGGATTCCAATACCTCATTATGCCTTTTACTTTATCGCTTTCAATTACGCCATCCGAGTAATAGTGCCATCCGGCCGGGATTATTGGAACAACCTCTTCGGGTTCCGATACCCGCACAATAGCAGTATCTTTATCTACGAGCGTAACCTCAAAGGCGCCAAGCACCCCTTCCACGTCTTTGGGCGTTACGCTACCCGGAGGAGGGGTCTGCGAAGTAATCGCCAATTGTCTATCGCCATTCTCCATCTTTGAACGGGTTATATTTTTAACCGAAGCCTTATCGTCTTCGGTTAAACTCTTATAGGCTTGTTTCCTTCCCGCGACTCTTGCAAACTCTCCGTCAAAATCCTTTTTCGATTTGCCTCTATTCATCCCGTAAACAATGGACTCTACGAGCATCTCTTTTGTAGTCGTCTCTAATTTTGCTAGCCGATCCTCTATCGATATGTTTGTCTGGCCCGCCGCGGCTCTTGCCCTGGCTCTTTTTTGTATGATTTTTTCAAATTCCTCGGGCTTCACGTCTCTATTTTCGATAGACCCGTCCGGGCGCTTTACTATCGTACGGTAAACCGGCCCGGGCAATACAAATGCTTTACCTATGTACACCCCGGGGGTCTGCACTGGTTCTTTAATTATGCCTTTTGCTTTTAATGAATCGTACGCGGCTGCATAACCGTTTATCCACAGCTTCTTCACGCTATCGATATCTTTGCGCTCTATCGCCGCCTGGCCAAGGCTTGTGATAATGGAATCGATCATGAAGCTTTGAGCCTGCCTGGGATCGACGAGACTGTTCTTCAGGTAATCATCGGAGATCAGGCTGTATTCGCCGCTTTCGAGGAGCTCTTCATACGGCTCTCTTTTGTTGGTGAGTATCGCCACATAGGGCCTATCGCCTTTGGATGAATCGAATTTCGGGAGAATGACTAAGTAGGAAGTCTCCTTCTGCCTCAGGATCTGCGTCAATCCCTTAGTATGATAGCCGCCGGTAACCAGAGCGGCGACATTCCGGCCTTCCTTCTGCATCCTCTTTATGGTATTCGCGAACATCGCGGAATTTCTCTCTTCCGCGGTCCTGTAAAAAGATAACGCCGTATGTATGCCGGCGAAGACCGCGCCTAAGTCATACCCGCCATCTATCGCGACACCATACTTTAAAGAAGAATCCTTTATGAATTTTGCGATATCTTCCGCGGTGATCCTTTTCGTGTCTTCTATGAATTCATCGATATCGCCGTTAGTAAGTTTCAGCTCATACAGGCCGGAGAGAAGAGAGGTGAATCTTGAGAAATCATGAAGCTTTCTCTGATAATCATTTTTGAAGATCTTTTCCTTGATCGAGTCCTCAAACTTCCTGACCTCCTCGAATATCTCTATCAGGTCTATAGATTCGTATATCGTTATGTATTCAGTGAAGGCTATAAGACTTTTGTAAGGCTCCGGATCGACGCCATAACGCTGGGCAAGCCCTTGCAGATATACGTAATATTCGCCCTGTGAGGTCTTTCCCTGCTTAAACGATAAACTATTGAGAACGAGTTGTTCGAGGTCGGCCTTAAGCATCTTCTTGCTCAATACGTCTATCAGCGCGTCGCGTTCTCTATTCGCTTTACGGAAATCTATCTTCTTTTCCAATTTCAGCGACTCAACAAGCCTCGTGAGGTTTTCGAATTTTTCGTAGGTTACGCCATGCGAAGCGGCTAATTTATTCACCAGATTCCATCTTTCGCTGAAACCTATCTTGCCGTCTTGATGCAGTACCGAATTCTTATCCAAAAGCAAAAGATCCCTGGAATATATCTTCTCTTTCAGATTGTCCAGGGCTGCTGTAAGATTTACGATATCCTTTTTGGTAGATTCATTAATTTCGTGGACTTTCCTGAACTGCTCGACGTTTTCAAGATAGAGCGGCTCATCCTCTATGCCGTACAGAGCTATCTCTTTTTCCGATGTGATCGAGAAGAATTCACCGGCCGACAACTTGCCCTTGCCCATAAAGTACTTGGCCGTCTCTTTACGGATATTCGCATCCGGAAATGTCTTAAGAAGGGATGTGTCGATATAGCCTGAAGAGCCCTCTATGGCTACCAGCTTCATGTCATAATTGGTTACTAATGAATCAAGTATGGAGACTATAGACTCCTGTGCCGACAGAGAAGCGTGAGCGTCCTGGATATTTATTATGGTCTTGTTTACGCCGTTTGTGGAGTTATAGACTTCTTTGGTTACGGCAACATCTTTGGGTATATTAATGCCGCCCTGCGGGGTGACTGGCTGGGGCTTTATAGCAAAACTCCCGTTCTGTCCTTTAGACCAAACGGGAGCGCCATCCTGTGCCCAAACCAAATCCTGATTAACAAAGCATGTTATTAAGATAAGTGCTATGGCCCGGATCCACTTCTTGTTCTGCGGGCTTTGCCAGTCCATTATAAGCGACTTCTGGCCGAGTTCCCCGCGAGTGGATCCCGAATCCAAGGGTGTAAAAACCGGTAATGAATTTTTTTGGACCGAATCTCTTCGGTTCCGCCAAGCAAACATTTTTGAGATTACCCTCATCAATGTTAATGTTAAGAACTGCCTTTTTACTTCTATTACATCTGAAGTATACCATACATCTATTACAATATCAATATGTCACAGGAGCCTTTTTTGTATCTTAACAGTATCATAACACATTCGTATACAATGAGTTGTGAATATTGGAATTAATTTACATTAGGCGTGTAAAATAGTAGGTCTTGACAATAGCAGAGAGTCGGAAGATTACGCCGCGCTGCTGAGCAGAAGCATCGCGTTTCTGAACGTCTCCGCCTCTTCGCTCAAGTTGATAGGAATCACCGGAGGCAGATATGTGTATCGTTTAGTATTAGAATCATAGAAGAGGCCCGGCAGCTCTTTGTCGAGCGACATGGGGGCCTTACCCCTCAAAGCTATTCTGTACGCTACTCTTTCTGTATTCATAGAGAGCAGGACTTTTCTGCCGTTCATATTTATCTCCTTCAGCTCCAGCACTTTCATCCTGGCTGTCTTGCCTCCCATCTCGCGCAGTTCGCCCGGAGCTATGGCAATAGCGGAATTATCGAGGCTGAAACCTGCCGGCATATTAGAGCCTATCTCGTCTTCTATCTCTCCCAAATTCTTCATGGTACCGTCAGGTCTGATCTTTGTTAATCGATTTATCTTGCCTGCGTGCTCCGGCTTTAACCCTAACTCTCTGATGAACCTGCCGGACTGCTCTTCATTCATATCTCTGCCGTATAGAAATGTTACGTTGCTATTCGCGTTCAATACATCCTCGATCCCTTTCGCGAATGTTGGGTTATTCAACGCGTTCTCTTCCGTTATGACTACACTCGCGTTCATGGTAACAGGCAGAGATGTCCTGATTATACTGCGATCATTGTAAAGCGTGGAAGCGCTTAAAGCTTCTGTGTGTTTCTTTACAAGATCTCTTAAGGTATCTATCTTCCTGCCAAAATCAGGGTCGGTCTTCAACTTCTCCTGTACGGATGCAAAGATCTCAGCGCCGCCCATATTCTCTATTTCAGGGAGAAGCTCCTTAATAAGCGCCGCTATAGCAAACCTTGTCCGGCCATCTATATCCGACATTGAAATTATGCAGTCATATGTAGTCGCAAGCATCACTGCAATTATATCTTCCGGCGTGATTTTATTCTGTAGCGCCGAGCTATCTACAAATACGCCTTTTATCCTTAATCCCTTATCCCGCAATAAGGTAGCAAAAGTTCCCGCGTCTTTAGTTTTGATAATTTTGGCCCTATTCCCAATAGCCTGCCTGATAGCTATCTCCTGTATATCAGAAATATCTTCAGGAAGGCCTATTACAAACCCTTTCTTATTAGCGTTGTCTGTCTTCCATATCCGCACCATAGCCAATGCTCCGATGCCGGCATAGATAATCCACGGTAACATACTTAAGCCGGAGCCGTCATGACCTAGCCAATCCGCGCCCATCATAGACGGTATGGCAGACACAATCAGAAGAATAAGCGCCTTATTTAGATTTTGACCGCCTGTTTTTATAGGAGCTTTGGGCTTGAGACGGAATCCGATGTCATTCAGTGAGTCAGCAAATAGTTTCTTCGGCTTGGATCCGCTGATATTTACGGCTAACATCTCATCGCGTATCTCCCATATAGCTTCATATATCGCTTCCTTCTTCCGGTTGATACTAGCCGGTTCGACCTTCTGCGCATTTGCATATTCAAAAAGAGCTTGCGCCAGGTTTTTTACGGCGGCTTTTATGTCCGCCTCGGTAGGGTGATCCACGCCATGGCAAACCGCATAAGCATTAATCAGTCCTGCCAGGAACTCTGCCAACTTCCCCGGCTCGTCCGTTTCCAGCGACCAAGCCAGGCGATTGACATACAGTTTCCATGAATTTTCCATGTCTCCTCTATGCTCTTCGCTATAGATAATGAGCTGGCCGATGAGATCCTGATCCAGTACGGGTCCATTCGCTTCGGATGGCGCGATGCCGGCTTTCGGGCCTTTTTTCATAACTTCCAACATATCGAGCTCGGCGAGATCTTCTTCAGAAAGCATAGCGGCGGCAATATCATTCCGCTTTTTTATAACCTCTTCACCGGAAATGCCCTTCATCAGTTGCCTCAGGGCGGCCAATAATAAAACTTTGATCACGTATTTAATATCGTGCCGGAGAATGGATTTTGGCACTGTGATCTTCTTATCAGAAACTTCCACGGCTCCATCCTTACCAAAGTCGATATCTACAGAATGCAGGTAACGACAGATACTGGAAAGTTCGGCGCGTTTTTTGGAAGGATCCGGAGCCCTGTCCAGGTTCCTGTCGATTATATCCATGGCCTTTTTGATGGCCGGATACTGATCATACCCTTTAATTGAACCGGCCGTGATCGCCGCTCCCAATCCGAAGAGCGTAAAAGCGCTTGCGATCTGCGGCAGACTGCCACTGGCGTAATATAGCCAATCGCGAAGAAATGTGGCAGGGCCCAGTTGCGTAATAGCGGCAGCGTAGGGCATAATATGCGGCAGGCTAAAGATAACGAGCCCGGACAGGGCCGCGAATGCAGAAAGCGCTGCTACAGAGGCAAAAGCGCTCCTCGGATGCCGTTGTTTGCGCTCTTTTGGCGCGCCGGCACCAATAGAAATACTCGATACGCCAATATGCCTATTTATTAAAAGATGCCGTATGCTAAAGGAGATTAAAGACGCGCTCAAGACCAATCCGGCTATGAAGAAGTTCTGCCATAAACAAAAAGCGACTGCGGCAATAACGAAAGAGGCGGTGGTGACATTTATAATGGCCGATAAAATCTCCCAGTAGGAATAGAGCTTACCTGGTGCCGATCCGGGCCGTACTTCATCTTTCGCTTCTCGGATCCTGGAAAATTTCTGCCGTATATTTGAAATAAGACGGGAGATATGCTTAGTCTTAATGAGATACAATATGTTGAAGGAGATCAAAGACGCGCCCAAGACCAGCTCGGCTATGAAAAAGTTTTTCCATACGCAAAGAGCGGCCCCGGCCATTAAGAAAGAGGCGGTGGCTGAATTTATAGCGGTCGATAAAGCCTCCCAATAGGAATAGGGTTTGTCTGGTACCGATTTAGGCCGTAACTCATCGCTTTCATCAAAATCGAGTATCTCCACAAATTGGCCGGTACTATCATATACAGCTATCCTGAACGCGCCTTCGCTGAGACGGCCATATTCGTAATCGCTTATAATGCCTTTCAATGCTTCTTTCGCCTGTGATTTGAACACGAACTTCTTTCCATCAGAAGAAGCGATCTCAAGCTCCTTCTTATCGATCAGTTCTTGTATATTCAGAGCGGTTTTATTTTTTTCCAAGTTCAGGTATTCGATATTTCCGGCATGATGAAGGATTGTGATAAGGATAAATGCCAAAAGGTGGAGAAGTAGAACGCTTATACCGTCCAGTGTATTGATCCGCGCCGGATTAGCGAGCACAGCGGATAGATCGAAAGGCGCCAAGATGAGCGAGCCGAACAAATTAGAAATGGCTATTTTAAATATAGACTCGGAAGGCGGAGCTCTTATTCCCCCGATCTTTATATAATGCATGAAATAGAATAAAGGCCACAATAACAATGCGGCCCATGCCGAGACATTACTCATGTACAATGCCTGCTCAAGCGCCTTGAACCCGAGCTGTTCCCAGAACGCCTGGCCGCGTTCCGTCATGCCTATCCATTTAAGCGGCGTATTTTGCGCCCATCTCATGAATAATCTTACAACAGGTATCATCCCTGCGCCGAATATATCACGATTTACAAAGAGCTTCTTCGGACTATAGACCATACTAATGGCGCCTTCTCCGACCAGCCTATCTTCGCCCGTCTCATCCGCGGTAAAATCGACCGCCTCAAACTCTCTCTCCTTGAACAAATTAATTGCCGCCCTATCATCCTCGGAGACGAACCGTCTCAATCTGTCATATTTTTCTATCTGGGCATACCGTTTCAACCTGTCGATAATGGCCTTGGCAACACCGCGGCCCTGATATTCGGGATCCACAGCCAGATGCAGTATGTTTACCGTCTTCGTATCCTGAAACCTCAGATTCTCGTAAACGGCATATCCTATAATAACGCCCTCATATCTGGCAAGTATGCAGTATGTATCCGGTCTAGGCTCTCCCATCATATAATCGGTCATTAAGAACCCATTGACATCCGGCGAGGCGTTAAGGCGGTTCTCTATATCGCGTATCTCATAAATATCCGGCACATTCGCCCATAAAGTCCCTTTAAAATCGATCCCTATCCTGATACCTCCGCCTCTTACGCCGCCCTCCGTCATTATGCTACTGATCTTCTTCCCGCTGTCGCTCCTCATCTTCCCGGCTTCTTTGGCCATCCTGCGAAGCTCATCGGAACCCTCGCCCTCTATCACGAAAGTTTTGACCGGGTAACCTTCGCGGCCCAACTCTAACTCCGCCTCAAAAGACTGGAATAGCCTATTATCTATAACCGCCCCGAACCGCTTTACGATACCACTCATGGTGTCCAGTTCTTCAGCCGCTTCATAAGCCTTGTTTTCGTGCAGCAGCTCAATCATTCTATCGGTATATTCGATGCAATTATTCCTTACTATGTTAAGCGCGTTTATTTCCCCCCAATTCCCTCGGAAGTTCGCGTTAGTGCTCATCCAGTAGTTATCGATTGTTTCTATTATCCTGTTAATGTCCACGCCTTCGCTAAACATAGTCTTAAGGCTGCTTATGTGATTTATCAGGTCTCTCCTGAATTCTTCCTGGGGATCTAAATCGCTGTCGCCAAAATATGCCATAGCCAGGCCAAACCCTGCCAATGAGACAACACCCCATGATGAGAATAATAGACCCGCGCATAACACTATCAATAATAAAGGCGCCTGAAGGCTCTTGGCAATACGTACCGCCTCTTCTTTTATCAAAGACGCCACTTCGTCTGCGCTCGGATGAAAAAGGTTCTCTATGTCGGGATGTCTCTTTCGAAGCATAGAAATAGTGCCCCTGCTTACACCGCTTTTTTCAGCGAGCATTGTTTCTGTAATAAGTACGTGCCCTTCGCGCTTGAGAGCCTTTCCGGCCCTTAGCAGATATGCACGCGTTGAGAGCTGTTCCAATCTATCTTTAAAAGCGGGATCTTCCGTAAGACGGTAATACGTACGAATGGGGATACTAGCGATCCTTGCTACTGTCTCAACAACTCTTCGCGGCTTCGGCCCGTTAATGACTTTATCTATTGCTTCAATTATACGCGATAGCCTATCATCACCGACGTTTGAAGCCTGAATAAGGTGCGGCGGTTGGCGGAGAACGGCCTCATCAGGTTCTTCCCGGACAACAGCCTCTATCCGATTGCCGCTATCAGGCACAACGCCCCGCGTTTCCACTAATTGATCTTTTATGGCCGGTTCTGTAGTAACGCGTATCTCCTCCTCCTGGCTAATGCTCGATTTTTCTATCCGCTCCACTAATTTTGCTATAGTTATATCCCCTCTTTTCGCGCTCTCTATCTCTTCACTGAAAACATCCAGGGCGTCTACCATCTTGTTAAACCTCAATATCACCGCCCATTTCGTCGTCGGATATTTTGTTTTTACGGGCATACTTGCGGCTATATCTTTTCTACGGGCTGCTATAAGATCGAACGAATTGCCGTCAAATTCGTGCTCGAAATATATATTTATATCCAACGCGTTGAAACCGAGCGCGCGCAATGCGCCGTTATAAACTCTTCTTATATCTTCGGCAAACATGCGGGTCAAGGGAGACGATCCCTTAGCCAGTATCGTGTGCTCAAACTCCTCGTCTCCCGCCGGGGCCTCCAGAAAACCGAGAGGTTCTTTGCCTATTCTTACCTTTCTGGTTTTTCTATATAAAAATTGCCTGCTTATATCGTCAAGCGTATTGCGCGCAAGGTAATCGAACTGTTCGCTTTCGGGATCCGCCTTTAATATCACTGTCTTAAACCGTTTTTCTATATAATCTTCTAAGACCGCCGAGTCTAAGCTGCCATGCCTGTTCTCTCCCACAAACTTACCTTCATAATATCTAATAAATCTGCTTATCTTTTTGTAGAAAGATCTTATAATGGTACGGACAGCGGCTTCGTTACCTTCTTTCGACAGATCGACCAAC
>JAQTPE010000038.1 GCA_028748925.1 Candidatus Omnitrophota bacterium
GATCTCAAGCGCCCTTTCCCTGTCGCTGACGCCCGGAAGCTGGACTATGATATTCTCCTTGCCCTGTCTCTGGATAGCCATTTCACCTACGCCGAACTGATCGACCCTGTTCCTGACGATCTCCATAACTCTCTCTACGGCGTCTTTCCTGGCTTCAAGAGGAACCTTGGACATATCCACTCTAAGGACGACGTGCATGCCGCCCTGTAAGTCGAGCCCAAGATTGATCTTTCCTTTTTGGAGTACCACACCATCTTTATCTTTGACGGTGAAAGGCGGCAATATCATCGTCACGCAAATTATAGCAAGCGCTATAATGCCCAGCAACTTCCATTGAAGCCCCTTATTCATTAATTTCTCCTGTTTTAGTTGTAAGTTATAAGTTGTATGCTATTTACCTAAGATTTAAGGCTTATAACTTAAAGCTATTTACACTGAAGCTTGCCGCTTCATCCTTGCGATACAGTTCTTCTCCACATCTATCTTAATATTGTCATCCACTTTTAAAGTGACTACGGTATCCTTAACGTTAACGATCGTGCCGTGTATGCCGCCGGTGGTTATCACATCATCGTTCTTCTTCAGAGCCGCTATCATCTTCTTCAACTCATCCTGGGCCTTTTTTTGAGGCCTGATCAGCAGAAAGTAGAATATTATGAATATAAATATTATCGGCATCAAACTGACTATCGGATTCTGTCCGCCACCCATCTCTACACCCTCCCTTTAGTATTTTTATATCTCCTCGCGAACTCAAGCCTGAAACTTTCAAAGCAATCATCCTTAATTGCCTGCCGCGACTTCTGTATGAGTTTAACATAAAAATGTATATTATGCAATGATACCAATCTCAATCCCAGGATCTCCTCCGTATTGAATAGATGTCTTATATACGCCCTGGTATGGAGCCTGCATGCCATGCATTCGCAATCCTTGTCTATCGGGCTGAAGTCCTCTTTATATACAGCATTACGGAGCTGTAGTTCGCCGTTCCAGGTAAAAGCCTGGCCGTTCCTTCCGTTCCTGGTAGGCACAACGCAATCGAACATATCTATGCCGTTGGAGATGGCCTCCAGGATATCCACCGGCGTTCCCATACCCATAAGGTAACGCGACTTATCTTCCGGCAGCATAGATGCGGTATATGAGGATATTTCATGCATTAAGTTCTGCGGCTCGCCTACGCTTACTCCGCCTATAGCATACCCGTCGAACCCTATCGCCAGGAGATCATCCACAGCTTTGCTGCGCAGGTCAGGATAAGTGCCTCCCTGCACAATACCGAAGAGTAGCTGTTCTTTTGCCACACACCGCCGCGATGTCATGTCGTTTTCTAATTTTTCACCGCGGCGGTGAAATTCTTTCGACCGCTTCGCCCACCTTGTAGTCAACGCAAGCGACTGCTCTACATAATCACGGGCGGCGGGATAATGGACACATTCATCGAACGTCATCATTATATCACTGCCCAGAGCCTCCTGTATCTCTATCGCTTTCTCCGGAGTGATAAAGTGCCTCGAACCGTCTATGTGAGAAGAGAACTCCGCCCCTTCCTCGCTAAGTTTACGTAATTTCGCAAGGCTGAATACCTGATAACCGCCGCTGTCGGTAAGTATCGGTTTTTGCCATCCCATAAACTTATGCAATCCGTCCGCTTTTTTTATTATATCGAGACCGGGCCTTAAGTTTAAATGATAAGCATTGCCGAGTATTATCTCAGCGCCGCATTCCAAAAGTTCGCTGTTCGACATAGCCTTAACCGTGCCTTGAGTGCCTACCGGCATGAATACGGGAGTATTCACCTCCCCATGCGCTGTGTGCAGCACACCCAGTCTTGCTTTTGAACTCTTGTCTTTATGAAGTAACTTGAACATTTTAGCTTTCAGCTATAATATCAGCATCGAATCGCCGTAACTGAAAAAACGATACTTCTCTTCGATCGCCCGGCGGTAAGCTTCGAATATGAGATCCTTACCCGCGAACGCGCTTGTCAACAGCATAAGTGTGGATTTCGGAAGATGGAAATTAGTGATAAGATGATCTACGATCTTGAACTTAAATCCCGGGTAGATAAATAGATCATTATCACCTTCCGTTTTACCCTCCTTAGCCCAATATTCTAAACTCCTTGCGGACGTAGTACCGACCGCGAATACTCTCCCCCCGCTCTTCTTCACACTTCCGACAGTCTCTATAGTGTCTGCCGGAATGCTAAAATACTCTCTATGCATCTTATGCGATTCTACCTCATCCGTCTTAATAGGGGCAAATGTCCCGTAGTTAGTATGCAGAGTCACAAATTTAACCTTTATACCACAGGCCTCGATCGCTTCGAGTAACTCTCTGGTAAAATGCAGTCCTGCCGTTGGGCTGGCCGTAGCGCCTGCATTGCGGCTGTAAACTGTCTGGTAATCTTCCTTGTCTGAATCTTCATCCGGCCTGTCTATATACGGCGGCAATGGCATATGGCCGGAATCTTTCAAAATATCGTCCACCGCTCTAAAAAATTTTACGCTACGCCCGACTTCACACCTGCCGAGAACCTCAACTTCATCGCCCGATTCAAGAATTAATCTCTCGCCCTCCTTCAGCCTGCCTGATGGCCGCACCAGGGCTTCACATATGGGGTTGTTCCTGTTTAATAAGAATAATTCTACCTTGCCGCCGGTCGCCCTCTTCCCGAACAAACGCGCCGGCATGACTTTCGTATCATTCAGGATCAGGCAATCGCCCTTCTTTAAATACCCCGGGATATCTCCGAAAACCTTATGCGACACAGACCGCTCTTCCCTGTCGATCACCATAAGCCGGCACTTATCCCGCTCCTTGAGAGGATATTTTGCGATCAATTCTTTCGGTAAATCGTAATCGAACTCGGAAAGTTTCATCTGGTCATAAACATTTGGCAGGATCCATATAAATCATAACTTATTGGCAATCTTATCGATCGTGGTGATTTCGGAGCCGGGATAATAGATCTTCAATATCTCTTCCACATTCTTGCCCTTCCCGGCCATGCCCTTTGCTCCCCACTGACACATTCCCACTCCATGCCCCCAACCTATGCCGCTCATGGTAAGCTTACCGTTATTTATCGACGGCTCAAAATTCGTGCTGCGCAGATCATTGGGGCCCATCATATTGCGGAAATCTTTTCCGGTAAGCATGCAGGAGACGTCGGAATCATCCCTGATCTCTATTTTATCCACCCTTCCTGATTTGTTCCTCGCCATAACGGCAACGGACTTGATCTTTCCGATTTTATAACCGCTATCACATAGTTTCTTTTCGATATCCGAGAGAGGAATGTTCCTGGCCCATTCATAATGAGGCGACTCCTTGCAAAAACCGCATTCCGATCCTTTGAGGGGTTGTATATCTATATTCCAAAGATTGGTCGCATCTTCCGTTTTGCCGCCACACGTGGCATGATAGTACGTTGGAAATATATCACCCTTATAAGTCAGCACCTTGCCAAGCGTCAGCTTTACCGCTCTCGTAGTGGACCACCTTTCCGACGTGGCTCCGCTATAAACTTGAGAATATATATCATTGGTCAAATCGTAGTCCTGCAATTTGTTCTGTCTTGCCTGATATAAGGCAAACGTCCGCGCGGTTATGGCTTGAGCTTTCAGAGCCTCTATAGGCCAGCGATGCGACACCTCATTATACAATACACCGTAAAGATACTCTTCCAGAGCGATCCTGTTAATAACCGACAGTTTCGTGTTATCCTTTTTTATAATATCTATAGTGCCCCTGAAAGATCTCCCATCGAGATATATAAGTCCGCCCCGCGGTACTGTGATACGTATCTTTGAAAATTTCAGTTCCCTCGATCCGAACATTATACCCTGTTTGCTAATACCCACTTTGGTGTGAAGGATATATCCTCCGGTCAAAAGCTTTTCTGAAGGCATAGAATATATTTTGTAAGAGCCCTTTACAGCCAATGATATCGAATCCCTATTATCCAAAACGAGCACCCGCATGATCGGGTTGCCTCTTCTTTCCACAGCATGCAACGCCTGGGGCGAGATAAAGGAGAGTGTGGAAATCAATAAAAGCAATGTATAGATTTTTTTCATCTTCGTCTCAATAAAATATATACCAACGAAAGCGCCAGGGAGATTATAACGCATGTCATTATCGGAAAGAAGAATGTAAAATTATTCTTCTGTATAAATATATCCCCCGGAAGCTTTCCCAGCCATGGGATCTTGCCCCCTACCATTAACAGACCGCCCGCAAGCAGGAGGATCGATCCAAACAAGATTAATATTTTTCCTATTGCGTTAAGCTCCATAACCATTATCGGTCGCCTCGTTACAAACTTTATTTGCAACCCGGCGTTTTCGTTTCCCGGCGGCCCTTCTTCTCTATTCTTTCTTTTTCAGAGAAGATACATCCGCAGTAATTCTGCCTGTATATACCCTTCGACTTTGCCGTCTCCTGGGCCTTTTTGAACCCTGTTCTGAAATCATCATAATAGAATTTTATCTGCGCGTTTTTGGCTATATCATCACAAATACTCTTCAATACATCATGGTTTTGATATGGGCTGCCGAGAAGAGTCGTGGTGAATGCGTCGAACCCGTTCTCTTTGGCAAACTTAGCGCACCTTTTTATCCGTATCCACCAACAGACCGGACACCTGTTGGCCGTATCCTCATTATAAGCAATGTGCTGAAAATAATTCTCCAGATCATAATCGGAATATATGACATTAAGCTTGACCGATCCGGAGTACTTTTCCACGGCGTCTTTTCTCTTAAGATACTCCGGGTAAGGATGTATATTCGGATTATAAAACAGTCCCGCTATCACATGTTTATCTTTGCGCAATTTCTCGATTGGGTAGATCGAACATGGCGCGCAGCAGATATGTAGAAGAATATTCATCGTTAGCTTTCAGCTGTCAGCTTTCAGCTGTCAGCTGCTGATAGCTGACGACTGATGGCTGATAGCTAAGTTAAAATAACTCCTTTTGCGGTTCTTTAAGGTTGCGCTTCAACCCCATGTGTTCATACGCCAGCTTAGTAAGCTCTCTGCCCCGGGGGGTACGCTTCAGAAAACCCATCTTAAGCAGGAATGGCTCCACTACATCTACTATCGTGTCAACCTCTTCATTCAACGAAGCGGCTATGGACTCTATGCCTGCCGGCCCTCCGTTAAAAGATTCGCAAATTATCTTTATGACTTTCCTGTCAATGTTATCCAATCCCATGCTATCTATATTATGGCTCTTCAGCGCCTCACTGGCGGCCTCGACCGTGATCTTGCCGTCACACTTGACCTGGACCCAATCTCTAACACGGCGAAGCAGCCTATTGGCCACTCTCGGCGATCCTCTTGAGCGCCGCGCTATCTCTTGCGCGGCATTCTTATCCATAGGAATATCGAGTATCTTCGCCGAACGCGTAATAACTTTCACCAGATCCGCCGCATCATAGAAATCGAGATGATGAAATATCCCGAACCGCGATCTTAACGGCGCCGCGAGAAGTCCTGAGCGCGTCGTAGCGCCTATCATGGTAAAGCGTTTCAACTTGAACTTATACGTCCTTGCGTAAGCCCCTTTGTCCATTACCACATCAACTTCAAAATTCTCCATCGCCGGATATATATACTCTTCCACTGTCTTGGGAAGACGATGGATCTCGTCTATAAAGAGTATGTCGCCTTCTTCCAGATTCGTAAGTACGCCTACCAGGTCCCCCGCCCTCTGGATAGCCGGGCCGCTCGTCGAGGTTATCTTGGTTCCCATCTCATGCGCTATGATGTGAGCCAGCGAAGTTTTGCCGAGCCCCGGAGGGCCCGATAACAGCACATGTTCTAAAGGCTCTCTTCTCTTTTTGGCGGCCGCAAGCGTTACCTTTAGACTCTCTACCACATCATTCTGCCCGATAAATTCGCCCAGCTTGCCGGGTCTCAGAGAGAGGATCAATATCTGATCTTCATCCGCGTCCGCCTGATTTGTGATCAATCTCTCTCTTCCCTCGGGTAATACCTTATCCTTTGTCATATTTTCGATCCTTTATAGACTTCATTTAAGATCTCTTCACATGACGAAACTTTCGGATTGCGCCGTATCGCCTTCTCTATCATGGCGCCGGCTTCGTTCTTCTTATATTGTAACTGGACGAGCACGTTAAGCGCCTCTTCCTTTATATCTTCTTTTATCCCGGGCAAATCCCGGGATGCCCTGTCTTTCATAAGACAATACTTTCCAACCTTCCCCTGTAATTTAGCTATTATCTCCCGCGCTTTCTGCTCACCTATACCGGGTAGTGTCTTCAAGAACGCTATATCACCCTTATCTATAGCTTCGGCTATGACCTGAAAGGACAGGCTCAGCGCCCTGCACGCGGCTTTCGGACCCACACCCGAAACGGTTATGAACTGTTCGAAGAAATCCCTCTCTATGTCATTAAGGAAACCTACCAGGACAGGTATAGCCTTAGACTGATCCATCTGATAATAATGATAGATCTTGAGGTTTATCGCCGTCGCATCCGCACTTACCGTATTAAGGTTCTTCATTACAGCTGGCGGTATCATCACTTCATAACATATGCCATTAACATCGAGTATGACGCTGGAATCTTTCTTCTGTTTTAATCTGCCGTTGATTTCCGAGATCACTTTATCTTCTCCATATAACAATAGCTTATAGCCATAGCAAGAGCGTCGCTTACATCCACAGGCTCAGGCGGAGATTTTAATTTTAAAATATTCTGCACCATTCTCTGAACCTGCTGTTTAGACGCGTGTCCATTACCGGTTATGGTCTTTTTTATCTTTGTGGAGGGATAATTCACCAGCCGGATATTATGTATCCCGCTTACCAGGCATACGGCCGCGCGCGCGTGTCCCATAAGTATAGCCGTGGTAGGATGCCTGTAATGGGAGTATATCTTTTCAAGAACCAATACTTCCGGTTCGTGTTCTTTTATAATTTCGATAAGAGAATCGAATATCCTTTTCAGCCTTGACTGTATCGGAGTATTGGCGCGCGTCTTTATTACACCGGCCTCGATAAGCTTAAATGTCCTATCTTCTATAATACCGTAACCAGTCGTCCCCAGTCCGGGGTCGATGCCGAGTATTCGCATTATTCTTTTATAAGATCATCCGGTATGTCGAAATTCGCGTATACATGCTGGACATCATCGTGTTCTTCTATAGAGTCCACCAGATCCAATATCTTCTTTGCGTCGTCCCCTTCAACCTTCACCGTATTCTTGGGTAATAAGGTTATCTCCGCGTCTTCCGTCTTTATGCCGGCGTCATCTATGGCTTTCTTTACCTTAAAAAAGTCCTGAGGACTTGTCTTTATGGCATAATTTTCGTCCTCGACTATCATATCCTCCGCGCCCGCGTCAAGGGCCACGCCCATGAGCTTATCTTCTTCGGCATTTGCCTTACTTACCACGATGTAACCCTTCTTCTCGAACATCCAAGCTACCGAGCCGGCGCCGGCCATATTGCCGCCTTTTTTCGTGAATATCGTCCTGACTTCCGCCGTGGTCCTGTTCTTATTATCCGATACGCCTTCTACATAAATAGCGACTCCGCCCGGGCCATAACCTTCTAACGTTATATCCTCGTAAGTCACACCTTCAAGCTGGCCCGTACCTTTTTTTATTGCACGATCGATATTATCCGAAGGCATGCTTGATTCTTTGGCTCTCTCTATGGCGACTCTCAGCCGCGGATTGGTATCCGGATTACCGCCGCCTCTCGCAGCCACCGATATCTCTTTTATAAGTTTCGTAAAAAGGCTGCCCCTCTTGGCGTCTGTAGCCGCCTTCTTATGTTTTATCGTTGCCCATTTTGAATGACCGCTCATTATTCCTCCATCTCCCCTTCTTTTGTTAGTTTAGTCCGCCGAAACATTCAACTGCGTTCCGATGAATGCGAAGTCGGATAACCTTAATCTTCCGTCTCTTCCTTCCTGGAAAGCTTAGCCTTCTCAATTATGCTTTGAGCTAAATTGGATGGCACTACTTCATAATGGGAGAAACTCATCGTATAGGTCCCCCTGCCGCCCGTTATAGACTTCAGTTCATTAACATATTTATACATCTCCTCCAGCGGCACCTTAGCCTTCACCGTCTGAGATCCTTCACCCGGCTCCATACCCATGATCCTGCCGCGCCTGGAATTAAGGCTGCCCGTTATATCGCCCATAACCTCATCGGGCACCGTTACATCAACGTCCATTATGGGTTCTAAGATGACCGGCTTGGCCTTTAGCATAGACTCTTTGAACGCGTGGCGCGCGGCAGTCTGGAATGCGATATCTTTAGAGTCTACCGGATGGGTCTTACCGTCATAAACTATCGCTTTCACGTCTACCACAGGGAATCCGGCCAAGCTTCCCGAATTAAGCGCCGAACGGATACCCTTTTCGCAGCTCACAACAAATTGCCTCGGTATCGCTCCGCCGACCACCTCATCGACGAACTGGAATCCATCGCCGCGCTGAAGAGGCTCTATACGCATCCAAACCTCCGCGAACTGCCCCGCCCCTCCGGTCTGCTTCTTATGGCGGTATTGGGCGTCGCCTTTGCCCAGTATAGTCTCTTTATACGCCACTTTCGGGGTGCCGAGCTCTACCTGAACGCCGTATCGCATCTTCATCCTGTTGATCATCATATTGATATGCATGTCTCCCATACCGGAGACGATCATCTCTTTAGTCTGCTCATCCCTCGTAACCCTGAACGTCGGGTCTTCGGCCATTATCTTATGAATGGCGTTCGATATCTTATCTTCATCGGCCCTCGTTCTCGGTTTAAGCGAGAAAGAGACCGCCGGTTCGGGAAATTTTATATCATCAAATTTCAACGGATTCTTGTCATCGGTTATTGAATCGCCCGTACGGGTATCTTTAAGTTTTGCCACACACGCGATATCCCCCGCCTGAACCAATGACATGGGTATCTGGCTCTTGCCCATCATGGTAAATATCTGGCCTATCTTCTCCCTGACGCCCTTATTTACGTTGTAAAAACCGCCGTTCGACTGCAGCTTTCCGGAAAATACCTTAAATATCGATATCTGCCCAAGAAACGGATCCGACAAAGTCTTAAATACGAGCGCGGCAAACGGTTTACCGGGATCGACGTCCAAAGATATTTTATCGCCGCTTTCGGGCTTCGCCGCTTCTATCTTCTCCCTGTCGGCCGGCGACGGAAGATAGTCCACTACGAAATCAAGGAGTTCCTTTATACCTATGTTGCCCGTCGCGGAGCCGCAGAGTATCGGAGATATGTCTCCCGTATTCAGGCCCTTCTTTAACGCATGGATGATCTCTTCGGCCGAAAGCTCCCCTTTGTCGAGATATTTCTCCAGAAGAACATCATCCGTCTCCGCAACCGTCTCAGCCAGAGAATCGCCAAGCGCTTTAAAATGAGATTTTTCCGCGTCGTCCAGGCCATCATCGCCTTTTTGAGTTATCACGCTCGCCACATTTTTGAATGACGACTCTTTGCCTATCGGATAATCTACAGGCACGCAATGCTTGCGGAACTTGTTATCTATATCATGAAAACATTTGTCATAATTGGAATGCTCCTTATCGAGCATATTTATAAAAAAGAAGCACGGCACGCCTTTCTCTTTCGCCAGTCTAAATGCGCGTTCCGTGCCTATCTCTATACCTCCTGTGGCATTCACTACCACTATGCAGGCGTCTGCCGCACTCAATCCGCCTATCATCTCCCCCACAAAATCTGTATAACCGGGGATATCTATAATGTTTATCTTCTTTGACTTATACGAGAAGCTTACGAGCGATGTGCTGGAGGAGTGCTTCTTCTCTTTCTCATCTTCATTATAATCGGATACGGTCGTGCCATCGACGATCCTGCCCATCTTAGCGATGGCGCCCGCGTTCAAGAGAAGCGCTTCGGCTAAAGACGTCTTGCCGCACCCTGAGTGGCCCAATAATATTATATTTCTGATATCCTTAGGCTGAAGATCTGCCATATATCGCCTCCAAATTTCCGATAGAAAATTTGACGCTTAAACGGTATCAAATAACCCGAATTATAGCAGGATTATAGCCGTTTAAACACATATCAATATCTCTTTTTGGTGATTGTACTATTATATCGATATGATGATATATGTCAAGAAGATTACCCCTGCTTCGCCATTCAACCAGAGCATTGAGGTATGGCTTCGTAGAGGCATGCCCCTGTTTGAAGCAGGATCAGCCCAGAAGAGCTTTCTTTAAGTTCTCTTTATCAAGTATCTTCAGGGCCTTTAAAATATACTGTCTATTTTGCGGGTTCTTATACTGCAGAAGAGCCCTTTGCATCATTCTTTCATGGGGGTACTTTGCCACATAAATCTTCTTTCCCGTAAAAGGATCCTCTTCCGTGTAGTACATCGCTCCTGAAAGAGTCATGGGTAAAGGAATGAAGTCCTGTACCTGCTCGGGGTTTATATGCTTTTTGGCAAGATACAGAGCAAGGTTAAGGGCATCATCCAATCTCGCTCCGGGATGGCCCACTATAAAATAATTTACGAGAAATTGCTTCTTATTAAGCCTTCTGTTAACCCTTTCGAACCTGTCTATGAACTTTTCATAGAGGCTGAACCTCGGCTTATTCATCAGGTCCAGAACATGATTTACCGAGTGTTCGGGCGCGACTTTAAGCTGCCCGCTGACATGATGCGCGCAGAGCTCATTCAGATATTCGTCCGAATAACTCTCCGTCAGGAGATCGTATCTGACGCCGCTGCCTATAAATACGTGTTTTACTTTCGGCATGGCTTTAAGCCTCTTCCACAGGTCCAAAGAGTGCTCATAACCGGTCTTGAAGTGCCTGCAAGTTTCCGGCACAAGACATCTCTTATCACGGCATGCTCCGCTATCTTTCCATAGATGGCATTTGGCCATATACATATTTGCCGTAGGGCCGCCTATATCGGTGATAGTTCCTTTAAATTTCTTATCTTCCGATATCGTCTTTATCTCTTTTAATATGGATCCAACGCTGCGGCTCTGTACGTGTCTACCCTGATGCAGGTATAGCGAGCAAAAACTGCATCCTCCGGCGCACCCGCGGTGAGAGGTTATCGAGTTTCTCACCATATCAAATCCCGGAACGCCGCCGGCCTTATCATACGATGTGTGCCAATCGCGCATAAAAGGAAGCGTATATATCCTATCAAGTTCTTCGGTAGTCATTGGAATGGCGGGAGGATGCTGTATAACAAACCTGTCTCCATGCTTCTGAACTATCGTCCTGCCACGTATGGGGTCGGCCTCCGCATAGATATTCTTAAAAGCCTGATTGAATTTATGCTTATCCTTGCTGACGTCCTCAAAAGACGGAACAGATACAGGATCCAAAACCGAGTCTACGCTTTTTCTTACTACTACAGTGCCTCTTATATTATCAAGAAGATCCGTTTCTTCGCCGTTCCGGATGCGCAGGGCTATCTCAAGCATCTGTTTTTCACCCATACCATAAACCAGGATATCGCACTTTGCGTCAAGCAATAGCGATCGCCTGATTTTATCCGACCAGTAGTCGTAATGAGCGAGTCTTCTCATGCTGGCTTCCATGCCGCCCAAAATTATAGGAACGCCTTTATAGACCTGTTGTAGCCTGTTAGCATATACTATGCTCGCCCTATCAGGCCTGAGATGAGATCTGCCCCCGGGTGAATAATCATCTATATTGCGAACTTTCTTGTTCGCGGTATAGTTGGCAACCATGGAATCGAGATTACCCGCCGTAACCCCGAAAAAGAGCCTCGGTCTGCCCAGCGCCTTAAAATCGTCTGTATTCCGGCAATCCGGCTGAGCTATTATGCCGACCCTGAATCCCCCGCCCTCTAAAACTCTGCCTATAAGGGCAACTCCATAGGAGGGGTGATCCACATAAGCGTCGCCTGTAACAAGTACAATATCGAGCTCGTTCCAGCCTCGCTCTGCCATCTCTTTCTTGGATGTCGGTAAAAAGCTATTCATTACTCTCCTATTATCTTTACTAGAACTCTCTTTTTCCTCTGCCCATCGAACTCTCCGTAAAAAACCTGCTCCCATGGTCCGAAGTCGAGCTTTCCATTGGTAATCGCGCAAACGACTTCGCGGCCCATTATCGTCCTCTTCAGATGAGCGTCGCCGTTATCTTCGCCGGTCATATTATGTTTATACTTATCCTTGCCATACGGCGCTAATTTCTCTACCCACGCCAAAAAATCCTGATGCAAGCCGGACTCATTATCATTTATGAATACACTCGCCGTAATATGCATCGCGTTGACAAGGCACATTCCCTCTTTAACCTTGCTCTCATCGATAGCATCCTGCACTTCGCCTGTAATATTCACGATCTCATACCTATTCTTCGTATTGAACCACAGATATTTAGTGTACGACTTCATCGCTCCGCCCTTTCTCCTCTTGTGGATAAAACTTTTCTTCACTGCACTTGACTAATCGCGAGTTCTGCTTGCCCTCAGGCGGACCTTGCGGGGCCCGCCTGCGCTACTCTAGTTATAATTTTTCTCTCTCATCGAGAGGCGGAACTTTTGTGTGTGCCGCCTGGAGCGACTGTTAAAAATTCTGACACCTTATAGCAATTTAGAAAAGAATTTTAGATTCCTTAATCGCGTTAGAAGCTTTTCTTTATCCCA
>JAQTPE010000039.1 GCA_028748925.1 Candidatus Omnitrophota bacterium
AGATGATGAAACTACAGGGCTTCCGATGATATCCGCGCCCTCTCCCATGGGGAAGGTAATGAATTTTTCCTCTTCTGTTTTGGCATTATTGACCGGGATGCCTCTGCCGACTTTAAGTATAAAGCTGTGTCCCCTTATCAGGGCGGCGACCATTGGCACCAGTATAAAATTAAATAGCTCCACTCTTAATTTGCCTTCAACTAAAATAGCGAGCTTTTCCGACAATATCTCGACTACCTGCAGGTTCAGGACCGCGGGTATCGCAGTGTTGATGACGTTCTCGAGCGCGGTGCGCTGGCCGGCAAGGCGCTTCATATATGGGCTCACATAACCTTTCTCGTTCTTGAACTTGGGCATTATGGAAACATAGGAGACGTTTTCATTCTTAAAGAGTTCGCGTAAATTTTCCGTATGGAAACCTCCTGTTATTATTATGGAGTTCGGCCTGTCGTGGTCGGTGAATTTTATGTTCTTTATGAATGCCTTATCCCTTTCGAGGGAACATTCATAAAATTGGTCCATGAGGCCGCGATATTCATCGAGCGAGCCGATATTCTTATCGAGCGTCGCACTGATCTTATAAAGAGGGGCCTTCTTATCGATAAAAGAGATATAATTCGCCATAGCGAATGTTTCCCTGTGGTCCTTATAGTACGTATAATCATCTCTCGTAAGCGAAATATTAAACATATTCTTCATTATCGCCAGGTTCTTGGAAAGCACCCCGAGCTCCCTCTGGGTATCATTTTCATATAAAGACGTCTTTATCCTGTATTCAAGCGTATCTATCTCTTTGGCTATTTTCGTCCTGTCTATCGCGCTATATAGTGATATATATATTATATACTTTTGCAATTCGGGGTAGACTGAAATGTCGAGTTTCGCGGATTTAGCCTTCTTTACCAGATAGGCATAAAAATCGGCCTGCGAAATACGTTCGGACTTCAGTTTTCCTACCATAACCATCAGTTCTTCAAGCTCGTTCCTCGACAACGATTTCTTCAGCTTATCGACGACCTCATCCCTCTCGTTATTAGCAAGTTTAAAATTGATCTTATCCTCATCCGCAAGCGTCTGGCTCAAGAGATATATATTGGAAAAAGATTTTATATCGATCATCCTCTTGGGAGCCATGCCGATGAGATAAAGCAGGTATTCCTTGAAAGATATCTTGTTCTCCTTATACCTGGTATAGTAATTGTCAAACTTAAGCAATTCACTTGAATATATATGCCGCTTGAGATTATTAAGAATATATCCTATCGATTTAATATATTTATTTACTTCATCTTTATGGACCAGCGAATCCCTGTAGATCTTCAGGTTCTTTAAATAAAGATCCGGATCTTCCACGCCCCATAGCTTTATCTTTTCCGGGTTATTAACGGCAAAAAATTCCGCCGCGCTCACAACGCCTTCCTTAACAAAAAAGTCCGCGGTCTTCTCCCGTATATCTTTTTCAGGGATGGCGGTAAATGGGGAGAGGTCATAACTTTCGGCTCCACCCTCACAATTGACGGCATATATACCATATTCGGTCGAAAGATAATCCAATATCCCGGCAATAGATCTCTGGGCGGCGTAATTACAGTGAGCGTCCTGGATATGTATTACGGTCTTGCCGGAGTTGGAGACTTCGGTGGATTCCTGAATATACCCCAGGTCCTGAGGAAGAGTAAATGTGGCCGCGCTCAGGCTCTTAAGAGGTGATGGGCTGCCCGTGCTGTCAGGGCCGACGCTAGTAAGCCCTGAAGACGACCTGGCAGCCCAAACTTCACCTACCAGCATATCACCTCCTAATGCATTGAACAAAAATAACAAGGTCAGCGGAATAATAAAAAAAGGCCTCAAGGTAAAAAGCATATTATTTACCTTTTTAGGCCTTACAAAACCGGATATTGGTGTATTAGATCTAGCGTCAAACATGAAATTCACCTCTAATACCCTGCTGTAAAATCCCCCGAAACATCGCATCTATACAACACGACTTAATCACATCACTTTATAAAATTTTTTATAAAGTGTCTAAAAAAAATAGATTCCCTGCTTCACTATATAGTATATCATATGATTATACTAAATGAAAGCTTACTTTTTTATACGCTAACAATCACTTAGAAGAGCAAATTTGAGACAAACTATTTTGAGGATTTTTCCAGATTGGATATCATAGAGAGGACTTCTTTTTTGCTGCGCGCTTTCCTAAATAGCCCCACCATAAAGCGGTCTTTGATAAGATGCGATATTTTCGCGAGTATCTTTAAATGGGCGCCTATATCCTCTTTCGGAGATATGAGCATGAAGAATAGATGCGTCTTTTCGCCGTCTAAGGAGTTAAAGTCCACTCCGGCAACCGACCTGCCGAACGCAAGTACGGTTTGTTTTATACCGTCTATCTTGGCGTGGGGCACAGCGACACCGTTCCCTATAGCCGTAGATCCCAGATTTTCGCGCCCCATTATTGCGGCGGTGAGAGCCTTCTTATTCTTCGCCTTGCCTGACTTGGTTATTATATCTACCAGTTCACCGATTATCTCAGATTTATCTTTGCCCTCGAGCTCAAGTTCTATAAGGTTCTCTTTTAAAAGGCTCGAGAGCTTTGTCGCCGCGGAATCTACCTCTATCATCCCGTTAGACCTCCAAAATAAGATATATTAAAAATTTTATACGGTTTATACAAATATATGATCTTATAAAATAACTCTTTACAGTGAAGAGGTCTAACGGGAATCATATGCCCTATTCTACAGGTATGATTATCTTCGTGCCTGCTTTTAATTTTTTAGGATTCTTTATCCTGTCCTTATTCAATTCGTACAAGTATTTCCAGCGATGGCCGCTGCCAAGCTGGCTCGCGGCTATCTTCCATAAAGAATCATTCCGTTTTATGATATACTCTCTGGTTGAAACTTTGGCCTCGGATTCGACGATCTCCTGCTTCTCTTCGATATATTTGCCTTCTCCGACTGCTGTAGCGCCTTCGGGAAGATCCCCGGCATACGGTATATTTATCTCCTCTACCTCGGCCACCATAAACTGCGCGTTCCTGTCTTTGGCCATTCCCAGGAGATCTTTAACATAAGCGATGGCATCGAGTTTTCCGCGGCTCACTATCTTTATACGGCTTTCGGGTATGCCCCTGTCGACCATAAACTTCCTTACGCTCTCTCCGCGGCGTAATCCAAGCCTCTCATTATACTTCTCGGAACCGCGGATATCGCAATTGCCGGTGATCAGTATATCGGTTTCGGGATTCTTGTTCAATAGCGTCACACCCTGTTCGAGCACGGCAATGGCGTCTTCACGAATATCGGACTTATCAAAATCAAAATATATTTTCACATTATTATGTATCTTTTTTACCAGCAGAGACGCCCTGAGTTCATCCTTTTTCGGCTCCGGCAGGCCCTCTTTGTAGTCGTATATGATCTTGTATACGTAAACATATCCCCTGTTACCCCAGAGGCCGCTTGTTGTACCTTTTTCTTTTGGCCACCACCAGTAGCCGCCGCGCTCATCCTTTACAGGATTGGGCTTGGCGTCCGTCGGCCACCAATGAAACTTCTTCTGAAGCTCATCCATTTCGGCCTTATGTTTTCCTTCGACATCCGCAGCATGACAATAACCGATAGAAACAGTTACAAACAAACATATTAAGATGCCGGATATAAATCTCTTCATAACAGTTCTCCTATTTGCGGTCCCAGTTAATGGATGTATTCTACTCCAAAAAATATAAAACTTCAACAAATAATAATTTTACCCCTCGCGCAGTTGTTTCTCGGCATCCACAACATCGCGGTTTATCAGGCGTATAGTATTCCTTATCCTGTCCTTTAAGAGATATGAGGAAGCTTCGGATTCCGCCATCTCGCGAAGGATCTGTATCGACATGCGGAAATAACGCACAACCTCGCCCTCATCCGTGTCGGTGAAACGCAAAACCTGGGAGAACTTTTCCTGGCGCATCCACATATTTATCGCCTTGGCCATATGAAAATGGGGCGCTTTGGAGAACGGATAGATCTTGTATTTTATCTCTTTGCGCCGTATATTCTCGTGGATGGATCGGCACAACTTCTCCAATTGCACGCCTTCCTTGGGAATACCGACTCCGCTCTGGTTCTTCCTCGGCTCAAATACTACGCCGGCCGCCAGCATGCCTATGCCCAGTTCATCGAGCTGCTCGAAAATATTCTCCTGGAAGAATTCCCCAAGCAAGAGTTCGTAACCATAAACGGCCTTAGCGAATCTCCCCTTCGGCGTAAGAATACCATTCTCTATATGCCCAAGCTCTTTTAATAGCTTAAGCTTCGATTCCATGAGGCGTAACGCTTCGCGCTGATGGTTAGGCTTGCTCTGGTAGTAATGCAGAGAGAGCGGATATATCTTGTACAGGTCTTCCTTATGTTTTTCATAGAGATTCAGGATCGTGGCGTATGAGGCATTAAGCTGGCTCATCACCTCTTCCGGTTTTCCGTAAATGATGCGGCGTACTTCGTGAAACTCGATCCGTCGTGGATTTACGCGGCAGTATACGAATCCTTCGGTATCTATACCGCGCCTTCCGGCCCGCCCGGCCATCTGGTAAAAATCACGCGTCTTCAGATTTCTGATGTAGTTACCGTAAAACTTTCTTAGGTCATCGAATACCACGGAACGGCTCGGCATATTTATGCCGAGAGCGAATGTCTCCGTGGTGAAGATGACTTTTAAGAGCCTGCTCGTAAAGAGCCTCTCGACCACTTCTTTAAGCGTGGGAAGCATCCCGGCGTGATGATAGGCTATGCCCCTGACTATAAGCTGTCTCAAAGAATTCGCGGTCTTTTCGTGGAGGAGATCGTAATGTTCGCACAGCGAGTCGTACATATCCATTATCCTGATCTGGTCTTCCTTGGTAAGAAAATTGTAGCTGAATAACTCGAAGGCAAGCTCTTCGGCGCGGCGCCTGCCGAAGACGAAATATATGCAGGGCAGGCCGCGCCTGTCTTTTATGTAGTGTATGATCGTGCTTAAACTGTTCGACCTCTTCACGCGCATCTTCCTGAGCAACTCTATCTTGTCGATTACCTGGTTATGGCATTGGTAGAAGAAGTGCAGCGGCACGGGCCTGGTCTCTTCGATGACAACCTTAACATCTTTCCTATGTATGGACTCTATCCATGACGCAAACTGCTTTATATTGGGTATCGTCGCTGAGAGACCGAGTATCTTCATATGCTGAGGCAGAAATATCAGGGACTCTTCCCATACGGTCCCGCGTTCCTGATTATCGATATAGTGTATTTCGTCGAATATTATCCATTGGTACTGCGCAAGGCTCTCCGGATCATCGAGGATCTTATTGCGGAATATTTCGGTGGTCATTATCAGGACGGGCGCATTCGCGTTCAGAGAGACATCGCCGGTAAGTATGCCTATATCATCCTTGAAATTTACCTGAAAGTCCCGGAACTTCTGATTCGAGAGAGCTTTTAACGGCGCGGTATATATCACGCCTATCTTCTCATCGAGACATTTGCTGATGACATGTTCGGCGATAGCCGTCTTGCCGGCGCCGGTGGGAGCGGAGACGATGACCGAGTGACCATTATTTATATGGTCGATCGCCTCTTTCTGAAAGCGGTCGTATATCATATCGATTTTTATCCGCCTTCGCATTCAATAAGTTATAGACTGGGTGCTTCGGCGGATTTTATTTTAAAAATTATAGTTATGTTCATTATAGTCCAAAGTAATTGATTTAGCCAATAAAAAGAGTAGAATAGGCCGTATGAAAATAACCGTCAAGGTCAAAGCCGGCGCCAAACAGGCAAAGATAGAAGAGTTATCCGAAAATAGCTTCTCTGTATGGGTCAAAGAGAAGCCTCAGGAAGGCAAAGCGAATTACGCGGTCCGCGAAGCCCTGGCAGACTATTTCAATATCCCCAAATCCCGCGTCACCCTCATCAGCGGCGAGAAGTCAAAGACCAAGCTCTTCGAAATCTCATAAAACCTAAGCTTCGTTATGTGCCGCACAAGCCACCAAATATGGTGGCATGAAGAATGTTCCCCCGCCAGATTTGCTTTTCGCAAATCTAAGCGGCGGGGTCGGTCTTTTGTTCAGGATAAAAACGGGGGCCTGCGGAACTCCCCCGCCAGAGGCGGGGTCATCCCGCCTGAAGGCGGGACCGCCTACCATCATCTACTAGTAATTATAGTGTATCCGAAAGCGGACATCCTCGGCTCTTTTTAACCGTTTTTATCCCTCTCAAAAGACCTAACATTCTTATTGTGCGTCACATAACTTCAGCTTAGGTTTACAGCCAACCCATAGCAGGCAAGACCTTCGTTGCAGGCGGAACTTCCGGTGTCCCAGCCTGACGCTGATGTAACAAAATTTGACACCTTATGGCGATTTAGAAAAGAATTTTAGATTCCTGAAAGAAGCTAAAATTCTGTCAAATTTTGCCATAGTAAATTGGCATGCCTAATGCCAATTTACGTCAGCGGAAGGCGGACACCGGAAGTTCCCGCTTAAAGCTTGAGGCACCGGCCTCACAGGGTATGGTTACTGAAAAGAGACGTGATAAGTCAGCATCTATTATTGCGTTGACGAGGCCGGTGGCTTCATGATAAAATATCGGGTCTCTTGAGGAAAGTATCATATGGCAAAACGTATAGACCTTTCAAAGATTAAGACGATACATCTCGACACGAGAAATTGCAAAGTTTCCGTTAAGGACTTCGCGTCCCTGCAAAAAAAAGGATCTTCATTCAAGGGCTTTTACGACTCCCTTCCCAATATACTCGCGGCCCGGAATTTCAAGGATGTTGTCGCGGCAATAGTCGACGCAAAAAAGAAGAAGAATATGGTGATCTTCATGATGGGCGCGCACGTGATAAAGTGCGGGCTATCGCCCATCGTTATAGATCTCATGAAGAGGGGCATTGTGAAACATGTCGCCCTGAACGGCGCCGGTATAATACACGATACGGAAGTGGCGATGATAGGCAGGACGAGCGAGGATGTGGGCGCGGCGATAGTAGATGGCTCGTTCGGGATGGCCCAGGAGACGGCGTCATTTATAAACGGAGCCGTAAACTACGGATTCAGGAACGGTATAGGTATCGGCGAAGCGGTCGGTTCGCGGATAATGAAGTCGAAATCTCCGTATAAAGATAAGAGCATCCTTGCGATGGGGCACAGACTGGGGATCCCCGTCACCGTGCATGTCGCCATAGGGACGGATATAATACATCAGCATCCGAGCGCCAACGGCATGGCGATAGGCGAGGGCTCTCTGCTGGATTTCAAAACTTTTATTTACAGTGTTTCTAAATTGGAGAATGGCGTAGCGGTAAACATAGGATCCGCCGTGATATTGCCGGAAGTCTTCCTGAAGGCCGTTACTGTGGCGCGCAACCTCGGATATAAGGTGCGTAAATTTACGACGGCGAATTTTGATATGATAATGCATTACAGGCCCCATCAGAATGTAATCTTAAGGCCTACATCCGGCGGGGGCAGAGGCTATAATATTACAGGTCATCACGAGCTTATGATACCGCTTCTATACAGTTCAATCATAGAAAAGGTTTGAATATGAGTCCCGTTAGAAATAATGTATCTAAAAAGTTATGTTCAAAAATTTCTAACGGGATGAGGACCGGCGATTTGGGTAAACTGAAAAAGATCATAGGAAATTTTAAAGACGCCAAAGTCCTCGTCGTGGGGGATCTTATACTCGACGAATTCATATGGGGCGATGTGTCGCGCATCTCTCCCGAGGCGCCGGTGCCCGTAGTATGGGTTAAGAGAGAGAGCTTTATGCCGGGAGGCGCTTCGAATGTCGCCAATAATTTAAGCTCTTTGGGAGCCGGCACATATCTTGTCGGAGTGATAGGGGACGACGAGCGGGGCGCCATATTGAAAGGCGAACTTGAACAGAAGAATATCGATGTGAGCGGGATAGTGGCGGATATGTCAAGGCCCACTACGCTGAAGACCCGCGTTGTAGCGCATCATCAACAGGTGGTGAGGATCGACAAAGAGAAAGTGGACGGTTTAAACGACGTTTTGATAAGGCGTATAATCGACAATACGAAAAATATTATCGAGAAGGTGGATGCCGTGATCATAGAAGACTATGGCAAAGGGGTTATCACGCCGAAGCTGTTGAAGGAGATCGTCCCGTTCGCCAAAGCGCGCAAAAAGATAATCTCGGTAGACCCTAAAGAGGAGCACCTGAAGTACTATAATGGTATAACGCTCATAACGCCGAATAATCATGAGGCGTCGAAGGCCGTAGGTTTTGAGATCAAGGACGCCGCTACGCTCAAAAAGGCCGGACAGGCTATATTAAGGAAGTTCAAGTGCAGGATCGCCCTGATAACCCTGGGTGAGAACGGTATGGCAGTATTCGAAAAGGATAGACCGATGAAGCATATACCGACGGTCGCGCAGGACGTCTTCGATGTCTCGGGCGCCGGCGATACCGTGATAGCCAGTTATACACTCTCCCTGGCCGCCGGCGCGAATCCATTGCAGGCGGCGCATATTTCAAATTGCGCCGGAGGAATTGTCGTGGGCAAGGTGGGGATCGCTGTAGTCGCTCCGGAAGAACTTATGGATAGAATAGATAGGAAGAATATCGGGAGTTCCGCATAAAGCTGTAGGGGGTAAGTTATATGAAGGCAATAGGTGTGATCCCGGCGCGCTGGGGTTCAACAAGATTTGAAGGTAAGGTTTTGGCGGATCTTTTGGGTAAGCCGGTGGTTCAGCATGTATGGGAGAGCGCAAAGAAGGCCAAGGCTCTGGACGATCTTGTGGTGGCATGTGATGATGAGAGAATAATAAAAGTGGTAGAGGCTTTTGGCGGGAAAGCGGTCTATACATCCGTGGATCAACCTTCAGGTACCGACAGACTGGCCGAGGTGGTTAATCCCATGGATGTTAAGATAGTTGTCAATATACAGGGAGACGAACCGCTTGTAAGACCCATAATGATAGACAATCTTGTGATGGCCCTTGAGAATGAAAAGGTCGCGCAGATGGCCACTATGGTAAAGAGGATAGAAGATGACGCCGAGCTGACAAATTCAAATGTCGTCAAAGCCATCTTTGATAAGAACGGTTACGCGATATATTTTTCAAGATACGCCATACCTTATAACAGGACTAATACCATCGATAAAGATAAGAAGCCAATCTATTATAAGCATATAGGTATGTATGCGTTCACTAAAGATTTTCTCTTCACATTCAGGAACCTGCCGAAGTCATCGCTGGAGACCGCGGAGAAGCTTGAACAGTTGCGGGTTCTCGAATACGGTTATAAGATAAAAGTGGTAGAGACGAAATTCGATACCGTAGGCGTCGATACTCATGACGATCTTATGAAAGTGAGAGAGATAATGCTGTCGGATTCTCCAAAAACCCTTTAGACTTTTGGCGGGATCCCGCTATTAAGGATATTATGACTTTGACGAGAGAGATCAGTATAGGCAATATTAGAATAGGCGGCGATAATCCTATCGTTCTTATAGCCGGGCCTTGTTCTATAGAATCCGAGTCGAGCGCCATGCGCCACGCAAAAGCCTTAAAGGATATCACAGGGCGTCTCGGTATTTCATTTGTGTATAAAGCGAGTTATGATAAGGCCAACCGCACTTCGATAGATTCTTTCCGCGGTCCGGGACTGAAGAAGGGGCTTAAGATATTAAAGAGCATTAAAGATAAGCTGGGTCTTCCGGTATTATCGGATGTCCACTGCAGGGGAGATGTAAAAGAGGCCGCCAGGGTGCTCGATATAATCCAGATACCCGCATTTCTTTCAAGACAGACGGATCTTATTGTGGCGGCCGCGAAGACGGGTAAGGTTGTGAATATTAAGAAGGGGCAATTCCTGGCGCCATGGGATATGCGCCATGTAGTGAAGAAGATAGAATCCGCCGGGAATAAGAATATAATACTTACCGAGAGAGGCGCCAGCTTCGGTTATAATAATCTAGTGAGCGACTTCAGATCGATTCTTGTCATGAAAGATCTGAGATATCCGGTCGTATACGACGCTACCCATTCCGTGCAGACGCCGGGAGGCCTGGATGACAAGTCGGGCGGCGAAAAGCGTTTTATTCCGTATCTTTCCATGGCCGCCGCGGCGTGCGGGGTTAACGGTATTTTTGTGGAGGTTCACGAAAATCCCGATAAGGCGTTGAGCGACGGGCCTAATATGATTAAGTTAGATGAGCTGGAAGCCATGCTAATTAAGATAAAGAGGGTGGAGAGGGCCTGCCAAACGTCCGGCAGGTAAATGGTAAAGCAATGTCTATGGAGATAGCGAGAAGAGTATTACGGATCGAACGCGACGCCCTGTCGAGCCTGATAAACAGGATAGACTCGAACTTCGAAAGAGCGGTCGACGCCATATATATTATAGAGGGCAGGGTAATCGTTACGGGTATGGGCAAGCCCGGTTTTATAGCACAGAAGATATCGGCCACGCTCTCTTCTACCGGAACACCTTCATTATATCTGCATCCCGCCGAGGCTTTACACGGAGATCTCGGCAGGGTCACGAAGGACGATCTTATACTCGCCCTTTCCAATTCGGGCGAAACGGAAGAGATCGTGAAGTTTCTGCCCATAGTGAGGAAGATCGGAGCCAAGCTTGTAGCTATGACGGGCAATATCGGCTCGACTTTAGCCAAAAATGCGGATTATGTAATAAATACATCGGTGAAGCGGGAGGCGTGTTCGCTTGGGCTTGCGCCGACGACTTCAACGACCGCCATGCTCGCGATGGGTGACGCTCTTGCTGTGGCGTTGTTGGAGAAGAAAGGGTTTAAGGCCAAGGACTTTGCGTTATTTCATCCCGGTGGCATACTGGGAAAACGCCTGATATTGAGGGTGGAAGATATCATGAGAAAAGGAAGGGATAATCCTATAGTAAACGAAAATTATACGGTAAAGAAAGTACTCTTAGCGATAACTAAAGCGCGGGCCGGAAGCGCCAGCATCGTGAACGCAAAAGGAGAACTTACAGGCATATTCACGGACGGGGATTTGAGGCGCCACCTGGAGTCCCAGCCCGATCTGATAAATAAAAAAGTCAAAGACTTTATGACGAAGAATCCGGCCGCGATAAAAAAAGAGAGATTGGCCGCGGAGGCGTTCGACATACTCCGTTCAAGGAAGATAGATGAGATTCCTGTGGTCGATGATAAGAAGAGGCCTGTAGGCCTGCTCGATGTGCAGGATCTCTTGAAAGCGGGTCTTGTATGATAAACAGCGAGACAGTGGAAAAGGCGCGCCGCGTAAAATTGCTTATAACCGATATTGACGGGGTTATGACGGACGGCCGTATAGTCTACAGCGTTTACGGCGATGAATTGAAATTCTTCGATGTGACCGACGGGTTCGGCATATCGCTTCTTAACAGGGTCGGTATAAAGACGGTGATAATAACCGCAAAAAAATCGCGCATTGTAAAATTGCGCGCCCGGGATCTGAAAGTCGCTAAGGCCTACGCAGGTTTCATAGATAAACGCATTCCTTTTAACGATGTGCTTAACAGGTTCAAGATTCCCGCGGAAGAGATCTGTTTTATAGGCGACGACCTGATAGACGTTCCCATCCTGAAGAGGGTTGGGTTTGCCGTGTCGGTTCCGAACGGCATGGAAGAGGTCAAGGCGGTTGCCCACCATATTACCGCCAAGTCCGGCGGCCGCGGAGCAGTCCGCGAGATCTGCGAACTTATCCTCAAGTCCCAGAACAAATGGGACGAAGCGACTGCCAGATATTTCAAGTAATCTCTTCATTTTAATTATCTATCGGACACTTCCTTTGTTTACCCCATATGTAAAACCTAAGCTTCGTTATGTGCCGCACAAGCCACCAAATATGGTGGCATGAAGAATGTTCCCCCGCCAGATTTGCTTTTCGCAAATCTAAGCGGCGGGGTCGGTCTTTTGTTCAGAATAAAAACGGGGGCCTGCGGAACTCCCCCGCCAGAGGCGGGGTCATCCCGCCTGAAGGCGGGACCGCCTACCATCATCTACTAGTAATTATAGTGTATCCGAAAGCGGACATCCTCGGCCCTTTTTAACCGTTTTTATCCCTCTCAAAAGACCTAACATTCTTATTGTGCGTCACATAACTTCAGCTTAGGTTTTACAATAGGCTCATGGCAGGCGGACCTTGCGGGGTAGTTGCCGAAGCGGCGTTAACAAATTTTCACACATTATGGCGGTACAGCAAAAATTTTAAATTCCTGAATCCCGTTAGAAGCTTTTCTTTATCCCATTAAAAATAGCAGCTTCTAACGGGATGAAAGAAGTTAAAATTTTGTGAAAATTTGTTCGAGCAAATTTACATGCCCAATGTAAATTTGCGCCCGCTAAGGCAACTACCCCGCAAGGTCCACGCCTACCGGCAGGGTGAAATTATGCGCGCCGGATCAGCGATACTGTAAAATATCTTGCTGACATTCACGATTAAAAAAGCTCTTTAACAAAAGAAGCAGAGCTAGTAACCTTATGTTGTTAGGTCAATAACAACAAAAGGAGGTTACTGTATGAATCAGCTCTG
>JAQTPE010000040.1 GCA_028748925.1 Candidatus Omnitrophota bacterium
AGCTACCCCAGCGCCGTTATGCTAGCGCCTTTAAAACTGCGGGCAATTTATCCAAAAGATCGGTCGCTATGAGACTTAAAACCCCTTTATCCATTACCGCCAGATCGCCAGCCTTGCCACGGAGATATACGCCTGCCGCTGCCGCGTTGAACGCATCCATGCCCTGCCCTGTAAAACTCGCGATCATGCCGGTGAGAATATCGCCTGTGCCGCCCGTAGCCATTCCCACATTACCGGTCGCATTCACATAAAGAGCGCCGTCCGGAGCCGCAACTATCGTTTCGTGGCCTTTTAAGACCAGGACGACATTATACTGATGAGCGAATTCTAATGCAATATCTTTTCTCTTATTATTCACCTCATCGGCATCTCTCTCCAATAGCCTTGCCATCTCACCTATATGCGGTGTAAGGATAAGCGGTGCCGTGGCTTTCTTTAAAGAATCGACATGGCCCGCGAACGCGTTTATTCCATCGGCGTCCAGAATGACCGGTTTATCTATTTTGCCTAAAAGGTTCCTTACCAACGTCTGAGTCTCTTTATTCCGGGAGATCCCGGGCCCTATGGCGGCACATGTGCATTTTTCGGAAAAATTCAAAAGCTCTTTTTCCGCCAACAGGCTTAAACTGTAATCCCTCGTCTCAAAGAAAGGCTTCACCATAACTTCGGTAAGTTTTTGAGCCATGATCGGATAGATGCTCTTGCCCACAGCCAGAGTGACAAGCCCGCTCCCCGAAAGGATCGCCGCCTGGCTCGTGAGATACGCCGCGCCCGTATACCCGCCCGATCCGGCTATTACCAGTACATGGCCAAAATCTTTTTTACCGGCGTCCGCCGGCCTCTTCGGAAAACTTTTCAGGATATCATCTATATTCATCCGGCGCGCTTCCTTAACAGGATCACGTTGGCAACGGCATAATTCTTTGAATGAGACATGCTCACAATAACCTCATTCACCTTCTTCCGTTTCTTTAACTTAAGGGCGTCGTTACTGAATAAGATCACGGGCTTGCCCTCTTCATCGTTAAATATCTCTATATCCGTCCAATTCAGCGGGTATTTCCTCGCAACCCCGAAAGCTTTCACAACGGCCTCTTTGGCGGCAAATCTCGCCGCAAAATGCTGCGGAGCGAACCTTTTGGAATTAGAATACTTGATCTCTTTATCGGTAAAGACTTTTGTGAGAAAATTATCGCCCCACTTATTTATAGCGTCGCGCATCCTGAATACTTCTACTATGTCTATTCCTGTACCTACAATCATCCCGCTCATTCTCCTACTCTATTTCCGCCTATAAGAATGGGCGGGAATCATCTTATTAACCCTATCATCTCTTCAACGGCCTGACGCATTCCCACTATAACCGCGCGCGCAATTATGGAGTGCCCTATATTAAGCTCATTTATACCCTTGATCGCCGCGACATCCCTGACATTGGCGTAATTTAATCCATGCCCGGCATTAACCTCTAATCCTTTCGATATGGCATATTCGGCCGCTTTTCTTATCTTATCGAGTTCTTTCAGCCTGGCGGGCCCGGTCCGCGCATTGGCATACTCACCTGTATGTAATTCTACGATCGACGCGCCCGCTTTTTTTGAAGCAACGATCTGAGCCCTGGAGGGATCTATGAAAAGACTCGTCCTGATCTTCTTTTCATTGAATCTTCGGATAACTCCCGCGATCTTGCCCGCATGTTTAACGACATCCAGCCCGCCTTCGGTCGTAAGCTCCGCTCTCTTCTCCGGAACTAAAGTCGCCTGATCGGGCCTCGCCTTGCACGCGATCTCAACGATATCTTTTGCTATCGCCATCTCAAGATTTAAACACGTGCCGACAACCTCGCGAAGCCGCCACAGATCATCGTCTTTTATATGCCGCCTGTCTTCGCGCAGGTGGCAGACTATCGAATTACAGCCCGCGTCTATACATATCCTCGCGGCCTCTACAGGATCCGGATCGGCGACTCCCCGCGCCTCCCTGACCGTGGCGACGTGATCTACATTAACACCAAGTTTCATAATGGTTATTTTATCTCCGGGTATCCTTTTCTATAGGCACAGTAACCTGAACAAGAGTCTCTTCCATATATACACCGGACGCTACAGGCCTCAAAGCCACCTGAGCGGTAAAAGTATTCGACGCCTTCTTCAGATCTATAGGTACTGTATAAGCGGTCTTAATATTTGCCAGATCATTCCTTGAGCCCATAACCACACAATAATCCGGCACTATCACAACCTGATCGTGCCTTACAACATTACCCCACGATGGCCTGCCTACAAATACCGGACTTATCGCAAGCTTCTTGGCTACCATACCCTCACCGGGACGTATCTTCCTGAGCATTTCGATCTCTTCTTTCGAACCTTTATTCAATTCGTTGACTATGTAAAACCATGACAAAAGCGCCAGGATAAGCGACAGGAATTTCAGTAATAAATGTTTTGTAAAGACATTTTTTATCGATTGCAGCATAAACCTATCTTCCTTTTTCGCTTACAGAGGGAGAGAGTTTAGAGAGCATCTTCAGAAGTCTCTTTCCTCTCAACCTGTGAGGATTAAAAAATATCTCTTTCAGCATTTTCAACAAATTCTCTTCCGACAGATCATACATAAGCTTGCCGCTCATAGATATTGACATGGAACCCGTCTCTTCGCTCACTACTATACAGACGGCATCCGTCTCTTCGCTTAGTCCTAATGCGGCCCTGTGACGCGTACCTAGAGATTTTAATATATTAGCTTCCTGGGTAAGCGGCAAAAGACATCCCGCGGCCACAATCCTGCCATGTTGTATTATCACTGCTCCGTCATGCAAAGGCGCCTTGGCGCTGAAGATTGATATCAAAAGCTCCTTGGTTACCTTACCATCTATCAAAACGCCGCTTTCAATATAATTTTTGAGCCCGACTTCACGCTCTATTGCTATCAGCGCCCCGATCCTCTTCCCGGACAGATGACCGGCACAGCGCGATATCTCTTCTATCATACCGCCGTCTTCCTGATATATGCCAAACTGCCCCAGGCGGGCCAATCCGCGTCTCAATTCCGGCTGGAAGATTATGACCAGGGCCAATACAGATAACGGAAAGAGTCTCACCATCACCCATAATATAGCGTCGAGTTTGCATTGTTGCGCGATAACGAATATCGCGCCTATTATGACGACGCCCTTAAGAAGCTGTTCCGTACGCGTCCCTTTTATAAAAACGAGTATCATATATATGGCGTACCATAATATGATGATCTCGATACCGATCTTAAGATATGACAGGAAATGCATTATTGTCTTTTGACCTTACCTGTTATACTGTCTGTTATTCTGAGTGCCTGGCGCGTAAGCCGTACATCATGCACTCTTATAATATTCGCGCCGTTCACGGCTGCTATAACCGCCGTAGCCAGAGATCCCGCCAGGCGGTCTTCGGGATCTTTGGAGCCAAGTATCTTCCCTATGAAAGATTTTCTTGAAGTGCCTATGCATAATGGATACCCTATTTTCTTAAAACATTCAAGGGTTCTCAAGATCTCCAGATTATGCCCTACTGTCTTTCCGAATCCTATCCCGGGATCTATGATTATCTTATCATCCTTAATGCCGGCTCTCTTGGCGAGATTGATGGACACCTTAAGGCTTTTAATGATATCTTTCACAACATCAATATATATGGGGTCTATCTGCATATCCCGGGGACTGCCCTTCATATGCATCAGTATGATGCCGGCGCGATATTTTGCTACCACACCTGCCATGCAGGGATCATCCCTAAGCGCCGACACATCATTAACAATAGACGCGCCGGCTTTAAGCGCGGCTTCCGCGACTTCCGACTTACGGGTATCGACAGATATAGCGGCCTTGATTCTTTTCGATATGGCGCGAATTACGGGCACCACACGTTTCAACTCTTCGTCTACGCCTACATCCGAGGCTCCGGGCCGCGTAGATTCTCCGCCGACATCTATGATGTCGGCTCCTTCACGCTCAATATCGAGCGCGCGCTTCACGGCCTTTTTTAGATCAAAGAACCTTCCTTTATCGTAGAAAGAATCGGGCGTCACGTTAAGCACGCCCATTACATATGTCCTGTCGCTATACGGAAGCCGTCGACTCATCTTTAACGAATCCGAGCAGAGCCTTCACTTCTTCGACTTCCATCACTTCTTTATCGAGCAATTTCGTGCCCAACACCGTCAACTTGTCTCTGTGCTTATTAAGCTCTGCCTTGGCGCGCGCATAGCACTCATCTATTATCCGCGCAACCTCCTGATCTATAGCAAGCGCCGTATGATCGCTGTAGTTCTTCTCTTCGATCAGATCACGGCCAAGAAATATCTGCTCCTCCCTGTGGCCGAACGTGCGGCTGCCCAGCTTTTCGCTCATACCCCATCGCATAACCATCTTGCGGGCTATATTCGTGGCAACTTCCAGATCGTTACGGGCTCCTGTTGAAAATTCGTTATACACTAACTCTTCGCTCGCGCGCCCGCCCAGAAGACCTGTTATCTCGCCCAATAGTTCGTTTCTCATCTTAATATACCTGTCTTCCGTAGGCAGGAGCATCGTATATCCCAGCGCCATTCCGCGAGGCAATATAGTCACTTTATGTAAAGGCGCCGCTCCGGGTATCAATAGCGCCAATAAGGCGTGACCCGACTCATGATACGATATCACTTCCTTCTCTCTCTTCGAGATAACACGTGATTTGCGCTCGGGACCCGCCATAACCCTCTCTATAGACTCCTGCATCTCTTCCATAGTGACCATCTCTTTATTGCGTCTTGCCGCAAGCAAAGCTCCTTCGTTTATCAGGTTTGCAAGGTCCGCTCCCGAAAATCCCGGGGTCTGCTTGGCCAAAGAATTGAGATCCACGGCAGGATCCACTTTAATATTTTTGACATGGACTTTAAGTATCGCTTCACGGCCTACTATGTCGGGCCTGTCGATTACAACCTGCCTGTCGAATCTGCCCGGCCGCAATAGCGCAGGATCGAGCACATCCGGCCTGTTAGTAGCAGCTATCAATATCACGCCTTCCTGGGTGTTGAATCCGTCCATCTCCACAAGAAGCGCGTTTAAAGTCTGCTCTCTTTCATCATGTCCGCCGCCGATGCCGGCAAAACGCTGCCTGCCGACCGCGTCTATCTCGTCCATAAATATGATGGCGCCGCGCGCCGACTGCTTTGCGGAACGCTTGGCCTGGTCGAACAGATCGCGTACCCTCGACGCGCCTACGCCGACGAACATCTCGACAAAATCCGAACCCGATATTGAGAAGAAAGGCACATTGGCTTCACCTGCTACCGCCTTCGCAAGTAATGTCTTGCCTGTCCCGGGAGGCCCCATGACGAGAACGCCCTTGGGGATCTTTCCGCCCAGTCTTTGGAATTTTTTAGGGTCTTTCAAAAATTCTATTATCTCTTTGAGCTCTTCCTTTGCCTCATCCACCCCTGCTACATTCTCAAATGTTATCTTGAGACTTTCGCCTGAAGCGAGGATCGCGCGCGATTTTCCGAAGGACCAGATCTTGCCCGGGCCTCCCGCGCCGCCGCCTGAAGAGCGATAGGCGAACATCCACAAAAACAGTATCAAAAGTATCGTAGGGCCCAGATAATAGAATATATTGGACCAGAACGTCCTGAGCGGCTTTATGTCAAAATCCTTAACATTCTCCCGCAGCAATCTGACAAGATCCTGGTCGTTTTCCGGGATATTTACGATAAACTTATCCCCCGTAGAGAGCTCGCCTCTTAATATGCTATCCGTCTTATAGCATGACTTTATAGCATTAGTCGCGGGATTATCCTTCAATATTCCGAAAAACCTGGCGTATGTGATCTCTTGAGTGGGTTTCTCATTACCCTTAACCAAAGGGTTCAACAGGGTGACCACACCCAGCGCTATCAAGAACCATATCATTAAATTTGAGCCTCTTCTCGGCGGCCCCTGGACATTTTTATCTTTATTATTCATTTTGCGAGACTCCGTTTCTTTTTTTCCCTCCGGCGCGCTCAGGATAAAATACTGAACTTACCGAAATATTTTGTTGGGATATTGTAACAAATTATATCCATCATATCAAGGCTATATTATACTACACCAACCGCCGCGGCGGGATTCTAACGTTTACGAAGCACTAATGATGATGCGGTCCTTGTAACGCGTATGTCTCCGGGCAGATCTATTGAACTCCCCTTTCTTTTATGCTTAATGAACCGTTCCATCTCTTTCCAGTGTCTGAAGTTCAGGCGCTTCACTTCTCCGCCTATCTTGTCAAGAGCGTCTCTCATGATCTCTTTTTGAAGAGCCTTAGGTTGAATGGCAAGATTCTTAAGCTTTATCTCCAAAGATTTTCCCGTGGAGCGCGCTAAATTGCCAATGGCCGATTTTGCCTCATTTATGAACTCAAAATCCTCTCTCAGGTGTTCCGCCAGACTGCATAGAGCTCTCTTAAGGCGGGGATTATACTTTTCCAAAAAAGGTATGATGTCGCGCCTGATCACATTCCTGAAATATATTGCCTCGGCGTTCGTACTGTCTATCCTGTATTCCGCGCCTCTTTCGTCCAGATACCTCTCTATCTCGGCCTTTCCTAATTCAAATAACGGACGAACTATCTTGAAAGAACTTTCCTCCCGTATCGGGGAAATACCCACCATCCCTTTTAGCGACGCGCCCTTGATGATCCGCATCAATATAGTTTCGGCCTGATCATCCAGAGTATGGCCCGTGGCCAATACATCGGCCTTAACCTTCCTGGCGGCATCGTTGAAAAATTTATATCTCTCCTCACGCGCGGCCTCTTCGGTCGACAGATCTTTCGATCTCTTTTTTGACAGATCTATCTTCTTATGAATAAATCCCAGGTTCAGATCTTCCGCTATCTTTTTTACGAAGGCCGAATCTTCGCTCGATTCTTTGCCGCGTATTCCGTGATCGAGATTGCATACCACCACCTTGTTTAACTTTAATTTGGTTTTGAGATGAGTCAGGGCCCGCAATAAAAATACCGAGTCCGGCCCGCCCGACACGGCAACAAGAACCGTATCTCCCGGTTTCAGCATTTCATAATTGCGGATCGTCTTCAAAACTCTTTCGATTAGATTAGTGGGCATGATTTTTTTAAGAGGATGGTAGCGGGGATAGGATTTGAACCTATGACACACCGGGTATGAGCCGATTGCTCTGCCAGACTGAGCTACCCCGCCACGTTATTCCAATGGTGTCAATAACTTACAGCAAAAAATTAAGAAGTTAGTGTCTCACAGAGTATATAGTAATGTTCGACTGCTCAGCGAGAACGCCGAAGATTATAACACAATTCTTTTTCTATGGCAAGCATTTGACAAAATGATAACGAAGTGATAGAATCATAGCATAAATCAGGTGGCCCAACCCATTGAAAAAGAAATATATCATACTAACAAAGCATGCCGAAGAAAGACTAAAGCAGAGAAATATCAAGATAGAGCAGGTTAAGAAAGCAATATACGAACCTCATGTGACAATGCCGGCGTGGGGCAACAAGAAGAGGGTTATGAGAGATTTCGGTAATAAGTGTCTCGATGTGATATTCAGGGAAAAAGAGAACGTAATAATATTGATTACGTCGGTTTGGCTAAAAGGAAAAGAGAGGTTTAAAGATGTTTAAAATAGACGCTGAGGCATTAGCTGCATATATAACCCTTAGGAACGCAAAAGTACATAAAACGGTGGAGTTCGGAGAAGAGGTGTTCCTTGATCTTGATTCAAACGGTAACCCTATTGGTATTGAGATCGCGGATATTACTCGCCCTCAAAAGGTGAACCTTTTCCATAAAATAGCGCGTAAGTATCATATTCCTGAATTAAACAGATTCCATCCCAACGCATTGCGAAAAGTATTCGCTTAATTTAAGGACAACGATGAAGTTGTCATTTTGGCATAGGTAATTCAAGGCATTGGTTTAACGACCAATGCCTATTTTATTAAGAGGATTATATGCAAGCGGTTAAAAAATTACTCATAAGGACATGGTGGGAAAGTTTTTGGTTTGGCAGGTTTTGTAGATGGTTAATGTTTAAGTTAGGTTGTTCACAATGCAGATATTGTATATATTGCAATGCGGACGGCGCCGCTTATCGTAGTACTAGAGAGTCTATTATTCTTATGGATGGCAAATGTCACTGGTCACAGGAGCTAGGCTCAGCTAACTTAAGTTATGAAGATATAAGACAATATCATAGATGTGAAGCGTTTGTTCCCATATTGTATAATTTTAAAGGTTACGCAATAGACCGCGAAGAAGTAAAAAAGATTATGATTGCAAGATCGAATACGCTATGGAAGTGGTTAGGATGGATAGTAGCCGCATTGACTTTGGTTGTAACATTTTTAAGTTATAGGACACATGACTGACAAGACTAAGAAAATCATAGCAGATGATAAAATAGTTATGAAAGAATTTGATATAACCGAATATGTAAGAGCCTTTAAGTTTGGTATTAGATTAGTCGTCTTATTATCATGTCTTGCAGCGCCTATAATTATTGGCGTAGCAGTATCTTCAGGCGTTAATAGTGTAATGGAAAAGATATCGTTCCTATATACTCCCGAACTAAAGATATTAAGCATTCAGAACTTCGAATATAGATATAAACCTGCTTATTGGTCATCGGTTGACTTAACATCAGGGGAAAAGATATATTTCTCTTTGTCGAGGCAATATAAAGGCAACGAATGGAAAAAGGTAACAGATGAAGTAATAAGCCTTATTAATAACACATACTCTGTAAAGAAGATAGACGTAATAGACCCTGACACTAAGACTAAAGAAGGTGTCAGATACACATTCCCCGACTATTACGGCACTGCCACGTATGGACAAAATACTCAATTAGGCACTTTAATCATAGCGCCAGTCAACATAGCCTTATTTATAATATGCCTTGCCTTATACTTTCCAATTTTTAAAGGAATCTTTAACCTCTTTCGGAGAAAAAAAATATTTAATAAATAATCCCTCACCCACTATCATAAAAAATAAGTCTTGCATAAAACCAATATCCGATTTAAAAGTGAGATGGAAAATTCGAGGGGTGACGCCCTTTTAAGCCTTTTGCTTAAAAGGGGCACTACGGCGCTGATGGATCCACGATACTTTATGCATACTGCCTGTGCGGTAGCCTTCAAGATCGAGCGTAACGTAGATAAAACCGAGATTTTTTAATTCTCTTACGATTTTATCCTTCAGTTTTAATCCCAGAGACAGGGAATTTTTCGGAACCTCTATCCTTGCCGTCTCTCCGTGTAATCTCACCCTCACCTGCCTGAACCCCATCTTATGCATGCGGCCTTCGGCGTCTTCTATCTTCTTAAGCCCGGCGGCAGTGATTCTCTCATTAAAAGGAAATCTCGAAGCCAGGCACGCGAATGAAGGCTTATCCCATGTCGGCAGCCGTAATCTTTTCGAGAATCTCCTTATATCATCTTTAGCGATTCCCGCTTCCAGCAAAGGCCTTCTCACTCCTTCTTCTTTTGCCGCTTTACTGCCATGGCGAATATCTTTAAGGTCGTCTAAATTAGTCCCGTCAACGACATGCTTCATCCCGCATCTCTCTTTTATGGCGTTCAATTTTCTGAAAAGCTCCTTTTTGCAATAGTAGCATCTGTTTACAGGATTAGATCTGAAATTCTTTATATTCAATTCACGTGTATTTATCGTTAGGTGCCTTGCGTCAAAACTTACGGCTATCGCCCTGGCTTCTTTATATTCCGCGAGCGGATATGTTTCCGAACGCGCGGTAACGGCGAGAACATTATCTTTACCCAGAGCGTCGATAGCCGCCTTCAATAAAAAGGTGCTGTCGAGCCCGCCGGAATAGGCTACAACAACCCGTTTAAGGTCTTTCAGTATATTTTTTAGTTCATCTATCTTTTTCACTTGTTCTATCTCTTTGACTCCGTAAGATCCAACGCGACTTTGTTAAAACCGGTTACATATCTTCCGATGGCCTCTCCAATGCTCTTGAAATCTTTACTTTTAAGCCACTCTCTTTTAAATACGCTCTCTCCGAAAGCGACGGCGCCTGCCCCGCAGGTAAAGTACTCCTTCATATTCTCCGGCGTCACACCGCCACATGCGAGCAGATCTATATCATTAAAAGGCCCTTTTATCTCCTTAAAATATTTTGGTCCAAAAGATCCTGAGGGAAATACTTTTACCATAGTTGCTCCGGCATTCCAGGCATTATATATCTCCTGCACAGAGAGAGCTCCCGGGAATACGGGTATCTTGTTCTTTACACAATACTTCATCACGTCTTCCACCAATACCGGCGTAACTATGAACGTCGCTCCGGCATCCATGGCTATCTCCAAAGATTTCACGCTAAGTACGGTCCCGGCGCCTACCATGAGCCGCTTGCCGGCCGAAGATACAGCCTTCGCGATGAGCGCGGCGGCGCCTCTGGTATTCATCGTTATCTCAATAGTCTTTAAACCTGCCGAGACCGACGTCTCCACCAACGGCTCGACGGATTCAATATCGACGCCCCTCATTATCCCAAGTACCGGTAACCGTTTAAATTTCTCTACATCCATCCCGCACCTTTTTCGATCGATCCCCGCACCATTAAGAAGGTGCGAGATCCATATCTATTCCGTGTCATCCCCGAGAAAGCTTTCATAGAATTCACGATAATCCTCTTTCTTATCGCTCCCCCTTAATGCCATAGCGGTCTTCGGGTGCTCGTCAAGCATGCCGGTGATCGCATAAGGAATAAGATAACCCCACTCCAGCTTATGCCTCAAAGGTATGAACTCTTTAGATATGACGTCAAGTATCGGCCTTATGTCATATTTAGGATTCTTTAAAAATCCGAGCAAAAGCTCCGTAGGGCAGTTTCCCGCCGCGCGCCCCAGGCCATAGATGCTGCCATCCACATAATTGGTATTATGTATTATCGCTTCTATGGTATTGGAGAAGGCAAGCTGCTGGTTATTATGCGCGTGCATACCTATCTCCTTAGACTTAAGGATGCTCTTGAATTTCTTTACAAGAAACTCCACAGACTCCTGGTAGAGGGCGCCGTTGCTGTCCACAACGTATATAATAAGCGCCTTGCACTCCTCCTCGAGTTGATGTAACGCTTCCGTCAACTCATTATCGAGCGCCCTCGATATCGCCATTATATTCACCGTAGTTTCGTATCCTTTATCGGCAAAATGATTTACCAGGAAGATCGCCTTGTCTATATCTTTTACATATGAAGCGACACGCACCATAGAGATTATGGAATCCTTCTTCTGGGGCACATCATCAAAGTCCACACGGTCCACATCCACCATGACAGAGAGCTTTGTCTTGGACGGTATGCCGTCTATGGCTCTCTTAATGTCGTCCTCATCACAAAATTTCCACTTACCATAATCCTTCGGAGAGAATAGTTTTCTGGAGTTCCTGTATCCGATCTCCATATAGTCTATCCCGGCCTCCGAGATGGCCTTATAGACCGCCCTGACAAATTCATGGGTAAAATTATGGTTATTCATCAATCCGCCGTCTCTTATTGTGCAATCCAATACTTTTATCTTTTCCCTAAACATCAAATCCCTCCACTCTCTTTCGCAATCCCTTCTTTTGGGAATGCATCCTCTTATTGTCAAGCATCTTCTCTTTTGCCCTCTTCGAACGTTTGCGCTTCTGCCGCCGGATCTTCTCTATACGTTTACGCTCTTCCGACCGGCGCCCCAGAACCATATTCTCGATCTTGCCGACAAGGATTTTCCGGGCGGCATAACGGTTCAGCGCCTGAGAACGCTCACCGCAAACTTTGGCCTCTACATTGCTGGGAAGATGTTTAAGATAGACGCCGGTGGAGACTTTATTTACATTCTGTCCGCCCGGCCCCCGTGAACGTATAAAGCGCTCTTCGAGATCGCTCTCTTTAATCGAAAACCGCGACATCTTCTCTCTTAGCGCTTGTTCTTTCTTATGACTTACTCCGAAGATATCCATGTTATTATTATAACACTAAGTTAACATCAACGCCATATCAAGCGTTTTTACATACTGTCAAGAACTATGCTGACTTTCAAGAGTAACAGCGCTTATGTTGTTAGGCTTAGTCTCTATAAGTAGCGCATAGAGCCATCGTTTGCAGCTCCCCGAATTCGGGAAGCGTCTAAATACTT
>JAQTPE010000041.1 GCA_028748925.1 Candidatus Omnitrophota bacterium
ATCGGTAAGACGCCCCTCTTCAAGCATCTGTAAAAGTATATTGAATACATCAGGATGCGCTTTTTCGATTTCGTCGAGCAATACAACAGAATACGGGCGGCGGCGAACCTTCTCGGTTAGCTGTCCGCCTTCATCATAGCCTACATATCCCGGAGGCGCTCCCACGAGCCTCGACACATTGAACTTCTCCATATATTCCGACATGTCTATCTGGATTATAGCGTCTTCATCACCGAACATAAACTCGGCCAGCGCCCGCGCCACAAGCGTCTTGCCCACACCTGTGGGACCCAGAAATATGAACGAACCTATAGGTCTTCGCGGATCTTTTATTCCGGCGCGCGAACGCCTAACGGCATGCGCAATAACGCTTATTGACTCATCCTGCCCTATCACGCGCTTATGGAGGCTGTCTTCCATATTCAGGAACTTCGCCTGTTCCTTCTCTTCAAGCTTAACTATAGGAATACCCGTCCATTTTGAAACTATATTGGCTATATCCTCATCGCTGACCTTGGGCTCGATCTTACTGCGCGACTCTTTCCATTCTTTCTTTATACCGCCTAGTTTTTCTTTCAATTTCCTCTCTTCATCGCGAAATTTGGCCGCCTTTTCAAAGTCCTGGTCTTTAACGCTCTGCTCTTTCTCCTTCTTTACGGTCTCCATCCTATCCTCGACGTCTTTAACGTCGGGAGGAGCGGTCGTAATAGAGAGACGCGCCCTTGCGCCGGCCTCATCTATAAGATCTATCGCCTTATCGGGCAGATATCTGCCGGTTATATACCTGTCGGAAAACTTGACCGCGGCTTCTATAGCGGCATCCGTAAATTTCACCCTGTGATGAGCCTCGTACTTATCACGCAGCCCTTTCAATATCTCTATGGTCTCATTCACAGTGGGAGGCTCCACCATGATCGTCTGGAACCTCCTTTCAAGCGCCGCATCTTTCTCTATATGTTTCCTATATTCATCAAGCGTCGTCGCGCCTATACATTGTATCTCTCCGCGCGAAAGAGCCGGCTTCAATATATTTGAAGCGTCTATAGCGCCCTCGGCACCGCCCGCGCCTATAAGCGTATGCAGCTCATCTATAAATATTATAATATCATCCGAGCGTTTTATCTCATCCATCACCGCCTTGATCCTCTCCTCGAACTGGCCCCTGTATTTTGTGCCGGCTACCATAAGCGCAAGATCGAGTATTATTATCTTCTGATCCTTAAGAATCTCCGGGATATCTCCCGCCACTACCTTCTGCGCAAGGCCTTCAACTATAGCGGTCTTACCCACGCCGGCTTCACCGAGCAGAACTGGATTATTCTTGGTGCGCCTCGATAATATCTGTATGACGCGCTCCATCTCATTCTTCCTGCCTATGACAGGATCGAGTTTATTATCTTTGGCCAATTTTGTCAGATCCCGGCCAAACGCGTCGAGAGCGGGCGTCTTCGCGTGAGATATCTTCTGCCCCATCTCATAACCCGGAATAGCCGAACCTAACAGGTTCATCACCTCTTCGCGCACTCTTTCCAGCTCCATACCCAGGTTCATAAGGACCTGCGACGCGACCCCCTCGCCTTCTCTTATCAGGCCGAGTAATAGATGCTCCGTACCGATATAATTATGCCCCAAAGCTCTAGCCTCTTCCGTGGCAAGCTCCATCACCTTTTTCGCCTTGGGCGTAAAAGGAAGGTCTCCCGATATCACGGTACTGGGACCGGGTTGGACCAACTTTTCAACCTCTATGCGTATCTTATCAGGGGTCAATCCGAAACTTGCCAGCACTGCCGCCGCTACTCCCTCGCCTTCTCTAACCAATCCAAGAAGTATATGCTCCGTACCGATATAGTCGTGATTAAATCTCTTTGCCTCCTCTTTGGCCAGAAGGATAACCTTCCTGGCTCTCTCCGTAAATCTGTTGAACATCGCCATTGTTTTCTCCCCGATTATAGCTGCGTTAGTTGAGGATTAATATTTCATAGTAAAAATCGCAAACTATCAACTATTAACTGCTAACTATCAACTATGAACTATTAACTATCAACTATTTTAGCCGTTCCCTTATCAACTCCGCGCGTTTCATATCGCGTTCGTTAGAATTCAAAATTTTTCCTTCGAGCTTCTGCAGATGAGACGGCTGGGTTAGTATCAAAAGCTCATTCACCATGCGCCTGTCCAGATTCTTCACTATACCCAGATCGACGCCAAGCCTTATCGCGGAAAGAAGCGCGATAGTTTCATTGCTCGTGATTATATGAGCGCTCTTCAGCGTGCCATAGGCGCGCCACACTCTGTCTACAAGCGCTTCCCTGTTCTTTGTGGATATCGCACGTCTGGTAGTCTCCTCCCGCGCGATTATCTGGTTTATTATCCTCTCTATATTATCTATCATATCCTCTTCGGTGCGCCCAAGGGATACCTGGTTCGATACCTGAAACAGATTGCCGCTCGCTTCGGTGCCTTCGCCGTAAAGCCCCCTTATATTAAGACCGAGCTTCGCTGTGGCCTGCAGTATCTTCCCTATCTGCGCCGTAAATACCAGAGACGGCAAATGCAGCATGACAGAACCGCGCAGCCCCGTACCCGTGTTGGTGGGACACGCGGTCAAGTAGCCCCATTTGGTGGAATAAGCGAACGATAACTTTCTGCTTAACTCAGTATCTATGGAATCCACTATTCTCCACGCCTCCATCAGATTAAATCCGGACTGAAGAACCTGGATACGCAAGTGGTCCTCTTCATTGACCATTATACTGACGATCTCCTTAGGATCTACTATGAGAGCCTTAAATTCAACGTCCTTAGTATGCTCCGGACTCATCAGGTGACGCTCCACAAGGAAGAGCCTGTCGACCTCATTCAGGTCTTTAAGTCTTATGAATATGGCATCCTTGAGATAGTTAACACTATTCGCGGCGTCGAAGACCGCGTTCATGATAGATTCCTGCTGTTTTTTATCAGCCCAATGAGAGAAAGCCACCTTATCAAGATTCCTGGCAAGCCTTACCCTGGAGGACATTACAATATCCGAATTGGGGCCGGTGCCTTTAAGCCATTCGCTATCTCTCTTTAAAAAATCGTCTATATTCACTCTCATCCCGCTCTTTTTTCCCAATTATCTTCCGCCTTTAAAAAAGGACAGGGGGTTCATTCCTCTTTGGCTTTCATCTTCTTTTCAAAGTCCCTGATCTTATCCCTGAGCTTGGCCGCTTCTTCGAATTCTTCCGCCTGAATAGCCTTCTCCAGCTGCATTTTAAGATCCTGCAAGGTCCTCGTATCTTTAATAGTCTTACCGCCTCTCAGAGAAACTTTTCCTATATGGCGATCGGCGCCGTGGATCCTCTTCAGAAGAGGCGACAGCTCTTTTTTGAAAGCTTCATAACATTCGCTGCAACCGAGCCTGCCTATCTTTCTGAAGTTCTGGTACGTAAGGCCGCAATTCGAACATGTCGTAGTTATAGCCACTTCCGGCTCAATTGCGGTGCCCATGTCGGTGAGTCCGGAAAGAAGCTCGCTCAAACCAAAATGCTCCTCCATCTGAGCGCCTTTTTCGCGGGCGCACTCCTCACAGAGATTCAGTTTCGTCATCTGATCATTGACTATCTCGGTAAGGTGCACGGTCGCTTCTCTCTTTCCGCAGATATCACATTTCATACTTAACTCCGTCCACCTTTGTGATCTTTTTGAACTCTTCCATAAAGCGCCTGGTGATCTCTCCCGGTTTTCCGCCATTGATCCGGCGCTTATCTATCATTGAGATAGGAATGATCTCGGCCGCGGTACCCGTTAAAAACACTTCATCCGCGGCATATAGATCCTCAACCTTGAGCATCTTCTCTTCAAACCCTATCCCCATCTTACCGGCCAATCCGATAACCACATCCCTGGTAATGCCCTCCAGGGCACCCACATCCACAGGCGGAGTAACCAGTTTTCCGCAGGAAATGACGAATATATTATCTCCGGTACATTCGGTCACATAGTCATTATAGGTCAGCATGATCGCTTCTTCCGTGCCGGCTTTTATAGCATCTATCTTAGCCAGAATATTATTCAGATAATTGAGCGATTTTATCTTAGGATTTAAAGCAGTCGTAAGGTTCCGCCTGGTCCTGGCGGTAATTATCGCCAGGCCGTTCCGATAAAACTCCTCAGGATACAAGGATATCTTATCCGCGATTATAAATATTGTCGGAACACCGCACTTTCTGGGGTCGAGCCCCAGGTCCCCTGTCCCTCTGGTAACGACGAGACGTATATAGGCGTCTTTCATACGATTGGCCTTAAGGGTCTCAAGCACCGCTTTTATCATATCGGTCTTCGTCATTGGTATCTTCAATTCAATCGCTTCTGCGGACCTGTAAAGCCTGTCAATATGCTCCTTAAGCCTGAATACTAAAGAGTCATAGGAACGTATCCCTTCAAAGACACCGTCTCCGTATAAGAGGCCGTGATCAAAAACGGATATCACCGCCTTATCCCTATCAACCAGCTCTCCATTTAGGTATATTTTCATCCCGCACCTTCTTCATCCATCCCACGCCTTCTACTAACTGCTTTCCGCCTTTAAGAAGATGTGGGATTCATATTAAACACAATTATATTCTATATAATATATACAATAAGCCCGACTAAGTCAATTAAATCATTAGGAATTACGGAAAGTGAGCTTTAGGCGAGTTTGCCGTCCTTAAGGCGTATAGTGAAATCAACTCTGGAAACGAGCTTTTCATCGTGAGATACTATCACTATAGTCATACCGCTCTTTGCTTTAAGATCGAACAAAATCTCATATATAGATTCACTGGTATTCGAATCGAGATTACCTGTCGGTTCATCACAGAGAAGCAGCCGGGGTTCGTTCATGATGGCTCTGGCTATCGCGACCCTCTGCGATTCCCCGCCCGAAAGCCTGGACGGCAGATGGTCCATCCGGCGTTCAAGGCCGACGGAACTCAGCATATTCATGGCCCGTTTTCGTATCTCGTATCTCGCATTGCCTGATTTGCCGGCAGGCGAGTGCACTGCTTCGGGGTTCATCAGGGCCGGCATCATCACATTTTCAAGCGCCGTGAACTCCGAAAGAAGATGATAAAACTGGAAGACAAAGCCTATCTTTTTATTTCTCATCATTGCCCTCTCTCCGTCCGGCAACTTATAAATATCGGTATCCTCAAAAAATATCTTCCCGGATGTAGGCTTATCGAGAGCGCCCATCATATGCAATAATGTAGATTTTCCCGCGCCTGAAGGCCCGACTATCAGAGCGGAGCCGCCTTTCCTTATTTTCAGGTCCACACCATTGACGGCCCTTACCTCTTTGTGGCCTTTTTTATATGTTTTGTGCAAGTCTTTTACAATTATCATATTAAAGTTATCCACAATGTAGCGCTACTCGTATCTTAGTGCCTCCGTAGGATCTAGTTTCGATGCTTTATACGCCGGATATATCGTAGCGACAAGGCTTATAATCAGGCTCGAGACAACTATCAGCGACACGTCCTGTAATTCCAATTTCACCGGAAGCCTGTCGATATAGTATATCTCCTGCGGAAGATTTATGAATTTATACGTCTTCAGGCACCAACACAGGATCATGCCTAAAGCGGTGCCTAAAGCGGTGCCTAAAGATCCTATCAATGCGCCCTCAAAAGCGAATATGGCCATGATATTATCATTGGACGCGCCTATCGACTTCAGGATGCCTATATCTTTCGTCTTCTCAAGAACCGTCATTATGAGAGTGCTGGCAATGTTAAGACACGCAACTATCACGATCAATGTCAATATAAGGAACATGACGGTCTTTTCGAGTTTCAGCGCCGCTATGAGATTCCTGTTCATATCCATCCACGTCCTGACCGTAAATTCAGGGCCCAATTTCTCTATAAGTTCTTTCTTTATACTAAAAACATTAAAGGCATCATCGGCTTTTATAGATATTCCGCTGACCAGATTCGGCGCCGCAAACAGCTCTTGGGCTTTGCCGATACCGGTATAGATGAGATTCATATCGTATTCATACATCCCTGAGGTGAATATACCTGTAACCTTGAATCTCCCGCCATTGATATCGGACTGGGAAACCAAAGAGACGGTATCTCCCAGCTTTAACTTCAGTCTCGAAGCGAGCTCGCTTCCTATAATAACGCCGTCTTCCCCGAAATCCACCGTTCCTTTTTTAATATACGTCTTTATCTTGCTGACACTCTCTTCCCGTATGGGATCTATGCCTTTAACTATGACCCCGGTTACATTTCCATTAGACCTGATGAGCGCCTGTCCGTGCAGATAAAACGAAGCCGCCAGGACATGAGGTGTTTCCGTTATAATGGAGAGCATTTTTTCGGAAGGCTTCATGCCATAATCGGTCTCAACCATCATATGGGCATTAGTGCCGATCATCTTCTCTTTAAGATCGTTGTCGAATCCGCTCATGACCGCTATAACTACAATGAGCGCCGCCACTCCGACAGCGACACCGAGTACCGATATAAAGCTTATTATGGATATGAATTTCTCTTTATGTTTTGAGGTGAGGTATCTTAGAGCAACGAAGAGCTGCCAGCCCATCTATACATTCTCTGGTTTTAACTGGGGAAATAATATGACGTCCCTTATTGACGGCGAATTGGTGAGTATCATAACGAGCCGGTCTATGCCTATCCCCAATCCGCCCGCCGGAGGCATACCATACTCGAGTGCGCGTACAAAATCCTCATCGATTTTGTTCTTCTTATCTTTGAGGTCCACGATATCCGCTTCGAATCTATTCTTCTGTTCGGCAGGATCATTTAATTCTGAATACGCATTGGCTATTTCCATCCCGCCCATATAAAGCTCAAAACGATCGGTGAGAAGGGGATTATCTCTCTTCGTCTTGGCGAGAGGACACATCTCTTTGAACATATCCACGACAAAGACGGGATGGTTATGCGCTTTTGGCTCGATCAGCTCTCCGACGATATTTATTATCTGGGTGCGCGATAGCTCCTTGCCCTCTATCTCTATTCTTTTATTCTTAAGCTTCCTTATCCATTCTTCCGGCTTCTCCTCCGGTATTATTCCAAACTGTTCTTTCATAAGAAGAGCGAACGATATCCTCTCCCACTTTGAGAGATCTATCGCTTTACCCTGATATTCGAAGCTCGTTTTGCCGATAACTTTTACAGCCAGATTCATGATCATATCTTCCGTCAGTTTCATCATTCCCGCGCAATCGGAATAGGCTTCGTAAACTTCGAGCATGGTAAACTCAGGATTGTGGCGCGTGGATATGCCTTCGTTCCTGAAGTTCCTGTTGATCTCATATACTTTGTCGAACCCGCCGACCAATAACCTCTTTAAGAATAACTCCGGGGCGATCCTCAAATAGAGGTCCATAGCCAACGCTTCGTGGTGCGTCTTGAACGGCTTACCCGCAGCGCCACCCGGGATCGACTGCATCATCGGAGTCTCGACTTCAAGGAACCCCTTAGAATCGAGAAAACGCCGGATCTCGCTCACTATATTAGATCTGGTAACAAATACTTTTTTAACGTCATCGTTCATGACAACGTCTATATAACGCTGACGATATCTGGTCTCAACATCTTTCAAACCGTGCCACTTCTCAGGCAATGGTCTCATTGACTTGGAGAGCATCTCAAACTTCGTAACCTTTATCGATGGCTCATTGGTCCTGGTCTTGAACGCCTCGCCTGAAACTCCCACAAAATCCCCGATATCGGTGTTATTCGACAGTTCAAAAGCGTCCGGACCCACGATATCGGCCCTCACATATAACTGGATCTTGCCCGTAGAATCTTTTAAATCGTAGAATTTCGCTTTGCCGTGTTCCCTGCAGGCCATGATCCTGCCCGCGATAGCGGCAACCTTGCCATCGGTAAAATTATCAGTGAGCTCCTTTATGGAAGATGTAGTGGCAAATTTTCCGCCATAAGCATATATCCCCTTGGCGCTTATCGCTTCCAGCTTCGCCTTTCTCTGCCTTATAAGATCATTCTCTTCGTGTTCCATGAATGGTGATTATATACCATAGCCGCATTAAGTTCAATGCGAATCTGAAAAAGTAATTACCATACATATGACTTCATCCCAATCTCTTATGGGGTCAGGTCTCGCCATTCGTCATTTCTAACAATGCTTCAATCTGTTTCAGTAATTCGTCAAGAGTTCTGCTTTCCATCCTCTGCTTACTCAAACGTCGATAAATTGTACTTATAGTTTTGTAATTCATGCCTCCATAGAAATCGGCAATACCACGCAATGTTATATCTGTGTATTTTCTCAAAAAATAAATACATATTTTTTTCTGTAGCCGAACATTGCTACGCACCTTTTCTTTAACCATATCAATGATATGATCGGATGTTATTATATCTCCCATTTTAAATTTTCGTATTACGGGTATTTCAGGATCTTCTCTTTGATTAACGAATTTTCTCTTTATTGATTCAAGAAACGTGTCACTTCCCAATATGCAGCCCTCTTTTGTATTATTCAGTATGATGTTTTTGTCTTTATCAATACCAGATAGTACAAAGTCCCTGTAAAGAACTTTTGCTTTTTTAGGATTTGTATCAAACATTGTGAGAATAAGGTCTACCCTAAGCCATTTGGGTGGAATAATCTGCGATACAAAATATCTGTAGCTACTCCAGCGGTAGTCGACAGGATCTTTCACGATTTCTGCTCTCACGGGATTCAGATGGATATAGCTGGAAAGCTGATGGATGTATTCATCTTTCTGAACAAGAATTGATTTATACCGTCCTTGATATAGAGGTCCAACGCGTTTTGTTTTTGTATTAAAATATATCGCATAGCTTGCATTAATGTGGTGCATTGCTTTGCTTAAATTTGCCCTGGGTGTCTCCATGATCAAGTGGTAATGATTGTTCATCAAGGCATATGTATGTATAAAGATCCCGCATGCAAGATGTGCTCGATTAATATATGAAAGAAATGTCTCGTTATCCTCATCAGTCGAGAAGATATCTCTTTTTTCTGTCCCTCGTTGAATAACATGATAGAAAGCATTTGGATATTCAATACGCAATGGACGCGCCATAGATTATGTTCTACTCATTCCACATCTCGCATTCATCAAGAGCAATTCGGGCAAAGTATCGCAAATCCTCATCGGGATCAATATTATAGAGGCTTAAGACATTAAGCGCTTCTTTTGATGGGTGATGGGCCAGAATCACTAATAGCGCTTCTTTTGTTTTTAATAGAACGTCCCGGTTAAGAAGAAGCCGTCCCATCTCAACGACCATCTTAATAGGAAGCATCTGGTGTCCTTCAAAAAGCACCGAATGTCCTCCTGTATATTTTTCCGCCTCCTGAATAGCAGTATCATAACTATCGACATATCCCGATAATTGTGGCACTCTTCCATTTTTCGATTTCATTTCTAAGAAGTTCAAAAATTCCTTTTCTGTCATAGAAACCTCCCTCGTATTTATGTTACTGTTTTAGGTGCAAGGCAAAAACATAAATGAAAATGTCCAAAAACGTGGCGAATGACGAGACCTGACCCCTTATCTCCTTATCTATGTTTAACCCCAGAGATTTCTGTCCAAACTGCGGTATGAGATCGCTTCGGAGACATGGTGCGCCTCTATAACCTCTTTGCCCTCGAGATCAGCAATGGTACGCGATACTTTCAGTATCTTGTCATACGCCCTTGCTGATATGCCGAGCTCCAGGATGGCAAGCTTCAATAGGTCTTCCGCCTCTTTATCGAGAAGACAGTACTTTTCCAGCTCCTTCGATTCCAGATGAGCATTAAATATGACGCTCTCATTCTTATAACGGCCTTTCTGTATCTCGCGAGCTTTATCTACGCGCTTTCTGATATCCTCAGACGGTTCACCGCGACGCTTATCCGTCAGATGCTCGTACTTCAATCTTGGCACCTCAAGATGTATATCTATCCTGTCTAATAGTGGCCCGGATATCCTGGAAAGATAATTCTGTATTTTGAAAGGCGAACAGTGGCACTCTCTCTTTGGGTCAGTAAAATGGCCGCACGGACAGGGGTTCATCGCGCCCACGAGCATAAATTTAGCCGGATACGTAACTGTATTCGCGACTCTCGCTACGGTGACAGAGCCATCTTCCATGGGCAACCTTAATACCTCCAGCACGTTCCTTCTGAATTCAGGGAGCTCATCCATGAAGAGTACGCCGTTATGAGCTAGGCTTATTTCGCCCGGAACGGGATTCGTCCCCCCGCCTAATAGCGCGGCATCGGAAATAGTATGATGCGGCGAGCGGAACGGGCGAGTACCTATCAGGAATTTATTGGGAGGAAGAATCCCCGCTACGCTATGGATCTCCGAAGTCTCGAGCCCTTCTTCAAGCGTCATCTCCGACAATATGGTTGGGAGCCTCTTGGCAAGCATGCTCTTGCCCGACCCCGGAGGGCCGATCAATAGGACGTTGTGACTGCCGGCGGCGGCCACTTCAAGACCGCGCTTTACATGCTCCTGCCCTTTAACGTCGCTGAAATCTATCTTATACTTTGAATTTCTTTTAAACGCCGCCTCAACATTCATCTCCTCGGGCTTTATCGATATCTTTTTATTTATAAAATCGACTGTCTCTTTCAGAGTATCGACCGGATAGGTCTCGATCTCCCTGATCACAGCCGCCTCTTTTGAGTTTTTCCTGGGTAAAATCAGATATTTTTTCCCCATATCTTTGAGGGCCATAGCTATCGGGAGGACTCCCTTGACCGGCTTTACCCTGCCGTCCAAAGATAATTCCCCCAGAAACAGATATTGCTGTAACAGAGACGAATCTATAACATCTTCCGTAGAGAGTATCGCTAAAGCGATAGGCAGATCGAACGATGCTCCTTCTTTCTTTATGTCGGCGGGCGCCAAATTCACTATTATCTTCTTGGCGGGAAAAGAGAATCCGGAATTCTTTATCGCCGCCTTGATCCTGTCGCGGGATTCTTTGATCGCCATATCCGGCAACCCCACTATGTTGAAACCCGGCAGCCCTGAGCCTATATCGACTTCTGCCGTTAATTCATACGCGTCTATCCCCACCACACAGCTCGAATAAATTCTCGAAACCATCACTCCTCCTTCTATATATAATCATCTTCTACGGCGTTCTCTATCAACTCGATAGATTCCAATTTGAGTTCATAATTCAGCATAACCGAAACAATATCCACACGCCAATAAGCATTTATGATCCTGCGTTTTTTCAGATAAAATAACGCGTTCTTCACGATATGCCGTTGTTTCAGCTTTGTAACAGAAAGGTACGGAGGGCCGAAAGAAGAAGTAGTCCTCGACTTCACTTCGACAAAGACCATTACGCTTTTAAGCTTTGCCACTATATCGATTTCACCAAAGGGTGTCCGGAAATTGGATTCTAAAATCCTATAGCCCAGCTTCTTTAAAAAACTTAAGGCTATTCTTTCTCCGGCCGCTCCCGTCATCTTCCTCTCCCGGCCCATCAGCCTAACCTCCGTACGCTTCCAGAACGAGCTTTTCTACCTCATCCATCACTCCCTTATTCAGTGGGATGACGGTTTTGTACCATTTACCATCTTTACCCGCTTCCGCCGGCATGCTTACAAACAGGCCATTCTCGCCTTCCACTACTCTTAAGCCTTTTATGACAAAGCTGTCGAATATTGAAAGATCGCAAAACGCCTTCGTCGCTCCACTACCGTCAAGCTTATGGATCCTTGAAACTTCCAGCCTTAAATCTTCCGCAACCATTGCACTCACCTCCTCCCTACACTATAAGACGGAAAAAGAGGTGAAATTGTTGCAAAATATTTTTAAAAATAAATTTTACCGACGGAGAGCGGAATCATATGTTAAAAACGAAAAAGCAAGCTACTGGGGGATTGAATTATCTCTGAGGTGTGTTATACTTAGTTATAGAAGAAGAGAGGAGCTTAACCTCTCGGGAGTTAAAGGCGGCGGTTCTTCAAAAGAGAAGAGCCGACCGAGGCTGCTCGATAAAAAGAACAGCCTACC
>JAQTPE010000042.1 GCA_028748925.1 Candidatus Omnitrophota bacterium
AAAGGCATGAAGATACCTTTGCGCGAAGATATGGGCGTCCTGGCTCTTACCATACTTGAGGGCATGCCTTTTGAGATAACCACGGAGGATGCGAGACTTAAAGTATCCCCCGACATCACAAGAATACTCAATACGGATTTCTTCGTGACTATCCCGCTAAAGACAAAAGACAAAGTGCTCGGAGCTATCCTCGTGGATAACATCTTCAACAAAAAACCTATAACAAAGAATGACGTGAGGATGCTCACGATGTTCGCTAATCATGCCGGCCTTGCGATAGAGAACTCCCGCCTCTATGAAGAGACCGTATATCTCTCCAACATAGACTGGCTTACTAAATTATGGAATTACGGAAGATTCCAGCAGCTCCTGGCGCTCGAGATAGAAAAGGCGAGGATCGACTCCACCTCTCTCTGCCTCGTGATGATAGATGTAGATAATTTTAAAAATTACAACGACACTCATGGACACCTGAAAGGCGATGAAGCGCTCAGGAATATCTCCGCAATATTTCGCGACAAATCCAGAAAATGCGATCCGGTGGCCCGTTATGGCGGCGAAGAGTTCGCCATAATAATGCCGAACACCTCAAAGGAAAACGCGAAGCTCTTTGCCGAAAGACTGAGGAGCGAGGTTGAAAAGTTTTACGCGGAAGACGCGGCTATAGTCCCGGAAAAACGCCTGACCATAAGCGCAGGCATAGCCATGTATCCCGACGACGCTGTGACAAAAGATGAATTAATCTCTATGGCGGATATTGCTTTATATCAGGCAAAACGCAGCGGAAAAAACAGGATATATCTTGCTACGAAGGCAATGGGGTAGGACTTGAAACCTCTTCCTGCTTCACCTCATTAGAAGAGTCTTCCTTTTTAACGGCATTTACTTCCGCCGCCTCTTTAGGCGTATCTTCAAACTTCTCTCTGGCCTTGGCTTTATTCTCCAGGAACTTCACCGAAACTATCTTCGAAACACCGCGCTCCTGCATAGTTATGCCATACATAACATCCGCAAGTTCTATTGTGCGCTTATTGTGGGTTATTATGATAAACTGCGAGATCTTCATAAAATCTTTCAATACGCGCGAGAACCTCTCGACATTCGATTCATCAAGAGGCGCGTCTATTTCATCAAGCACGCAGAATGGGCTCGGTTTAACTTTGAATATCGCGAAGAGCAGAGCCGTGGCGGTCATAGCCTTCTCGCCTCCCGACAGAAGCGTAAGATTCTGCAATTTCTTGCCGGGCGGCCTCACTATTATCTCTATGCCGGACTCAAGAACATCCTGCTCATCCATCAATACAAGTTCGGCCTGACCGCCGCCGAATAATAGCCTGAAGAAGCTCTTGAACTCAACCTGTATCTTCTGGAATGTCTCCAAAAAGAGATCCTTGGTGGTCTTATTTATCTTCTGTATGGCTTTCATAAGCGAATCTTTTGCGTTAACCAGGTCTCCCTGCTGATGCACCAGGAACGCATGACGCTCTTCAAGCTCTTTATGCTCATCAATAGCCACGAGATTCACCGGACCCATCTTATCCAGTTTATCCTTCAGCTCCGTAACCTGAGCCTTCAGGGACTCCCAGTCTAACGAGTCCTCAAGTTCCATATGCGTCTGATCGATATCTATCTTATAGGATTGCGCTATTCTCTCTTTGAGGTTCGTCTTCTTGTATGATACCTCAGTAAGCTTAACATCCAGATCCCTCACCTGGTTTCTCAGGGAATCTATCGCCGCCTCCTTCTCTTTGAGTTCCTGCTCATCTATGCCCAGGGCGTTGACTATATTGGATCTTTCGTTTTCTATAGTCTGCGATTCTTCGCTCAATATTTTAAGTTCCGCGGATATATTATCATTCTGCGACTTTAGCTCTGCTATCTCATCAGACAATGATTTCTCTTTCAAGACATAATCGTTAAGAGTATTTTCTTTGTTGAAGAGACTCTCTTTCAACTCTTTGATATTCAACTCTTCCCTCTCAACGCCGGCTCTTAAGCCCTCCTCCTCTTTGTCCACAGACTGATTTTCCGCCGCTAATGTAGCTATCTCTAACCCCAGCTTTTCTCTCTTACTCCTCCTGTCGGCGGTCAGCACAAGGGATTCGGTTATGATATTTTCGGTAGCCGCCTTATTCTTCTCTATCTCATTGAGCTCAAAATTCAGGTTTTCGCCTTTTTTAGAGAGCTCATCCATCACCTGCCTGACTTCCACTATCTCAAGATCGGCCACATCGCGCTCTTCCTTCAGCTTTTTAACGCTTTCCGATTGTGAACCCCGTTTCATCGCTATCCCGGACGCGTTTATCTCCTCATTACGGAATACAACTTCGAGTGAAGATATTTCGCCATCCAAAGAGCGCAGCATATCGCTCTTCTGAGCCGCGTCCGCTTTAAGAGCCGCCAGCTTTTCCTCTATCGTCGAAAGATCGGACTTCAGGCTTTCGAACTTATTCTTCCTGCCTATAAGAAGCGTCTCCTCGCCGTCGGAAACACTGCCTCCAGAGACCGTGCCATTGTTATACATGAGGCCGGACTTCGTAACTATGACGACATTGGAGCGCCTGAAATCCCGCATAGCGCTTTCGAAAGATTGCGCAAGATAAGCATTCGAAAACAGATGTTCCAGGATGTCGCTGTACTGCGGATCTATGCTGACAAAATTCTTTAAAGGCACGAGCCCCGCCAAAGACGGCGTATTGACACCCGTTCTCGAGAGCTTAATATCCTTAAGCGTCTCCAGCGAAACAAAGCTCGCGCTCCCCAGCCTGTTCGTCTTAAGATATTCTATCGCGGATGATATATCACTCTCCTTCTCCGTAACGAGAGCCTGGGCGCCGTCCCCGAGAAAGGCATTCACGGCCTCTTCATAGCCCTTCTCCACTTTTATCATATCCGCCACCACTCCGAGAATCCCGGCAAACGAAGCGTCCTTCTCGTCCATCTTAACGAGCAGGCTCTTTACGCCCTGGTAGAACCCCTCGTGCTTCTTTATTACGTCTTCCAGAAGCTCTATCTTGGAAATTGTAGCGGCGCGCCTGTTCTCATCCTGGGATATTTCTGACTGGATAGATTCGAATTCCGAAATGACGCTATTCTTCAGGCCCTTCCTGGCGTCAAGTTCCTGCCTTATACCGGAAACCTTTCTCTGGACCTCTTCGAACTCTCTCATCATGGATGCCAGCGCGGCATCCGCGTTCTCCAGGTCCTTCTGCACCGTCTCCTTCTCCGCCATGAGCCTTCTCTCGCGGGCCTTCCTGTTCTGCAGATCCGCCCCGAGCTTTATCAGCTCATTTTTTATCTTGGTCTCACTGGAGAGGTGTTCTACGGTCTGTATCTTCGATATTTTAATCTTCTCGTCCGACTCTTCTATCTCTTTAGAAAGAGCCGCTATGAGCATATTCTTCTCTTCCAGAAGTCTAAGTCTTTCGGATTTCAGGATAAGCGTCTTTTCGAGGTCGGATCTGAGCGAGTCTGCCGACTTCTGCGCCTCGGCGGCTTTTGTCCGTATAAGCTCCATCTCTTTTTTTATGGCGCCCTGGGATTCCGCAAGTTCCCTTATCCTCTCGCCATTTATCTCTACCTTGTGATTATTCATATCAAGGGAGCTGGACATGGTAGTATGCTTATTCCTGAATTCTGATATCCTCTGATTTATATCGTCTAAGGATTGTCTTAACCGGGATATCTTCGACGTCACCCCGCCAAGTTCGGCCGCCATATCCCTTTCGCGAGCCTTCAGGTCCTCGCTCTCAACGGCATATGTCTTGTCCTGCGTCCTCAGGTTGTTATAATCGAAGAAGGCGAATTTTATCTCGAGATCTTTTAATTTATCGAAATCTTCTTTATATCGCTGGGCCTTGCGCGCCTGTCTCTCTATCGAACCTATCTGCCTTTTAACCTCAAGGATTATGTCGTTTATACGCAGAAGGTTCTGCTCGGTCTGTTCCAGTTTACGCAGCGCTTCTTTCTTCTTGGACTTATATTTCGTGATGCCGCTCGCTTCCTCAAAGACAAAGCGCCTGTCTTCCGGATGAGAACTTAAGATCAGATCCATCTTCCCCTGCTCTATAATGGAATAGCTTTCCGTACCTATGCCGGTGCCCATAAGGAGCTCGGAGATATCTTTTAACCTTACGGGGGTTTTGTTGAGAAGATATTCCGTATCGCCCGAACGGAAGACGCGGCGGGTGATCGTAACTTCATCGTAATCTATCGGGAGCATCCTCTTTTCATTGGAAAATACGAGGGAGACTTCGGCAAAATTGATAGGTTCTTTTGTATCGGTGCCGTTGAAGATGACGTCCTGCATGCTCGACGCGCGCATGGACTTTGCGGATTGCTCGCCGAGCACCCAGCGTATCGAATCGGCTATATTGCTATTATGCACTATGATATCCTGGGCGATAAAATTATGATTGCCCAATATCGTCAGGTCATAGACCCATCTCTCCGGACGCACCTTTGCGATGCTCACTATTTCATCCCAGTATACATCGGAATCGGCTACAGACATCAAATAGTCGAAGATAGATTTAGCCAGCCCTGTGAACTCACCGTGTTCTGCGATGATATTAAGAGCTTCTTTAAGCCCCCTGCGGCTCGGCAGGCATCTATCCTCATAATAACTCACTAGTTTTGGCGATATTCTTTTTAGTCTTTTTACTTTTATACCGCATAACTTAACCAGAGTCTTAAACAGTTTATTAATTTCCGGAATGAGATCCAGGTTAAGATTCGTCTTATAATTCAAAGATCTTATCTTTTCTAATTTTTCGTTTTTCTTTCCTGAAAAACACAGAAGATCCGCCAGTTTTTTTACATTATCCATGCCGTAAACATAAACTGAGTAATATTTTCGCTTAGTTTTAGCGGCAGCATTAGAGGCGCATTTTCGCTTTTCGCGAATCAATGAGATCACACCGAGCCGCAGGAGCAGGCTCGCTACCCCTTCTGCGAGAAATTTTGAAGCGGTCGCATATTCAAAATAAGGAAGCTTATCGGCCGGCCTTTCTACCGATATATAGCCGTCTCCTTCGAAAAGAGCCGAGAGGAAAGATTTTATTATCGCTTCATCGGCCGAAAATATCTGCGACGGCACCTTCTTATCTCTTGACCGTCCGTCTATTTTAAGATCGAACGCTTTTTCAAGAAATTGGCATAACGCGTGAGAAAATATGAGGACATCGTGCGCGCATTCTTTATAATCAAAGGCCTTCGCTTCAACACCGAATCCGGACTTGGCGCACGAAATAAAATCTTCCACCATTTTTTCGTCTTCGTTCGTAAACCATATCTGATCACCCTTCGTCGTTCTGCCTTCGGATATTATGTATCCGAGAAATCTGGCAATACTATTATCGATCTTGCGCGGCATGGTAAAACTACCGGCTCCTCTTGATTTTATCGTTCTTACGGAGTCCGGGATCTCGGTTATACCGTTCTTTTCGAGAAGTCGTGTAAAATTAGGCAGGCTCATCGCCTGTCCATTGAGAAATGATCTTAGCGCTATATATTTAATGTCGGAGGAGGCGCTCATATCGGTAAGGGTATTATGCTCCCCTCTTAATGAACCAACCATCTCCGCCAGATCTTCAGAATATGGGATATAAACAGAATCTGATTCATTGAATTTTTTTAATATTTCAAAAAGCGTTAACTTATTCTTCGCGTTTTGAGTCTTCAGTATTCTTGGAGAGGATATTCTCGTTCCTACCTTAAGCTCATCCGCCTTTAAGGTTACAAGCTCTCCATCTTTAATGGTAAAGAATGGATGGTAATGAGTGGTCGTTACAGTTCTGCCGGTCTTTGTCTTTACTCTCAGAAGGTATTCCGGGGCTTTGCGTTTTATAAACGCGCATACAGGTTTGGATTCAATTTTTAAAGTACGGGGATTAAGCGACAGGACAAGAGTGTCCGAATTATTGGAATATGCTAAATATCCATCATCAAGTTTTTCTATATTATCGGCACACTTGAAGGCTCGGCTCACTAACTCTTTGATGGTAACTTTAGAGCCATCCGCAAGGCAGACTTCACTTGAACCGCTCAAACATTTCCCGCAGCCGTTGGGACCGATGATAGCGGTAACGCCGGGCTCGAAATTCAGCTTTGTTTTTTCCGCAAAAGACTTGAATCCAAGAAGCTCTAATGATTTAAAATGCATTGCGAATTCTGGTTATAAATACGATATTAATATAAATAGTATGAACGTGTGCTAAACCGTATGAAAGTATATCATAGAAATCGGTAAACGGCAAGAAAAGTTACAATAGAAAACCCGGTATACCGGCTCTTATCCAGGGCCAACGCTAGTAAGCCCTGAAGGGCGTTCCGGTATTACCGGGCAAAAAATGATAAAATGAACTTATGCCGACTGCGCAAGCGCTTCCTGCGCATCTCTCCAATCGGTAATGTTTCTATAGTCAACAGGTCTTATCCTGATAGGCTTTAAGAATTCTAGCAGGCCATCCTTTACGACCAGAATGCTCTCAACATCCGCTGCTGTTATCTTTTCCAACAGTAATTTTATAAGTTTTACCGTTTCTTCTTTATTACCGCCATCATAATAGAATGCTATGGCCCTTCCAAGAACTACTCTTGCTACTATGTCAGGATACGACTGCGCTCCTTCATATAATATATCCTTTGCGGACATATCCGTATAGGCATCGGGCACCACCATCGCCTCTTTGGCATAAGCTGATCTCGCCGCATTGAATACCTTGGGCCCTCTTTCTTCTTCCATCTCAGAAGCAAATAAGATTATGCGGCCAGCTACTCCGTCCCGTTTCATATCACTCTGCGCGTCTTTTACAGATGAGTCGATACTCGACATCGTACGCTTTCCATCGGGATCATCTCTGAATATGGTATAGTAATAGACCTGGCTTTCGTCGCACCGCTGGCTCCCCCCTTTATCCATACTGGACTCGACCAAGCCATAGCCATTCTTAGCAAGCATTTGAGAAATCTTACGAGAAGTTGACTGGAACGGAGATTCGAATTCATCACCTTCCGGCCGCCCTACGATTATCTTAACGATCTTATCCCTGCCATCTGTCGTATTAGCCGCAGCTATGAGCGCCTCCCGCCTTTCCTCAATGGCTTGCGGCACAGCCCGCGCAGTCTGCTTTTGCCGTATTTTAACATCCCAGCCATAGTTAACCCATCCCGATTCTCTGGATATCCTTTCCTCATTTTGTTTGATATCTATGATCGCCTTCCCGCTATCTATCAGTTGTTCCGAATTTAACAAAGTGAAGTCTTTACCAAGAAATTCTCCCGCATTTCTTTCATCGAAACTATTATTAGCTATATTTTTGGAACGATCATCCGTAACCAGAAAGCCGCCTTCTCTAATGCCATCTGCGATATGCTGAATAAATTCGCCATACTTGGAGGGTATTTCAAATCCGGCTCTTTGATAATAAATATCTATTCCATTATCCAGGGCATTTGCCAGAAGCGGCGGGTACTTCTGCCAATTTTCAATAGAAGCGCTTATAAATGTAATCGAATATTCCTTTACGTCTGAACCAGGATATTGCCAATTAAATCCTATAGTGATACCTTTACTCTCTTTTTCAATTATAATATTAGCCGGATCAACGCCTATAGCCTTTAGCTCCAACAGTATCTTTAATTCTATTTCACTCATCTCAAAATTGGAGCTTGAGGCATATCCATCCCGGTATTTTGTCCCCCGATATCCTGCTAAATCATCAAGTTTACCTTCTGATACCCATTTTTCCTTTAAAATCTTTATCCTATTATAGGAAATCATTGATTGATCCACAAAATATGCTTTTTGAACATTAGTAGATAATAAGAAATTGGATATATCTGCGCCTGACCCGCCATAAACGGCTACCAAGCCTTCCGCGTTATTCGGATTCACTATATTTTTAACGGCCATATCATGGGTTACATATTCTTTTGCAAGTAAACCAGACAGGTCTGTTACAACGGCAGATGGCACTTCGCGAGCCGCTAACACGGCGATGGCCTGTGCCCCATCGACGCCAAGAACGTTATTGATCTCTCCAATACCTATGGTTGCCGCTTTGTGTGGCAATATCTGCATGCTCTCTAATAGCCCATTTCTCTTTACTTCATCGGTTATATCAACCACTCTTACCCGCGCTATCCATTTATCTTCAAACTGTCCGTCCGCGAAGCTCACATAGAATCTTCTGCCCGTACTGGTATCGCGAATCTCGTTCCAGAAATGCATCGAATTCTGCCCCCTGCCCGAGCCCAGGTCAAACGGGGACGCCCACATGCTCATCTCGAATCTCGGCATCCTCGCCAACGTTTTGCATAAGAGCACATGCGCTATTTTAGTGGTAATGGGGCATATTTCGAATTTCGCCCTCGCATCTTCAAGCTCTTCTTTGGACATTGCAGTAATGTCTATATCTTTAAATGCTCTATAGCCTCTGCCTATCTTATTTAACAACCTATCCCGTATCTTTGAAACACATGTATTTACTATCCTTTCCACGTCATCTGTTTTTTCGGCAGATAACCCCGAGCCGCCCGGCACTTCGCCCTCCGGGCTTCCTCCTTCGCTCTCCGAGCTTCGGAGGACAGGTAGGCGGGCAGGCCCTACTTCGCCAATACCGGCAGACTCAAGAGGCTTCGTAGAGGCAGGCCCTACTTCGCCAATACCGGCAGACTCAAGAGGCTTCGTAGGGGCAGGCGCCACGGCGGCTATGATTGACAGGTTTTGTATATTCTTTGATAATTCCTCACGCAATTGATCATCTCCTATTCTTAAAAGCTTATCAATAGCTTCTTCATATGACTCAACGAACAATTGCTCATCATATTTATTGCTCAGTTCTTTATATGCGTTTAAAAGCCAGAATAGCTTTTCTCCTCTTAAGTATGCAAGCTGATAAAATTGTTTTAACAATTTTACCTTTGCTTTATTCGGCCAGTTTGAATCTCTGTATTCTCGCTGGGCATCTTTCAGCATACTTTTATAAAATATTTCTGTTCTTGCCACGATCGCATCCAACCCGACTTTATTTAAAATCGTATTTAATCTTTCGGTGTTGCCAAAAAACAGATCAGTCGGACGATATGAATCAAATCCCGCTTCTCCTTCGAAGAGATTCTTTTCATCCGCGAATAATATCTGAGTACGATAGGCCTTACCGGACGACTCACTAATGCCCCATTTTTGCATAAGGATGCTCCTTGTGAAAGCATCTGCCTCTTCGACGCCGGTTGTCTGTACATTAACCCCAAGGGCTCGTAGCTTGTTATAAAAAAGAACGGTTATCCTCTGCATGGCATCTTTAGATAAAGGCTTATCTGTATGCACTCTTAGATCGAAATCACCGATTGCGTCCCAGTCGATATCTCCCGTATCAGTTAATGCATATGACAGAGAACCTATTACTGAAACGATCGGAGCATTAGCTGGATCTGCAATTTTAAGTTCCTCATTCAGTGCACTTATCAGGACATACGCTATATTAACACCAGATACACCGAATCTTGATTTCGGTAGAGATAAATCCACATTCGATATATTCTTATGACGCAAAGACGGCAACTCAGCCGGCTTCGCCGTAAATATAGTAGAAAGCACGGATAAATTTTTGATATGAATATTTTCACGCATTGCTGAATCTTTGGATAGAATGTCACCTATAAGTAGCCCTACCTGTGGCGCTGTTTCATCCATCGAATTAAGAAATTTTTCAACGTCCAGATCATGGTTAGTAATATAGTTGCTAATAAACCCGGACAGATATGCCTTCGATAAGACCTTCTCTATTGTTGGATGCATAAGCAATATCTGCCTCCTCAGAGGGTTTTCAGATATGCTTCTCTCTATATGCGCAAGTTGCTGTGACACTACGTCAAATATCCTGTTATCCGGCAGCCCATCCCTAAAATCTTCCGCGTCTATTATGGAAATAACCGGAGGAATAACAGCGTCATTCACTACAAAGTTTTTGGGATGCGGATCGGTAATATAACCACCCGTAGCGTTATAAACGTCGGCAAGGCATCTTCCCCAGTCATACATCACATCCGCGAGGTTTGCGATATCATTATCGTTCATTTGTCCTGATAGTCTCGCGGTCAAAAACTGTTTCATGTCCATTCCCGGCTTAAACTCTTTTAAAATAACCCTACGCTTAATACCTTTGTAGTCAAACATGCCTATAGCCAGGGGTTCCTGGAAACGTTCGATATATTTATACTTGTCTCTGATCAGCTTAAGATACGAATATTCTTCCGCGATCCGCAGATGCCCGCCCAGATCGTCAGATCGATAATTTGTGCTGGAAGTAAAATGATATTCTTTTTGCGCGGTCTTAATTATGACATGGTTTACATATCTGAACTCCCCTTTACCAAGAGGCCTGATCTCAACCCTGCCCCCTTCCAATAAAATACCGGTCACTTCGGAAGGCTTAATTTTTAGATTATCAAGAGTCTCTTCGATAAGAGTATTCCTATCTCTGCCAACCGGCGTAAACCGCTTCTCCATCGGCATAAACAGCGCGGCAACGTTACTTTGCACGGCTTCATCATTACTTTGTGTAGAGATATCGGATAAAGTTTGGGCGGTAGATTCTTTTATAGCAACTTGCCCCATAAGGCTATGTGCCATAGTCCCCGGCTGGGGTATCTCAATATTGCGTTCGTCCAGCCATTTTTCTATGGTCTCTTTCGGAATAAGGTTAGTTCCGTCTGAATCTTTCGCGGCGGATGGCCCAGGACCGCTCGGCACTTCGTGCCTCGGGTTCTGGACACGCGCTGCGGCGGATGCCGACACCTCAACTTTATCTATATATCTTCTATAGGCTGAATTTAACTCTCTATCTATAAAGACCTTGTCTGATTCGGGAACGTACTCAGGCCCGGATTCGGCAAAGAAGAAGGCCGCAACCTGAATATTGTTTTGCGTTAAATAATTGAATATTCGTTCAATCTCTTTCCTGATAGCTATTCGTCTCAAGAAGCCTATTTTAAAGGTTAAACGCTTAAAACCTGTAAATGACAGATAATCAAAGTCTATGGACACGACTATCGGCCCTTTGATATCCGCAAGCCTTCTATCATTGATATCGGACGTGGCATAGGTTATTGTGGCGTCATGACGCGTTTTTCGCAATTCTTCCGGTGTCATGCCGTAGAGTTTGGCGGCATTTTCTTGCTCAGGCAGCACCCAGTAAACATCACCAATAAGTCTTCTCTCTTTGGCCGCTCTCACCCAGTTTCCGGGGGCGGCTTCTTCATCGGCAAGACCGTCGTCAGGATGGGTGTCAAAATTTATAACGGTAACATCGGGCATATTAAGAGACTTCAAGAAAGGAAGGATGTCCGAATGTTTCACGTTCTGCTGCCGCAAAATCGCCCTCGCTGCAGAGGGCGGCAAAGCGATAGGCGCTCCACCAAACTCTTCTACCGCATCACGTAAAGTCGGATTGAGTTGGCTGGCCGTCGCCATGTTTCCGGCAAGCATGGCCGGGACGGCTTTCACCAATTGCGTTTTGTCAGCGCCGGATAGAATATTGAAATACGGGCATTCGTAGCCGTCGCTATTCTTGAAGTTAGGGATAATCGAGACATAGGAGATACCCTGTTTCTTGAATAGCTCTGCCAGATTTTCGGTGTGGAAACCGCCGGTGACTAGGATAGAGGTTTTTGAGATTGCTTCGGGGCCTCCGGCCCCTCGCAATGACGAAGAGGCCTTTGGCCTCCTCGCAATGACGGACGAAGTATTCGCTGTAATAAGATTTTCTATAAAAGCTGTATCGCGCTTGAAGGAGTACTCAT
>JAQTPE010000043.1 GCA_028748925.1 Candidatus Omnitrophota bacterium
GGGCATAATGGCCTATTCCGTCTTTCTCGTAACGACCGGCGTGATCTTACGGTGGTCTATGCCATCCGAGGAGGTAGCTTCGACCGGTATGACCTGTTTTCCATCCGGCAAAGCGAACCTTAATGTCAATGTTCCATCCGGATGCAGTTTTATCTCTTTGCCCTGTACAGTAAGCCTGGCATCGGGCTCGGTCGCTCCGTAGACTATCAGCTCTGTATTGACTACCAGCCAGAACTTCCGCTCCTGCATCTTTCTGTAAAATGACGCGCCGCTCGATATTTGCGCGGAGGTAATCTGCTCCTCAAGCCTTTTCTTTACCATCTCCCTGACTTCCAGAGAGCCCTTGCCCACACCGAAACCTCCGGAGAGCCCGAACATCTTCCAGTAATCATCTTCGGGCATCATCCATTCGGCATCCAATTTGTCGGACATGCCGTATCTTGGAGTCCTTATCGTATTGGATCTGGCCAGAAGATAAAATCCGCCTTTTTTTGTAACGATACCTATATCTACTACCCAGGACCTGTCGGGAGAACCTACGTTAATATACCAGTTAGTGGCGAGGCCCTTTAACTCTATATCAAAATGCGAATGGGCATTATTTCCGTTGAATTTTATGTCGGTAACATCATAAACGCGCAGGATGGTCTTAACAGGCAGGTCGCCGTCGTTCTTTATCTTGTTTAATACGTCTTCTTCTCTTTCGCGGCGTATCTCCCAATATGCAAATATCCACCACGGGTCGCGCACCAATATGACTATCTTTTGATCGCCATACCCTTGAGGAAACCTGAATTGCGCCTTTTCCTTTGTACGCAAATGAACTCCTTATGCTACTATTATTCAGTAGTGTTTATCGGAGCATTATTTTCTATGGGCAAATCTTCAACCTCAACGCTTACCAGCTTTGCCATATTCTTTCCGGCGATTGCGGTATATGTAATATCCGCCCAGTCGCCCTTTTTCATCTGGTCTATAGTCTTTACGTTTTCCAGCTTGGTATCTTTATCGAGAGTGACTTCCAGGGTCTTCTCTTCATCGCTATCATAATCATAATACTGAATAGACAGCGAGGATGCCTGGGTATTGACGGTTTGTATCTCACCGTAAATGGAGAACTCATTGATTTTAGCGGGTGCCTCGTCTTCCGCGGAATCCGCCTGCGCCATTTGAGTGTCGGCCATAGAATCTTTTACTGAGGCCTGGGGGTCTTCGGAAAATGCCGAGATGGGTGACAAAATCATCATCGCAGATATCATCACTATACACACAAAATACTTCTTCATGCCACACCTCCTTAAAACGTTGCCGGTAAATATTACCACGCTCGCGGGTTAAATGTCAACGTCTAAGAATCAGATCATCGACCACTTTCCTGCCGCGGGAAATTTAATTTTTAACTGGCTTGGCCTGCGCCTCTTTGGGCGCGGATACCTTATTGTAGGCCGCCTTCAATGAGACCTTCTCGTCAAGAAGTTTATCGTATTCGCCCTTGAGCGCGTTCTTCTCGTTCGCCAGAATATCCACTCTGGATGCCAGATCCATCTTCTCCTTCAGCAAGTTCTCGTATTCGCCTCTTAAAGCGTCTCTCGACCTGGTGAGCAGATTCAACTTCTCTTCAAGCGCTATCTTTTCATTAAGGAGCGCCTCATATTTATTCTTGGAGACGCCGCATCCCGCCAGCGAAAGCGAAACGACCGTGATAAGGACGATGGAGAACGTCCACTTCAATAGTTTCATAAAAAATGCTCCTCCTTTTACTGCTGAACGGTTAAATACTTTTCAAGTTCCGCCCACGTCTTCGGACCGACCTTGCCGTCCGCCTTTAGGCCATTCGCTTTTTGGAAACCCACTATAGCTCTCTTCGTTTTTGGGCCGATCTTACCGTCAATATTACCGGTATAAAAGTTAGCTGCTTTAAGCGCTGTCTGTATATCTTTGTTCCTGGAAAGGTTATCCTGTCTCGCTCCGGGAGCCGCACTATCGGCCGCGGGAGGTACTGAAGCGGTCGGAGGAATTGTCTCCTGACTTATAACCTGTGTTGCGGAAGGTTCTGTAACCGATGTCTGCGTAATCTCAACATCTTCTACGGGAATCATCGCTTCGGTCGTCTCAAATTTGGCCATATCGGCTTCCTTGTCGACCTTGCCTTTGCAACCGACCACAGCAAGCGGCACCACCACTAAAGCAGCTGCAAAAAACAACATCAAACCTCTCTTCATCTACTCCTCCAATTTTGTTAAACAAGACCGATCTTGAAGGCCGCAACCACGCGGAGCGGCTTAAGGATCTCTCCATATTCGTATGAAATTACTAATGTCAAATTATAATCCCTTACTTGATTTCATGTCAAGCATATTCAGCAATCAATATCGAATGGCCGGGAAGAGGGATTATTTGAATATCTCGCCGGTCTCCCGCGACCAGAATAAGAGATCCAATTCTCCGAGCCCCAGGCCTATCTTTTTCGCAAATGAACGCGCGGACTTCTCTATATTAAGGTAAGTTCTCACGGAAATAGACAGCGGCACGGCGCCTATCACACCGTATCTCTTCAAATTTTTAAGTATATGCCTGTCGAGTATCGCGATATCCCCGCCAAGACCTATATTCCTTAAAAAGTGGCTCGCTTCCTTGTATCCGATGCCTTTTATATTCTCCACTATCTTTTTACGCACGTCGAGAATGTTACCGCGGGACAGAATGCTCTTGTCGAAAGACCTGCGCGCATTCACCAGGTAATCGGCCTTCTTGTTATGAAATCTCGCTCTGCCCTTTAAGATGGGACGGATCATGCCGGCCGGAGCTTTAAAAAGCAGCCCCTTCCTCTTAAGTTCCTCTATAGCTTTATCACACTGGCGGGCATTGGATTGCGGCGTTAGTATGCAAAAACAGAGCTCCGTGAATATATCTTTGGCGCTGCCTTTGCCCGCCTCTTCGAATTCACGCAGACGTCTCTTGATATCGTCTTTCTTTTGTTTATACTCTTCGATCAGCTCTTTATGATCCGCCATAATGCTTTCAGATTCATCTATGCTGATTCAAATACTTGAACGCCGACAGGCTCGCTTTTGAACCTTCCCCCGCGGCTATTATTATCTGCTTTTCCGGGAGATCGGTGACGTCTCCTGCCGCAAATATCCCCGGGATATTCGTCCGGTTACAGCAGTCCACCTTTATCTCGCCCAGCGCGTTCTTGTCGAGATCCGGCGCAAAATGAGAATTTGGTATAAGCCCTATCTCTACGAATATCCCCTCGACGGGAATGATCCTCTCCTGGCCGTCATATCTTATTTTAATGCCATTGACCATTTCAGCGCCCGTGATCCCGAGTACCTTCGCATTATTCATTACGGTCACGATATCGCTTTCATGCACTTTGTCTATCATGACGGGATCGCCCGTTAAATGAGAGACTATATTGACGAGATAAATACGACGGGCTATCTTTATTAATTGGAGTACGGCATCGAGAGCGGAATTGCCGCCGCCTATTACGGCCACATCCTTGCCCGCGAAGAGCGGCCCATCGCAGGTGGCGCAGTATGTCAATCCTTTGTTCTTGAACTCTTTTTCTCCGGGAACCGATAGCTCCCTCGACCTCTTTCCCGAAGCGATGATCGCGGTCCTGGATTCATACCGGCCCTTATCGGTCTTTACGATAATCTTGTCTTCTATCTTCCTGATGTCGAGAACCTGTTCGGGCTCTTTCACCATCACGCCGTATTTACGCATATGATCTTCAAACTTCAAAGCGAGCTCCGGGCCGGTAATAAATTGATAGCCGGTATAGTTCTCTATATCCCCGCTCCATGCCGCCTGGCCGCCGATATCGCCGGAGACGACCAAAAAATCCATCTTTTTTCTGGCGGCATACACCGTCGCGGTTATTCCCGCCGGACCGGCGCCTATTATGATGAGATCATACATATTTTGTATTGGGTAGCGCGTATTGCGTATTGAGTAAAAGTTATAACCCTAAAGCCTTCCTGATTTTATCTTTATCGAAGCCGACGATAAGCTCGCCTTCGATATCGATCACCGGCACACCCATCTGCCCGGATCTCTTTATCATCTCCTGGGCGGCCTCATGGTTCGTGGAGACGTCGATATCTTCAAAGCTCACCGCGCTCTCTTTTAAGAACTGCTTAGCCCTTATACAGAAAGGGCATGTGGACGTGGAATACACTTTCACTTTCTTATTCATAATATCTCCAGTCTTTTTGACCCCTGCCACAACCCGTGTATATTGCAGTAGCTGGACGCCAGGATCATGCCCGGCTTGTCGGTTTTGAAATTCACCGTAGCTGCCGGATGCGTATAGACGGTGCTCATATTCGGTCCGCCTATCGACTCACCATGAGCGTCGAATTCAAACCTCGCTACCTGTATAGGGAACTTCTCTCCGTCCGGCAAAAAAAACACGGATATCCATCTTATATGATGTTCCGTTGTGTTGGGATGCGCTATCTCTTTACCTACCGTGAAATCCGCCTTTATCAAGTCGCCTTTTTTGACCTTATCGGGCGAATCGATCACGGGCACATGCTTCTCCTTCTTCCAGTCGGCAGTTTGGAGCATATCCTTTAATTCTGCCATAGCTACCTTCGTCCCTTCTTTACCCATCCCATTTCTCCTTGTTTTATTTACAGTTTTAACGCGAATTCTTTCCCGAAATCATAACAACTCTTCATCTCATTCTGATCGGGAACGTATTTGAATGAGATGGATGGCATCGCAAGCGAGATGCCCGCCTCTTTTATTATATTCTCTATACCGGCAACAGCTCCGCCTGACCAGCCGTAAGAACCAAACGCGGCGGCTATCCTGTTTTTAGGTTTAAGCCCTTTGACGAATTCGAGAAAACCCGCCAACGCGGGCAGCATGTCATTATCGTGGGTAGACGAACCGATGAGATAACCCTTTGCGCTCAACATCTCCTTTACAACCTCGGTCCTGTCCGACTGATTTATATCTACCAATTTTACATCTATCCCGGCGTCGGTTATCCCTTCCACGATCTTGCGCGCCATCTTCCCTGTCGAACCCCACATAGTTTCATAAATAACCACAACCTTCTTCCTGGTCTCATTCCTGGCCCACGAGACATACGCGTTGACTATCCTCATCGGATCCTTGCGCCATATCACACCATGGCTGGGAGCTATCATTTCTATAGGTATGTTCATCTTCACGACTTCGTCGATCTTCTTAAGTATCAGAGAGCTTAAGGGCCATAATATATTTCCGTAATATTTCGCCGCCTCGTCCATGAGCTCGGCTTCGTCCACCTCATCATTATAGCGTTCGCTCGTCGCGTAATGCTGGCCAAAGGCGTCATTCGGGAGAAGGAGTTTCTCCTCCGGGCAATACGTGAACATGCTGTCGGGCCAGTGGATCATCGGCGCTTCCAGAAACGAGAGCGTTCTCTTGCCCAATTTCAACGAATCTCCCGTCCTGACTATCTGAAAATCCCAATTCCCATAATAGTGTCTATACAACCCCTCCTTACATTTGGCCGTACAATATACTTTAGCTTTCGGGCATAACTTCATCAGAGCCGGCATGGCGCCGGAGTGATCGGTCTCAACATGATTCGCTATCACATAATCTATCTTTTCCGGAGGTACTATATCTTTGATCTTCTCTATCATCTCACTGGCAAAGGGGCCGTATACGGTATCAACAAGAGCTATCTTTTCATCTACGATAAGATAAGAGTTATATGTCGTGCCCCGCTGTGTTGTATAAGTATGACCATGAAAAGATTTCACAGTCCAATCTACGGCACCCACCCAGTATATCCCGTTAGAAATTTCACCATTTCTAACGGGATATATGCCTTTCTTTATCTCGAATGGCCTCATTTTGGCGTCCCCTTATTTTCTCCCCTTATGAATGTAGGCGCTGACGGCGGCGTAAATCCGCGCTTCACCTGATGATAATACTCATACGTCATAGGTTTGCCCTCCGTCAACATGGCCGAGTCTTTCATCTTACCTAAAAAGAGCGTATGCGTAACGCAGTCGAAGCAGTTTATCACATCCGCTTCTATATACGCTATGGAATAATCGGTCACTATCGGACATCCCGAAGAGAGTATCCTGAAATTCACGTCCTTGAACTTATCTTCATTTCTCCCAGACTTAAAACCGAACGTTCCTATAAAAGGGAGCGGCGCTTCTTCGCTCAATATGGATACACCGAATATACCGCTCTCTTTTATATATTCGTAGGTCAGATTCTTATTATTTATGCTGATAGCTATCGTGACCGGAGTACTCGTTATCTGAAAGACCGTATTGGCTATCTGGCCATTCAGGGCCTTATTCTTACTCGACGATACTATAAACATCCCGTAGCTTATATTATGAAGTACATTCGGGTCCACCCCGCACCTTCTCTTTCTATCCCGCGCCTTATTTAAGAAGGTGCGGGGTCCATCGGATCAAATCCGCCTTTCCAGATACTCTCTTATCTTAGCATCCCTATCCACGGCTTTCTCCTGCGGCTTAAATCTCTCGTCAAAAGTCCCGGCATCCTTTTTATAGATAATACCGAGGGGTATTTTTGAATCATTGTCATAATCCCATTCCCTTATCATGGCGGCAGCGGCCGTCCTATCCGACGGATCATGGGCAGGCGGCTCATAGATCCTTTTGTCATAATATTCATACAGGTTATCGAATGTAACGCATACCTGCAGGACATCGACCAGAGAGAACCCCTTATGCAATATCGCTTCTTTAAATATCTTCTTTAACAACTCTAAACCGTGCGAGGTGCCGCGAGCCAAAAATGTGGCGCCGCCGGCCAGCATAACCTCGAGGGGATTAATGGGCAGCTCTTTGGATCCAAAAGGAGTTGAGCGGCCCTTGAATCCTAAAGGCGAAGTGGGTGTATACTGACCTGTGGTGAGACCATAGACACGGTTATTATGTATTATCATCGTTATATCGATATTTCTCTTGGCGGCGAATATCAGATGCTCCATCCCTTCACCGTAAGAATCCCCGTCACCCGAAAAACCTATCACTCTTACGTTCGATCTCGACAATTTTATGGCCTCGGCCACAGGGACGACCCTGCCGTGCAGCGAATAGAAACTATTTACGTTTATATAATCTACTATCTTCGCGTGACAGCCGATACCGGAGACAAGAACAACATTTTCCAAAGGAAATCCGTCTTCGGCCATAGACTGCAGTACCGATTTTATGGCACTGAGGATAGCGAAGTTACCGCATCCCGTACACCAGGTATTTTGCGCATTCGTCGCCAGATTAATCATTGAACTCGTTCCTATATCTTCAGGCGGATAGCTTGCTCTTTACCAACCCTTCCAGTTCATCGACGGAGAATGGCCTTCCGTCGTACTTGAGTATCTCCTGATCCACTTTTATGCCGTAACTATTTACAAGCGACCTCAATTGGCCGGTCGCGTTATTCTCAACGGAAATTATATTTTTTACGCCTTTGAGCGCGGCCTTAAAAGCATTTAAGGGAAAGGGCGAAAGAACCGCCGGGGATACCACTTTAAGGTTCAACGATGAAGCCACATCTTCACAGACGGGCCCGTTCGAACCCCAGCACAATATAGCCGTATCTGAATTATTCTTACCGCGGCATTTTACGGTTTCGTACTTTTCCAATTCTTCGGCCAGCGACTTCATCTTCAGCAATCTCTTATCCTGCATCCGGACAGTCTCCGCGGGATCCTCGGTAGTTATGCCGTATTCGTCATGCTCATAACTATTTACCTTTATTACCGTGCCTTTATTCGGCGGAAATACCGAAGCCGGCGGCGTCTCTGGTCTTATCTCTTTTATTGAATCGATGTCAAAATTGAAGAGCCCCTCGCATATCGTCTTATCGGTCAATAATATCGATGGGATCCTGAATCTTTTCGAGATATTCAAACTTACCGCAGCCCAATAATACGAATCTTCCGCGTCAGTTGGAGCCGTTACGAAACGGGCAAACTCGCCCTGTCCGGCGTTTAGAGCGAAATTAAGCTCCGTTTGAGAAGTATATGTGGGTAAGCCCGTACTCGGTCCCGGCCTCTGGCCCAGAACTATTACAACCGGCAAATCCGCCATACCGGAAAGACTCAAACCCTCCGTCATAAGGCAAAATCCTCCTCCGGAAGTTCCTACGGCAACCGACTCCCCGCAATATGAAAATCCTAACGCCATAAGCATTACGGCTATTTCACTCTCCGGGTGAATAACCTTAACAGAAAAATTTTCCGCCTCCGCGGCCAGGAAATGCAGAAGCGGCGAGGCAGGAGTCATGGGATACGCTATATATGTATCAAGTCCCGCTTTCAAAAAACCGAGGCCCATCGCCTCGCTTCCGGTAATAAGCGGTAAGGTTCTATTGTTGACGGGCGCTATCGCGGTAAGCGCTTTAACCTTATCATACCCCCGGCGGGCTACTCTGATATTGATCTCTATGTCTCTGGAGATCTCTTTTCTTAATACTCTTTCTACTATGCTCCATTCTATACCGGCAACACCGGAAAAGGCTCCGATAATACATGTATTACGCATTATCTCGGGCGCCGCTTCTTCCTTAAGAATACCGGAGACAAAAATGCCGACAGCGTTTTTAACGGGGCATACCCCGTCGCATTTAACGTTGTCGGCATCATAAATTATTACCGAACTCTCTTTGATCCTATCTTTGTGAAGCGCCACGGCGTCCTGATTCAAAGCGAGAATATAATCTACCGCGCTCCTGTGGCTCGATATCCTCTCCCGGGCGGCTCTTATTATAGAAAATGTATGGCCGCCTCTTATTATCGACGGATAATCGCGGTATGTATAGACATTATAGCCGAGGGAATTCACGATAAATGATAATATCGTGCCCGACTTGTCTATTCCGAAACCGGCCTTCCCTCCGATAAGAATGGAAACTTCGGCCATTCGAACCACCTCTTAAGCGTTCTTTAGCTTATCGCGATCGCCGTAACAGGGCAGTCTTCTGACGCTTTTTTGCAGGTATCTTCCGCGCCTTTGGGTACGACGGATCCTATGACAATCGCTTTATCTCCGTCCATCTTAAATACTTCCGGACAAGTGCTTTCACAAAGTCCGCAACCTATACATGTATCCGCATCCACTTTTGCTTTCATTAGCACAACTCCTCTTTATATTTTCTCAAACTCGCTCTTCGGAGCGCCGCATTCGGGACATACCCAGCTATCCGGTATATCCTGGAAGCTCGTCCCGGGCTTTACACCGTTATCCGGATCGCCTTTTGCCGGATCATAAATATAACCGCATACTAAACATTTATATTTATCCATAATCCCCCCGCTCTATTTTTTCGGCTTCTTCTTGCCGCATCTTCCGCATGACATACCGGCTCACCCCCTTTTTGTTATTATTAGGCGGATATAACCTCTTTTATCCCCGGCACTTCCTTCTTTAATCTCTGCTCCACGGCATTTTTCAGCGTCACCTGGCTCATCGGGCAGCATCCGCACGCTCCGGTAAGTTTAACTTTTACTACGCCGTCTTTAGAGACATCGATTAGTTCTATATCTCCGCCGTCCGCCTGCAGCATCGGCCGTATATTCTTTAACGCGGCTTCTATCTTCTCTTTCATAATATCCTCCTATTGAGACTAACATGATACCACACAAGCTCCTATTATTCAACCCGCAGAATTCTTTATTCTCTTTCCTTTTATACTGATTGTAACATCATGAAATTGGGTCTTTTTCCCTGAAAAAGGGGTCAGGCGCTTTTCAATGGCGGACCTGGCGCTTTTTTGGCTAATATTTGGATCGGAACAACCGCACGAACCAGAAGCGACCGTACCTGTAAGATCGCCGGGCCTGATTCTTACACCCTTGGTAACAAGATAATCCATAGCTATCTTTAGGTAAGCGAACTCATTATGCTCTTTCAGGTGCTTGAGGTGCGCTATTATAGTATTTTTGCCGTATTTTACTATATTCTCTATCACCTTCTTTTCATCGTACGCTTGGGCTTCCCTCTCTTCTGTCTTAATAGCACCTTGCGGGCAATTGCCTATGCATGCACCGAGCCCGTCACAGAACAGGTCGCTCACCAACCGCGCCTTGCCGTCAATGACCTGCAGCGCGCCTTCCGGGCAATTTGGAATACACAGCCCGCAGCCATTACACTTATCTTCGTCTATAATTATTATCTTTCTCTTCGCCATTACCTAATGTCCTCTCAAGACAGACCCTAAAGTTATGGATCTCAGTTCTCTGTAGACCATCCTTTCTATTGAATCTATCTTCTTTTTAAGACAGCATTTATTCCTATCGGGACAGATCTTCCTCTTAAAGAAACATTCGTTCAATTTGAAAGGCCCCTGGAACGCTTCCATTATATCAGTCAGATATACAGCTTCCGGCTTCCGGGCCAATCTGAACCCTCCGCCTTTACCCTTATAGGATATCAGCATCCCCTCGCTATTGAGGGTCTGCAATATCTTTCTTAAGAAAGGGCGCGGTATCTTTATCTTCTTTACAAGCTCGGCAACGGAGACGACTGCAGGTCTCTTCTTCGCTATATAGCATATCGCCCTGACCGCATAATCCGTATTTCTCGGTATAAGCTTCATCCCGGCCTCATGAAATAATGATACCATACTGGTATCATTTGTCAATAAAAATTTTAACGATTATATTTTTACACCGGGGGCGGGAATAGGTCTATTCCGGATTAGACGGATTGCAGGAGCTGGCGATTGGCTTTCTTCCATTGATCTATGGTATTCCAATTGACAGGACGTATCCTTAAGATGAGGCCTTCGAATATATCCTTTAATATCAGCGGAACATTAGCTGTCAATGTAAATTCCCTATTGATTAATGAAAGCCTGAGCAGCATCAGCAGTTTATTTTGTAATTCCTGAGGCATCTCTCTATCGCCATACTCTCCGGTCATATACCTGTCGCATTCCATCATGCCCAGGTCCACGAACAGGTCCAGTGAAGGACTCAAGCGTTGAATATTGCTGATATCGACCTGTATGAATCTTATCCCGGCCAGTATCTTATCGGCCTCTTGTTCGGGATATCTTTCTTTAAGGAAATTATTTACAAAATCCTTGATCTCCTGCCGCGCGTTCTTATCGTCCTCTATAATCCTTATAGCCATACGCGAGGCGGACTCTCTCGATACCTGTCCGGCAAAAAGAGGAAGTTCTTTTTCCAGCAGTTCCTTCAATTCGCCAACCCATCTCTCCTTATCGGCCATATAGCACTTGGCGCTGACCTCATGGCCCTGCCTATTTAAAAGCCGCTGAGCCAGTAAATTGTTACTATTTGTAGGATCCCTCTCCTCCATCGAAAGCACCGGCGATATCAGACGCGTAGGTTTGCCCTGTCTTAATTCCTTTAAAATACCGGTCGCCGGATCGACCGCCTTTCCGTAAATATACTCTCCGGAATCTTCATCCACTATGGCTTCGGAAGCGGGTTTGGTTACAGGCGCCGGCTCTTTGATCGCAGAAACCTCCCGGACAACAGGCAACGGAGGCTGCGTCTCGGCGGTCTGCGGCTGACGCGTAACTAATTCAAATTCAAGAACCCCTGAAGCTCCTTTTGTAACTTGCGCGTTCTCCCGCTGATTGGGACCCAGAGATGATGAAACTACAGGGCTTCCGATGATATCCGCGCCCTCTCCCATGGGGAAGGTAATGAATTTTTCCTCTTCTGTTTTGGCATTATTGACCGGGATGCCTCTGCCGACTTTAAGTATAAAGCTCTGTCCCCTTATCAGGGCGGCGACCA
>JAQTPE010000044.1:0-3867 GCA_028748925.1 Candidatus Omnitrophota bacterium
TCATTATAAAATCGAGATATTCGGCGGTCTGTTTTCCGGGCCGCACACCCGGCACGAACCCGCCGTACTTCTTCATGTTATCCGCCACATCGACAGGATTAAACGATATAGCCGCATAAAAGTATGAGAAGAATATTATAAGAACAGCGTACGAAATATTGTAAACCCATTCGCCCTTTGTGAGCGACATCGCTATCTTCTGAAAAGTCTGGTTCGGTATAAATCCCGCTATGGTCGCCGGAAATAAAATTATGCTCTGCGCAAATATGATAGGTATGACGCCGCCCTGGTTCACCCTTAAAGGAATGAACGTCGACTGGCCTCCGTAAACCTTTCTCCCTACTACACGTTTAGCGTACTGTATAGGTATCTTACGCTGACCCTGCGTAACTAATATAACGGCTACGATTACCGCTATTAACATGACTATCATCAAAATCAGCGTAAAAGGCTCCAACTGCGCTTTCTCGGGAGCAAACGGTGAAAATAGAGAGTATACCTGGTACATAGCCGTCGGGATACGGGATACGATACCCGCCGTTATTATAAGCGACATGCCGTTACCTATACCGTATTCCTGTATCTGTTCCCCCAGCCACATTATAAATGCCGTACCGCTCGTAAGCGTTATAACGGTCAGTATCCTGAAAGACCATCCCGGAAACTGCACTATCTGCAATCCCTGAAACCTCGCGGGATTCTCGAGCCATACGGCTATAAAAAAAGATTGCACAACCGCCAGGAGCACCGTACCGTATCTGGTATACTGCACTATCTTCTTTTGGCCGGCCTCGCCTTCCTTGGCAAGTTTTTCGAGAGCGGGTATTACCGCGGTCAAAAGCTGTAATATGATGGAAGCCGATATGTAAGGCATTATCCCAAGCGCGAATATCGTCAACTTGGATAGTGCGCCTCCCGAAAACATATTCATTATGCCAAAGAGCGTCCCGCCCTGAGAGCGGGCTAAATTGCCGAAGAATATAGCCAGCTTGGCGCCGTCTACTCCCGGAGTAGGTATATAAGTGCCCACCCTGTAAACGGCTATAAGAGCGAGCGTTAATAATATCTTTTTTCTCAGATCGGGTATCTTGAACGTATTAACAAAAGCTTCGAACATTACGCCAGAACCTCTAATTTTGCGCCGGCAGCGGCTAATTTACTCTTCGCGCTTTCGGAGACCTTGTGGGCTTTTATAGTGATAACTTTCTTAAGCTCGCCCGCGCCCAATATCTTGATGCTTTTCTTGTCGCTCCCTATCAAACCCGCTTCTTTAAGTTCTTTGGGACCAACGATAGAATTCGCGCTAAACCTGTTCAATGACTCAATATTCACCACTTGATACGAATCCTTGAAAGGCGCATTGAAACCTTTTTTAGGAAGGCGCCTGACGAGCTGCATCTGCCCTCCCTCAAATCCGGGCCTCGTCATCCTTCCGGAACGTTTCTTGGCGCCTTTTCTTCCCCTGCAGGAAGTTTTACCGTGACCGGAGCCGGAACCTTTTCCGCGCCTCTTCGTCTTTCTATTAGCGCCGTAAGGCGCGCCCACCTCATTTATCTTCAACTTTGCCTCTCGTCCTTTTCTATTTTTCTTTCCAGCCTCAATTGTTTTAAACCTGTCATAGCCGCTTTCAACACATTAAGCGCGGCGTCCGACCCCAGGCTCTTGGTAAGTATATCCTTTATTCCGGCAGCTTCGCAAATCGCTCTTACGGGACCGCCGGCGATAACACCCGTTCCCGGCCTTGCCGGCTTCAATAACACCTGAGCCGCTTTAAAATGACCTATCATTTCATGCGGTATCGTCGTCCCCTTCATCGGAACCGCGAAGAAGTTCTTCTTTGCGTCATTTAATGCTTTTCTTATAGCGTCGGCAACTTCGTTTCCTTTGCCAAACCCCAGGCCAACTTTGCCTTTTCCGTCACCCGCCACTACGAGAGCGTTAAAAGAGAATCTGCGCCCGCCTTTTAAAACCTTCGCCACCCTCTTGATGGTAACTACTTTTTCAACAAATTCTTTATCCTGGCTGCCGAATGAAGGCCCCCTGCCTCTGGGCCTTGACGGCCTGGCCGGCCTTGCCGCGCGCTCTTTCGCAGGCTCTTCCTTCTTGATCTCTTTATCGTTATCTGCGTTAGGATTTGTCAATTCTTCCCCCTATTACTTTTTTATCCCATTTTCGGCCGAAGTATTAGAAACTTAGTCCGCCTTTTCGCGCCGCTTCGGCCAATGCCTTAACCCTGCCGTGATACAAATATCCGGCCCTGTCAAAAACGACTTTGGTTATACCCTTCTTCTTACATTCCTCGGCTATGGCCGAGCCAAGGATAACGGCGCCCTTAACATTGCCCGCGTCTTTTTTGATCTTATCTTTTAAATCCGCCGAAAGAGTCGAGAAAGAGACGAGCGTCTTGCCCGCGGTGTCATCTATTAATTGCACATAAAGATGCCCGGTGCTTCTGCATATACTCAAACGCGGCCTCTCGATCGTACCTACGATCTTCTTCCTTATACGCCTGTGCCTCTTCTCCCTGCCCGATATCTTTATCCACTTAGTAATCATTTTCAAATTCCTTTTATGGTTCAGCGAAGGACTTTTTATCCCGCGCCGCCGGCTCCGGTTACAGATTTACCGGCTTTGCGTCTTACGTGCTCGCCGACATACTTTATGCCTTTGCCCTTGTAAGGTTCCGGCCTGTAATAATCCCGTATCTTCGCGGCGGCTTCACCGACCTTGGTCTTGTCTATTCCTTTGATCGTTATATTAGTGGGCTTGGGCGTCTCCACCGTTACCCCTTCGGGAATGTTAAAATTTATCGGATGCGTATAACTCAGCTGCAGGTTTAAGACTTTGCCCTGCACCGTCGCCTTAAAACCTACTCCCGATATCTCCAACTCCTTGGTGTAGCCGATCGATACTCCTATAACCATGTTATTGATCAGGCTTCGGATAAGCCCGTGAGTCGCCTTATCCTGCTTCGCGTCAGAGGGCCTTACAACCGTCACCTTGCCATCCTTAACCTCTACTTTAAATTTTGGCGGAATGTTCAGAGTCAGCTTCCCCTTTGACCCTTCAACAGTTATAACATTGTTCGCCACAGCCGCTTTTACGCCGGCAGGCAGATTTATGGGCTTCTTTCCTATTCTAGACATATTTTTATCCCGTTAGAAACAATTAACCATTACCCGCTAGAAACAATTTCTAACGGGACTCACCAAATATAACAGATCACTTCACCGCCAAGTTTCTCTTCACGCGCCTGAGTGTCCGTCATAAGTCCCCTGGAGGTCGATATGACAGCCAAACCCAGCCCGCTGTATACTTTCGGCAATTCGTCTTTCTTCTTGTAAATACGCAAACCCGGCTTCGATATCCTTTTTATACCCAGAATGGACGGGGAACCGTCCTTGTGATATTTCAGGTATACGCGCAATATGCCCTGTTTGTTGTCCTTCATAAGCTTCAAATTAGATATGAAATAGTTCTTCTTAAATATGGTAAGGATCTCTCCATTCATATTAGAGTTCTTAACTTCCACGACCGGCTTCTTCGCAACACTGCCGTTCCTTACTATCGTAAGCATATCCGCGATTGAATCTGTCACTGCCATATTATGCGTTCTCCCTACTCGTTTGTATTACGTTTTGAGTACAGTGTATTACCTGCCTGCCGGCAGGCATTTACGTCTTACCAGCTGGCCTTAACTACGCCCGGTATTTCGCCCCTGGAAGCAAGCTCTCTGAAGCATATCCTGCAGAGCTGGAAACGTCCGATATATCCGCGCGGCCTTCCGCAAAGCTTGCATCTGTGATACCGTCTCACTTTAAACTTCTGCGGCCTGCCACATTTCACTATTAACGATGTCTTTGCCAT
>JAQTPE010000044.1:3967-11724 GCA_028748925.1 Candidatus Omnitrophota bacterium
GGCATGCCGAAGAGTTTCAGCAAAGTAAAAGCCTCTTCTTTGCTCTTCGCGTTCGTAACTATGGTTATATCCATTCCATGCGTCTTCATCACTTTATCAACATTCACTTCTGCAAATATCACCTGCTCATTCAGGCCGAATGAATAATTTCCCGCTTTATCAAATGAGCTTGCGGAAAGGCCTCTGAAATCCCTGATCCGCGGTATCGCGATAGATATCAGTCTGTCGAGAAACTCATACATCATAGCCCTTCTCAGGGTTACCTTGCAGCCTATGGGCAAGCCTTTACGTATCTTAAAATTCGCTATGGATTTCTTGGCTCTGGTAATTACAGGCTTCTGTCCGGTTATCGCCGCCAGCTCACTCTGTGCCGCCTCGAGCATCTTTATATCCTGCGTAGCCTCTCCCATCCCGACATTAATGACTATCTTCTGAAGCTTGGGAGCCTGAAGATTATTTTTATAACCGAAAGCCTTTACCATCTCCGGAACTATCTGATTTCTGTATGTTTCCAAAAGTCTTGGTGTGGACATCTTAGATCACCTCTTTGCAGCGCTTGCAGTATCTTGATTTCGTTCCGTCCGTCAAACTGCTGAACCCTACGCGCGCTCCTTTATTGCACGTTCTACAGAAGAGCGCAAGATTCGATAAATGTATGGAACTCTCTTTCTGCACGATACCACCGTTAGGATTATCCTGCGACTTCCTCATATGTTTCTTCACATAATTGATACCTTCGACAAGAGCCCTTCCTCTGGCAGGGTATACCCTAAAGACCTTGCCGGTCTTGCCCTTATCCTTTCCCGCCAGCACAAAAACAGTGTCATTTTTCTTAATTTTATTCATCTTATATAACCTCCGGAGCGAGCGATATGATTTTTGTAAAGTTCTTATCTCTGAGCTCTCTGGCCACAGGTCCGAAGATCCTTGTTCCCCGGGGATTCATCTGAAGATCTATTATAACGATAGCGTTCCTGTCGAACCTCAATATGCTTCCGTCCGCTCTCTTTATCGGAGCGGCCGTCCTCACAACCACACCCTTGCAAACCTCATGGTTCTTAACTGTAGCGTCCGGCGCGGCCTCTTTTATATTACAGGTTATTATATCGCCTATATCGGCATATTTTTTATTAGAACGGCCTATTACGCCGATCATGGATGCCTTGCGCGCGCCTGTATTATCAGCCACATCTACTATCGATCTCATTCTTATCATTTTTTACCTTCAATTTTACCGCTTAAAGCTTATAGCTTAAAGCTTATTGCTTTTTAATAATCTCGACTAATCTCCATCTCTTGGTCTTGGAGATGGGCCTCGTCTCTTCTACCTTTACAGTGTCGCCGATCTTCGCGGCGTTCTTCTCATCATGCGCCTTAAGCGTCGAATGCGTCTTGACCAGCTTATCATATACAGGATGATGCGAGATCCTATCTATAACTACCGTGATCGTCTTGTTCATCTTATTGCTCTTGACGATCCCGATCCTCTCTTTGCGACTATTCCTCTCATTACTTTTTTGCATTCATCTTCTCCCGTATAATTGTCTCACAACGCGCGATATCCCTTCGAACATCGTTTATCTTATGAGGTTTCTCCACCCTGCCGGCTTCAGCCTCGCTCCTTAAACCGTAGAGCTCTTTCTTCAAGGCATCCTCTTTCATCCTTATCTCTTCTACCGTCATATTCCTGAGTTCATTAGACTTGATCATTTTTTATTCCCGATCCTCTGCATACTATCAACTATTAACTATGAACTATTAACTAACTACCCGTGAGCCCTTGTTATGAATTTTGTCCTGATAGGGATCTTGTGCGCGGCCACCCTCATCGATGCTTTCGCCAGCTCCAACGGCACGCCATCCATCTCAAATAATATCTTGCCCCTCTTCACCACAGCCACCCAGTAGCTGGGATCGCCCTTTCCTTTACCCATTCTCGTTTCAGCGGGCTTCTTGGTAACCGGATGGTCCGGAAAGACCCTTATCCATACCTTGCCGCCGCCTTTTAAGTGGCGCGCCAAAGTCACCCTGGCGGATTCTATCTGCCTGTCAGTCATCCAGCAGTTCTCTAAAGCCTTCAGCCCAAACTCACCGAATGCCATCGTAGATCCCCTGTGGGATACCCCGCGCATCTTACCCCGTTGAGCTTTTCTAAACTTTACCCTCTTAGGCATTAATGCCATCTTGAATTACCTCTTTTAAATTGTTTTGAACTGTTTCTTATCTTCCGGTTCTTCTTCTTTCTTATCCAGTATCTTGTCGCCCTTATATATCCATACCTTTATGCCTATCAGGCCGTATTTGGTCAACGCCTCTGTGAATCCATAATCTATCTCGGCTCTCAGGGTCTGCGCGGGTATCGATCCGACGCGATAACTTTCGCGGCGCGCTATTTCCGAACCGCCCAACCGGCCGGAACAAATGATCTTGACCCCCTTCGCTCCGGAATCGAGCGCATTCTGAACCGCTTTCTTCATAGCTCTGCGGTGAGGAATACGTTTTTCAAGCTGCATGGCTATATTCTCACCCACAAGCTGCGCATCCATATTAGGATTCTTTATCTCTTTTATATCTATTATGACATCTTTCCCCGCTATCGCCTGTATCTCATCTTTCAGTTTTTCGATCTCAGCGCCGCGGCGGCCTATAATAATGCCCGGCCTGGCTGTAAATATCAATATTCGCACCTTCTCGCTGGCCCTCTCAACCTCCACCTTCGACACCGCCGCCGACGCGAGGGCTTTCTTTATGTGTTTCTTTATCTTTATGTCTTCGAGTAATAGCTTGGGAAAGTCATATCTGTTAGCATACCATCTTGACTTGCTATCATATATATATCCGACTCTGAATCCGTAAGGGTGTACTTTTTGACCCATTATATCCTCATTATTTTTTGTGTATCTTAGGCTTCTTGACTTCTTTCTTCACAGAAGTATGCGCCTGTGTTTTTTTAATATTAAACGGCTTCTTCGCTTTGTTTTCCGGCGCTACCGGAGTTTCCGTCTTTATCATATCGAGCTCAACCGTCAAATGGCTCGTATGCTTATGTATCATGCTCGCCCTGCCCATGGATGCCGCCCTGAACCTCTTAAGCATAGGACCGGGATCCGCTATCATCTTCGAGATGTACAAAGCGGAAGTATCTATACCCTGATTCTTGACTTTCGCGTTCGCTATAGCCGACTTCAACAGATCTATTCCTATCCCCGACGCTTTCTTTTTAACGGCTGTAAGAATAGCTATCGCTTCTTCGGCCCGTTTACCTTTAATCAGAGGTATTATCAGCCTGAATTTTCTGGGGGATAACCTCGTATATCTTAATATAGCTTTCGATACCATGATCTTTACGTTAACTCCCTTGATACTTCGGTTGCGGATCCATGTCTTTTGAAAGTCCTGGTAGGTGAAAACTCACCGACCTTATGTCCGACCATGTTTTCCGTCACATAGACCGGAATAAATTTCTTACCATTGTATACTAATAACGTTACGCCTACGAACTCCGGCGTTATTATCGACCTTCTAGCCCAGGTCTTTATGGGCTTCTTGTCTCCGGCCATGATAGACTTTTGCACCTTCATAAGAAGCTTCTCGTCTACAAAAGGACCTTTTTTGGTGGATCTCGACATTACTTCCTCCGTTTAACTATATATTTGTTCGAATGTTTCTTGTGATACCTCGTCTTCAATCCTTTAGCGTATTGTCCCCATGGGCTTCTGGGTTGGCCGCCCGTAGCTTTACCCTCACCGCCGCCCATCGGATGGTCATGCGGATTCTTAGCGATACCTCTCGAATACGGACGCTTGCCCATCCATCTTGAACGGCCCGCCTTACCTATAGATATGGCCTCGTGATCGATATTTCCTACCTGCCCGATGGTAGCATAGCAATCCGTTCCTATCAGCCTTATCTCTCCGGACGGAAGTTTCACATGAGCCACAGCGCCTTCTTTAGCCATTATTACGCACGAGTTACCGGCTGAGCGCGCGATCCTTGATCCGGAACCTTTTTTGAACTCCACATTATGTATCGGAATACCCGGCGGAATGGTATCGAGCGGAGCGGCATTGCCTACCTTTATCTCCACCGTCCTGCCTGAAATAACCTCATCGTTAACATTCAGTCCGACAGGCGCTACAATATACCTCTTCTCACCGTCGCTATACTCTAAAAGAGCCAATCTGGCGGATCTATTCGGATCATATTCTATGGCGGCTACCTTCGCCGGTATATCGAGCTTATCGCGCTTAAAATCCACGATCCTGAGCATCCTCTTATGCCCGCCGCCTCTATGCCTGGAAGTCACCCTGCCGCATGAATTTCTGCCACCCGTTTTTTTCAGCGGCATGAGCAGGCTCTTCTCAGGCGTGCTTTTCGTTATCTCGCTGAAATCCGAAAGCGATTTCCATCTCGATCCCGGCGTTGTTGGTTTATACTTTTTTATTCCCATTTTATTTTTTTCTTTCTTTCAGAGCCATCAATTAACTATCAACTATTAACTATGAGCTATCAACTAATTATATTACGTCTATCTTATTTCCCTCTTTTAAGGTAACTACCGCCTTCTTCCAGCCGGAAGTCATACCCACAGTATAACGGACCCTCTTTGGCTTACCTTTAACATTGATCGTGTTCACTTTGTCGACTTTCACTTTATATATACTTTCCACGGCGTTACGTATCTCGACTTTATTGGCCTTGTTATCCACCCAAAAGAGATATTTGGCGAACGGCATCATAACGGCGCCCTTCTCGGTCCTCAACAATCCTTTTACTACATCGTGCGAATTTTTCATATACCTGTCCCCATTAATCCTTAAATCTTTCGGGCATCTTCTCCAGGGCCGCTTTGGACATTATAACCGTATCCGACACCATAACATCCCTGGGATTAAAATCTCTGTAATTCTTGATCCATACATTCTCTATGTTTCTGGAAACCCTCTTGATCTTCTCATCCACCGCCTCAAGCACGAAAAGACTCTTGCCCTTCAATTTCAACGCATCGATTATCGCCTGAAAATGCTTAGTCTTCAATTCGGGCATATCTATGGACTCGATCCCTATCCACTTATCCTCCGCGATCTTTGAGTTCAAACTGGATATCAGAGCGAGTTTCTTCACTTTTTTCGGTATGTCATAATGATAATCTCTCGGATGCGGGCCGAAAACTATACCGCCATGTCTCCAGAGGGGTGAACGTGTGGAACCCGCGCGGGCTCTTCCCGTCCCTTTCTGTTTATACGGCTTCTTACCGCCGCCCGAAACATTAGCCCTGGTCTTTGTGGAAGCGGTACCCCTGCGCTGGTTGGCATTATACATCATAAGGAACTGATATATTACGCCTTTATTCACAACACCCGTGAAGAGCTTCTTATCAAGTTCAAATTTTCCGACTTCCTTGCCCGCGGAATTATACATGGGCAGAGCGCCTGTATCCTTTTTCACCGCTTTCTTTACCGCCGGTTTCTTATTTTTCTTCGTAGTCATTCTACTTTCCGATTTCTATTTTTTAGGGGCTGCTTTAGCCGCCTGGCCCGGTCCCTTAGCGCCCTTCTTGGGCTTCTGCACAACCACTTTATGTTTAATATAACCCTTTGGCATCTTCTTTGCTTCTTTAAGCACTACATAACTGTTCTTGTGTCCCGGCACCGCGCCTTTCACAACGATAAGATTATTCTCTTTATCGACTTTCATCACTTCGAGGTTCTGGGTGGTTATCCTGGCGTGACCCATGTGGCCCGGCAGATGATGTCCTTTAGTTACTCTTCCGAGACGCGCTCCTGACTGTATAGAACCTATCGCGCGATGAAACATCGAACCATGCCCTCCGGGACCGCCCGCCCAGTTCCATCTCTTCACGCCGCCCTGGAAACCTTTACCTATTGAGGTGCCTACCGCATCGACAAAATCGCCTTTGGCAAAAAGGTCGGCTTCCACCTTCTGCCCTATCTTGTAACCCGATACATCATCTATTCTCAGCTCCCTTACGAACCTGAGCGCATTCACTCCGGCTTTTTTAAAACGCGCCGCATCCGCTTTTCCAACAAGCCTTCCCTGCTTATCGCCGAAACCTAACTGTATCGCGCTATAGCCATCCGTTTCTTTAGTCTTGATCTGAACTATATAGCATGGGCCGGCCTCTATCATAGTTACCGGAACAAGCTTGCCGTTCTCGTCGAACAGATGAGTCATGCCTATCTTCTTGCCTAATATTCCTACCATTATCTCGGTCTTTCCACTCTCTGGTTTTGAGTATTACGTATTGTTTTTATGCGGTACGCTGTACGCACCACACCATACGAATATACTATTTTATTTCAACATATACGCCCGCGGGCAGATCAAGTTTTTTCAGCGCATCGATAGTTTTAGAGGTCGGGTTCACTATATCAAGTATCCTCTTATGGGTCTTGATCTGAAACTGTTCCCTTGACTTCTTATCGACATGCGGAGACCGCAGAACCGTGAATATTTCACGCCTCGTAGGAAGCGGGATCGGTCCCGCGACCATAGCGCCGGTGCGCTTAGCGGTCTCAACTATCTCTTTTGCGGACAGGTCTAACAGCCTATGATCATAGGCCATCAATTTTATTCTTATCTTCTGCTGTTCTTGTGCCATCGCTTTACTCTATTATCTCAGTTACTACCCCCGCGCCGACGGTGTGTCCGCCTTCGCGTATAGCGAAGCGCAGTTCTTTCTCCATGGCTATAGGGGTGATCAATACCACTTCTACAGCGACGTTATCTCCGGGCATGACCATCTCGGTGCCTTTTGGCAGAGTGACTACTCCGGTAACATCGGTCGTCCTAAAATAGAATTGCGGCCTGTATCCGTTAAAGAACGGTGTATGGCGGCCGCCTTCTTCTTTCGTCAATATATAGACCTCGGCTTTGAACTTGGTGTGAGGGGTTATAGAGCCGGGTTTGGCCAGTACCTGGCCGCGTTCAACGTCATTCTTTTCGACTCCCCTTAAGAGGACCCCGATATTATCTCCGGCCTGTCCTGAATCGAGGAGCTTCCTGAACATCTCGACGCCTGTTACTACGCTCTTCTTTGTCGCCTTTATACCTACTATCTCTATCTCCTCACCGGTCTTTATCTGGCCTCTCTCCACCCTGCCGGTAGCTACTGTGCCGCGTCCGGTGATCGAGAATACGTCTTCTACCGGCATCAGGAACGGCTTGTCTATCTCTCTTGTGGGAGTGGGGATGAATGTGTCTACGGCGTCTAAAAGATCGAATATCGGTTTTGTCGCGGCGGCGTCATCGGGGTTTGTCATGGCGGCAAGAGCGCTCCCTCTTATGATGGGGGTCTTGTCTCCCGGGTATTTATACTTGGTCAAAAGCTCTCTCACTTCGAGCTCTACCAAGTCCACGAGTTCCTTGTCTTCCACTATGTCGACCTTATTAAGGAAGACGACTATCGAAGGGACGTTGACCTGGCGCGCGAGGAGGATATGCTCTCTCGTCTGGGGCATCGGGCCGTCGGCCGCAGATACCACGAGTATAGCTCCGTCCATCTGGGCGGCGCCTGTGATCATGTTCTTGATGAAGTCGGCATGGCCCGGGCAATCTATGTGGGCGTAATGCCTCTTTTCGGTCTCATATTCCACATGGGCTACGGCGATAGTCAATATCTTGGAGTCGTCTCTTACGGTGCCGCCCTTGGCGATATCCGCGTATGACTTGGCCGTCGCTTTGCCTTTCTTGGCTAAAGTCGCGAGTATCGACGCGGTAAGCGTGGTCTTGCCATG
>JAQTPE010000045.1 GCA_028748925.1 Candidatus Omnitrophota bacterium
GAGGATTCCTGGAATCCCGGCCAATACTACGGTGAGGGGCAGAAGGATGAACAAGATCACCATGAGGCTGCCGGACGCTATTGAGATAAGCTCTATGGGGCCGGCCGTCTGAACCACATAGACGACTTTGCCGTCTTCTATAACGGGCCTCGTATAGACCCTGAATTTCGTTTTCTTTCCATCGGCAAACGCGCCGCCCAATGAATTAAAACTTTCTTCTCCGGCCAGCACATCTTCAAAGTCGGATTTCGGAATAGACGCAATGAAAGGCATGGACTTCGTGGCCGTCAACTGCTCGGCTTTGACATTAAATATCCGGACAAAAATTTTCATCAGCTCCGGATCTTTCCTCTTCTCTTCCATCCATTCACGCGCCATATCAAGAAACGGCACTATATCCGACGTGTTCTCCTTATCATGCCAGTATGTACGTATTGAATTGGCCACACCCTCGGCCCTGAAGCTCAAGAGGTCGTCGAGGTTATTGATGAGCACTTTGCTGAAGCTCCCGTAAAGTATCGCAGAAAAAGATAACAGGGTCACCGCCAGCAGAAGCATGTACCAGGCTAAAATTTTAAAACGTATCGATTTAAAAAACATATTCTTCCTATCAGATTTAACTCATCGACATGAAGACTATCCCCACCATCACGAGGAGCGTACCCACTAACTTCATCCTGTCTATCTTTTCACCGAGAAATCTGTGCGCCGAAAATAGTACCAGGATATACTGCAAACTGCCTATAGGATATACGAGGCTCAATTCCCCCTGAGCTATGGCAAAGAGCCATACGACAAGGCCTGCGGCCATGACCAAGAGGCCTAACCATAGATAGGGCCTTGTAAATATCTCCGATAAAAAACTGAGACGATCATTTCTGTTCCTGAGATCATATACCCCGCTACTGTTTATACTCTTTTTGAACAGTATCTGTCCGATCACGGTGATCGCCTCGGACAATAGCACAAGAAGTATTATCTTAACCATTGGCCCGCAGCTCCCCCTGTGCCGGTTTCTTGCTCTGCGCCACAAAATGTATGCCGAGCACTATGCATATGATACCGGCCCATCTTATCAGGCTTATATTTTCACGGAAGAAGATCATCGCGCAGATGGGAACGAATATATAACAAAAACTCCCCACCGGCATAGCTATGCTCAGGTCCACTTTGTAGAGGACAACTATCCAGACAAAGAAATTCAACACAAATATGAATATCCCGAGCCACAGAAAAGGCGAATGGACGCTCTTTACCGTGAATTGTATTATATTGCTTAAGTTTATGGAGTCTATACCGGTCTGGATCAGGCCCTTCTTCATCAACAGCTGGGCTATCGTATCTACGAAGTCATTCAATACTATCAGAAGAAATATCTTTAATGTAAGATGCCCCTTATTCATCCCGTTAGACCTCCAAAACAAGATAGCGCAAAAAACCTAACTGGATTATACAGATATATGATTGCATAAACGAGTTTTACATCTTTAATAGGTCTAACGGGATTCATATTGATCTCTGTTTTTTGCCTTTCTTCAATGACGGATCGAAATTTTCGAATTTCAGAAATTGGCATATAAAATTGAACGCGGGACGCAGCGCTCTATTGCGCAGTTTCACATAGATATAGAGCGGTACGAAATCGAACCCAAGCCTGCGCTTCGGCTCGTAGCCTGTGATGCCCATCTCATATTGCTTTATCCCGTTCTTTATGCACCAGTTCAAAGTCTCGCGGAATTTTATGAAGTAGAGATGGTATTTATGCGTAACGGAATAGTCGAATCCGACATAATAATCTATGAACATATCCTCCGAGACCAGGCCGAAGAGGAACATTACAAGCTTTCCGTCGATCTTCCATAAGAAATATTTCGTTTGGCCTGGCATATTCACCGGTATATTCTTAAAGAACCCTATCGGCAGTAGCTCGAATCCCATATCATGTTTCGCCACTATATCGAGATACAGCTTATACACTTCCTGTAGTGTGCCGTCATCTACGGTATCCGCTATCTTCAGGTCAAAATTGACGCGTCCATCCACCTTTTTGAATTTTCTTCTCAGATCATACCGGCTAGCGCTGCTTAACGTCATCATATACTCTTCGAAGTCTTTGTACCATATATTGAGCATCGTTGTGGGCAGTGAATCGAATCTGGTAAATCCTTTTTTCTTAAGCGGGTCGAGAAATTTTGTCTGGTTCTGATCGAAATCTTTAAAGGCGACTATCGGCGCCCTGTTCTTTTTGGCTACCTGTTCGAGGCGGCGCAGTATGACCTTCATCACCATATCCGTATCTCCGGCGATGCCTATCTTGCCCTGGCCCATAGGCATGCCGCATATGACGGCCTTGAGGCTGAATATATTCGGCAGCACCTTTCTTATGGAATTGGTAACGCGCCTCAGCGGGCCGTTTATGCTCGTATCGAGAGGGTAGTTCATTATGAAACAGACGGTCGCCGCCACCGGAGTCTTGCGGTCATAGACCGCTATATAGAACAAGGAGAATTGGTCCATGCCGATCTCATCAAGAGTCTTATAAAAGTCATAACCTTCCAGGACCTTCGGATAGACCTTGTTCCAGTCATCAGCGGGTATATCGGTTATCTTCTTTACTACTCTCGTCTTAAGAGAGAGCTTTTTATGCCGTTTTGATACTATCAATCGATTATCTCCCGTTAATACACAGGCGATATTATATAAAATATGCGCTTATAAGGCAAAACAATTGCGTCTGTTTCGGATGGATGCTGAACAGGATCAGCGGCTATTCTCTGCCGCCTTCAAACAAAGGGTAGCGCAGGTACCTTTCCCCACCGAACTTTTTAACTTGATCAGGCCCTGGTGCATATCTATGATATGCTTGGTAACCGCGAGGCCCAGGCCCGCGCCGCCGCGCGGGCCTTTGGTGGTAAAAAACGGGTCAAAAACCTTTTTTATATTTTCTTCGGGGATACCAACGCCTGTATCTTCTATCTCTATGGCAATACCGTCTTCCGGCCGCCCGGGCTGTACAAGATGCGTGCGCACTGTCAGTTTCCCGCCTTTGGGCATGGCCTGGACGGCATTCAGGAACAGGTTCAGAAGCGCCTGTTCTATCTTTCCCTTATCGGCCGACACCTTCGGCATATCAGCGGATAGATCCTTTACGACATCTATATTATCGAGCTTTATCTGATGCTGGATCAATGTAAGCGCCCCTTCCACAACGGCATTGACATCCTCGGTAACGATATTTAATTTGCCGACTCTGGAGAAATCGATTAGAATACGGATGATGTTATCCGCCCTCCCGATGCTCTCCCTTATTATTTGTAATACTTCGAGAATATCTTTATCGGTGCCGGAAGAGGCCTTGGCTCCGATATAATCTATAGACTGCAGGATTATCGCCAGAGGATTCCTCACTTCGTGCGCCACGCCTCCGGCCAGCTGGCCTATCGCGCTCATCTTTTCCGCCTGGATAAGCTCTTCCTGCATGGTTTGAAGACGGGTATAGGCTTCCCGCAAGGATTCTTCGGCCTTCTTTCGTTCGCCCACTTCCTTGCCCAACACCTGGTTCAATGAAACAAGCTCGGCGGTACGTTCCTTTACCCGGCCTTCAAGCTCGGAATAGAAACGCGCGTTCTCCAGCGATATCGCCGCCTGCACAGAAAATGACCGCATCAATTCGAGCTTCTCCTTATCAAAGATCCCCGCGGCGAGACGACTGTCAAAATAGATCACACCGAGCAGCCTGTCTTTTGTCTTAAGAGGAACACAGAGCACCTGCTTTATCCCCGTATCTTTTAGCCGGCGGCCGGTTTCATTTGTCTCGCCGGCGTCAACGATCAGGACTGTCCGGTTTTTCTCAACTTCTTCAATGATTCCATGGATTATCCCGTGGGAAGAATAGCCGGTAGAACCCATATGCAGTTCGACTTCAATGCCGCGACAGGCCTCCAGGCGCAGTTCGTCTCCCTTTTGGTCGCGAAGAAAGACAAAACCCCGCTGCGCGCCGGTTACCTTGAGCGCATAATCCATAATTTTATCGAGGAGTTCACGGCTGTCATAGACCGAGCCGATCGCCTGCGTAACCAACAGAAAAAAATCTATGTGGCGCTTTAAGGTCAGGACCTCCTGTGACTCCAAAGCGCCCGACAATGTGATATCCCTCGAAAGAGCCGCGGCTGTTTCCGAATCTTTTTGCGCGCCGCAATCGCTGAATAACGTTTGCGATTCGGAAAGATACCAGCGGCCGACTTTATCCTGCGGATTGTCCTTGAGAATAAATGAGGCGCTCTCAAAAAGCAGGGATCCGAGACGGTAAGTATCTTCCGTCTGGTCGCGTAAGAATTTAATGCCCCTGCGCCACTCGTTCCTAGCCTTTTTCTTCCTGCCTTTAAGCCATAAATAACTGCCATATACCTGATAAGCCCAGCCACGATAGGTCCGGTGCAGCAGGCTCTTGGACATAGCCTGTTTAGCGAACCTGCCCGCCTTTGTTAAATAGCTATCCCTTTCTTTCCGGGAGAGAGAGGGGTTGTCTTTAAGGATATCAATATAGATCTGCGCTCCCACGGGGAAGATCTCCGAGTTCCATGCGACTAAATTATTGTGGGTGGGATATAACCGCGCCGCTTCTTTGATATATTTTACGGCGCGCTCGTAATCCTTAAGACGTAAATACCCGAGAGCCACCATTACCGCCGACCAGACTTTATTGGCCTTGTCATTGGTCTTCCAGGCCAGTTCATTGCATTCTTTCAGTTCGTTCAGCTTTTTCTCATCCAGCTCTCCGATAAAAGCGCGTGTGCGCAAAGTCCAGCCCAGCGCCCAGCCCAGAACCTGCAACGCGTCCGCCTTGCGCATAGCCGCGATAAAACGATCGCCCCATTCCAAAGATTTCCTGAGCTTACCGGTATGGCTGTATCCCGTCACTATCCAGCAATATCCTACGGCCAATTCCCAGTATTCGCCTATTCCCTCCAGAACCTCCACGCACTCCTCGCCAAAACTGACCGCCTGACGATGTTTATTGGCCACAAAATGATCGAATGCCAGGTAAGAGAGCGCGGTGCCTTCATAAAGTTTATTACCTATTTGCCTGCTTATCTCCAATCCTTTATAGCCATACCATAGGGCGGTCTTGAATAGAGGTATGCCCCCTATCGTCCCGCCCACTAACGAGCAGACCTGGGCATATTCGATCGAAGGGCCCAGCTTATCCACGATATTAAACGACTTTATCGCAACGAAAAAAGTTTTACGCATGTCGAGATGAAAATAGAGCGTCGATAATCTCTTAAAATACGACGCAAGCATCGAATAGACAGGATGGGATTTATATGTCCGGCGCACGAAGAAGACGGGCAGAAGGCGATGCAATATATGTATAAAGAGTTCGAAAAAGATGCCTGTGTAAAGGCCTATGGCGCTTTGTGGGATCTTGTATCCCAGTTTCTCTACGCTGCGTTCCAGGTTTTGAACCGCCACATCGCGTTCACCTTTATTAAAATAGGTGGAGCCCATTTCATAAAGTATCTGGGCTTTACGCAACCGGTCTTTTTCCGGAATAAGCGCATCGTACTTCTTAAAGACGGAAATGGCTTCGTCAAATCTTCCGGATAACCTGTAAACCTCGCCCAGGTTTTGCAGAATATTCAAGTAGTCCTCGCCGTTGGTCCTATTCTGCTTCTCCAGTATCTTTCGGGCCGTCTCATAAAGCTCGATCGCCTGCGCATGCGCATATGTCGCCTTAGCCTTATCCGCGGCCATGAGTGAGTAGGCCAGGGCTTTGTCCTCAATACCTCCCTGCACGAAATGGCGGGCGATCTCATAAAGATATTCGCCGGAGCCGGCCTTGTTGCGTTCCTCCAGATAAAAAGCGACGTTCTGATGCAGGAGGACCTTTTTATCGGCGCTCAAAGACCTGTAAAAGGCCTCACGAATGCGATCATGGGCAAAATAGAATTTCCCCGTTACCTGCTCCCAGGTCAAAAGAGAGTTTTTGATGCCGGATTCCATGGAGTTCAATATCTTCTCCTGCGGCAACGGGAGAATATTGAAAAGAACATCGAGCAAAAGCTCTCTTCCGATAACCGAAGCGTTCGCCATGACCACGAAGTCGTCTTTGGGAATATACTTTATCCTTTTAAGCACTATCTCCACGATATTTTCGGGGATATTTATACTCTGCAGTTTACGCAGGTCAAAGTCGTAGCCGGCTCCGCGCCAAAAGATGACCCCTTCGGCTACCAGCGTACGCAAAAGCTCAAAGACGAAGAAGGGGTTGCCTTTGGCGGTCTTGTCCAGTTCCCTGGCAAGAGGGATCACCTCTTTCTCATCCCGCAATAGAAGCCCGGAAACCATCTTTGCGATATCCTTAAATTCCAGGGCTTTGAGATCTATTTCTACAAGCGGGAGATTCTTAATTCTTAACCTCTCAAGCGTCTGAAATAAGGGATGTCCGGAATTCAGATCTTCGGAACGATAGCTTACAACAACGACTAAGGCGTATTCCTTTATCTCCTCGGCCATCTTTTCCAACAACTCGATCGTCCCGCCATCAGCCCATTGAAGATCGTCTAAAAAAATGACGAGCGGCTTCTGTCGTGTACTCAAATGCAGAATAAACGCCGCGGCTGTAATTAAAAACCGCGTCTTTTCTTTTTCCGGGTCAAGCATGGCCAGAGCGGGCAGATCGCCGAGAATATCCGCGACTTTAGGAGTGATCCTGGCCGCCTCCCGGCCCAGTTCACCGACCGCGCCTTTAAGCCTGTTTTGCAATTCCTCCCGCTCTCCCTGCGAAAAAGATTTAGCGGCGTCGATATAAGCTTCTATAGCCTCGGCGATAACCTTATACGGAGCCCTGAATTCATATTGGTAGCATTTGCTTTCGACAAAGATGCCGCCGATACTGTATGTATATTCACGCAATTCATCAACAAGCCGCGATTTTCCTACACCCGCTTCCCCCGAAACAAAACAAAGGCCGCCCTGGGCCTGCAGGCTCTCTTTCACTAAAACTTTCAGCGCCTCCAGCTCTTTGTCCCTGCCGATCAGTCTGGTGGGATAAGTCAACGTCTGGGTACGGTCAAACCGGCCAAGTTCAAAACGCACCGGCGCTACGCCTCCGGCCGCCTGCTGCTTGTATTCCATAAGATCGGCCATTACTCCCGAAAGAGTCTGATATCTCTCTAAGGGGTCTTTAGCTATAAGCCGCATCACTATACTGCTTATGATTGGAGGAATATTGGGATTTACCGTTTGGGGCAACGGGGGCTGCTGGGCAATATGCTGGTGGATAAGCGTAGAGACGTCAAGGCCTGTATAAGGAAGCCTCCCCGTGAGAAGCTGGTAGAAGATGATGCCCAGGGAATAGATATCCGAACGCTCATCGATGGGTTTTCTCAATATCCCCGTGGCCTCAGGAGACATATAGCCGAAGAATTGAATGATATCCTGCGGCGTTTTTATGCTCACAAGGTCGAGAAGCAGTCCCGTTCCGCAATCGGTGATCTTAGCCGTGATCCGGCCATCTTTCTTAAGGATAATTACGGACGACGGTTTTAAGGTGCGGTGAATTATGCCTTTTTGATGCAGCAGGCTTAAGCCCGTGGAGATCTGAAGAATTATTTCTATCGCGTCTTCGGTATCGATAGGCCTGGACAGGTATTCCGAAAGACGTATGGCATCCAGACGCGCGGTTGCTACGTAGTCCCTTCCTTCGAACTCGCCGGCATCAATTATATTCAGTATATGCTCATTCTCTATACCGGCCAGTTCGCGGACATCTTTCCGGAAGCGAAAAAGTATTTCCGGAGGCTTTTTCCGTATCTCTTCCCGGAAGAGACGCAGGTCCACCATGCTCCATGTCTTGGAATCATAAGCCAGATAACTCTGCGAGAGGCCGTCTTCCGCGAGAGGCTGTTTAATCTGATAGCGATCGGCGATTATTTTGTCGGGCATAGCTATTAGCTGTTTAGAAACTGCGTAATATTAGATGTAAAAAACGCACTCTTGCGCCATTTCGATATTATCAATCGAACGCCCTTTATCGGTATATAAGCGATATTATATATAATACAGGGCCATAAGGCAAAAACAATTACATCTTAAGAACGGCTATACGACGCTGCCGGTCAATTCATACCCTTTTAAAGATAACCATCACCGATTCAAAGACTCTCCCCAATTTTACCACAATGGCGCATTCTTTTGAAAACGACCTCTTACCCGTCAGAAAATGGAGGGAATAAGAGATTACGCCCGGATCGCTAAAGAGCTCCTTTATATAACGCATTACCGTCCTTAACCGCCTGAGCAGGGAGGGTCTCTTCAAATAAAACCCCACCAACACCGATGTAACTCCGAACCTGAAAGCCAGGCGGATAAAATATTTTTTATTGAGCCGTTCCTTCGGGATATAATGCCGGACCTTAACATACGGATGATAGAGAGACAGATATCCTTTTTCCTCCAGAGAAAGCTGCAGAAGAGTCTCTTCGCCGGATAAGAGCGCCTTTCCTACTCTGCCCAAATGTATATTAAATCCCCCCATCTCCTCAAGCGCCTCTTTCCGGTAAGAGCAGTTACATCCGATTATGTGGGGAGTAAAAAACGGGCTTTCCGAGTAATTGATCAAACCGAGATAGTTCTCGATCTCTTTCGTCAGCCAGGAAGGCCTGGGGGCTTCCCAGATGGGATCAACCCTGCCGCCGACGCAGGCAACTTTCCGGTCCGCGGTATCGAATGCCTCGATGATCTTTTGCAGCCAATCCGTCGGCGCTATGGCATCGTCGTCTAAAAAAGCGACTATCGGTGCCCTCGCGTTTTTCCAACCTGAATTTTTTGCGCATGAAAGTCCCAGCCTGGGTTCAAAATAATACCGTATATTCGCTACATGGGAATATTGCCGGTCGAAGACGCTTCGCGTGTTGTCGCTGGAGGCGTTGTCGATAACGATAATTTCATATTTTTCACCGGACAACGTCTGGTCAAGAAGGCTTTGAACGGCCTTTGTCAAAAATTCCGGGCGATTGTGCGTGCATACAATGGCCGATATAAGAATTTCCATACTTAGAAACGCCCCGTTATTCTTTTCAGCATGGACCCTAACCGCGGCCGCAGCTTCATCACATTATAATCATCCCACAGAGGGATGAGCGCCCTTATCTTCATCCATTCATCGGGCCAATATTCGTTGTTCTTTAAAGGGCACCCGGGTCTCGTGGGGCCCTCCAACGGCGCGATAATTATCTTATCAGCGTATGAATTAAGCCACGCTCCCCACCAGCTTAAAGTGGAGGCGGAGCAGACAAAATCATGGCATTGGCTCATCAGGTATAGATCCTCATAATCCCCGTTCCCTTCGATATATACGATATTGCCGTTTATGCCTTTTAAATATTTTTTCGCTCTATCTATTTCATCCGAAAAGACCAGGATATTTTCTTTATGCCCGACTAAGGATAGAGCTCTGAAATAGTAACCCGAAGAAGCGCTATAGTGCAAGCCATCGGATATCATATCTCCGAATCTCAAGTGAATACCCGCGCTCCCGGAAAAATCGATATCTTTATATTTGGTCTTTACCCGCGCTATGGCCTCCTTTTTGAAACCATACCATCTTTTTGCGTCTTCTCTATTAAAATATCTTTCGGTCTGAAAATATCCAGTTATATCGGTCCCGTCTTCGATCTGTAACGCGGCCTTATTAAAACCGAAATAACCCGGCGGTTCTCGGTAAGTTTTTGTTATGCCTTCCGGCGATACCGCCCTTTCCGCGCCGTCGTCAAGTTCAAATACTTCATCGCCCGTCCACTTGGGGCAATAAAATTTCATTCCCAGGCGCCGCGCGGCGGTCCTTAAGAAAGCGTACTGGAATATCTGATTCCCCAGCCTGCCCCATTTATTGAGTTCTTTATATGATATCATCTCTATTCCGCGGTATCCTCGCTATCGGCTCGATTGCCGCATCTTATCGTGATCTTTAAGTAAATGTATAAATTTTTTCCTGCACGACAGCTTACCCGACAACACAACAGGATACGCGTATCCCGCATGATAAGTATACACTTTGTTTTTATTCTCTATAAAATATTTATTCAGATGCGATTCATCGTGCCATACGGCGATAATCCCCCGCGACAGATCATCATCGATCCTCCGCTCCAGTTCTTTACTCATCTTTAACACCTCTTCCGTCTGTCCGCCCCAGAAGCACCCCTGCCAATAAGTGGAGAGATCGCTGCCGGCGCTTACGCAGGCCAGGGAACCGGAATTGGACTCAAAAGTCCCTATCCTGTTTATATGACAGGGATGCTGCACTCCGAAGAGAGGCCTGTTATGGCAGAAAAACTCCTCTTCCGTTATTGAAGACGCCGCCTCCATATCCGCGTCCACAAAGATAATATGCGAAAAACCCTTTAATCGCCCCGATATCCTGTTAATATATTTGAACCGGAATAATGTAGGAAGAGGCCACCGCGAAGATTCTATAAGGACGGGGACGATATCTTCTTTTTTCCCGGGATAGGAATAATCAACCCGGTCGGTCAGGACGAAAAATGTCTTTTTGGTATGCGGCAAAAAAAACTTTATATTTGTCTTATAAAACGACGGAAAGTATTCAATGTACCTGCCCGTTCCGATAAATATGACAGCGATACTATCGGGTCTCTGTTTTTGAATGTTTTTCCGGATTATGCGCCGGCCGCATCTCTTTATAAATTCTTTAAGACGCTCTATGAGGGGAGTTTTCAGATACGGCTTCCAGTACTCGTCTACGATAGTCGGCCTGTCCGAATAATGAAGGATGGATTCGAACCTGTCCTTATCAATGAACGGTTGATGCCCGTTCTTTTTCATGACACAAAATATCTCGTTGCCGTTAGGAGGAATGTCTACCGGGATGAGTTCGATAATTTCGTATCCGCTCTCTTTGGCCAGGATACGGAAAAAATCACGCGAGTAATAGTAATGGCTGTGCCCGGGCCAATGGCCCGCTTCCGGCACTTCGTGGATAAAAAAACCGTTCTCTTTACAAAAATTATGTATATTTAAAAAGCAATTATACTGATTATCGACATGTTCGCTCGTTCCAAAATTGGTGACCACATCGAATTGCCGGATAAAATTTTTGTCGGATATGACCTTGTTCAGATCCAGAGCGACTGAACCGTCTAACCCGGTAATATCTATCGATATGTGGTCAAATCCCAGGCGGCTGAAATAGTCTTTGGCGATCTTCCCCCGGATCACATCTCTATATTTCAGCAGGCATTCGTCGGTGAAAGACTGGTTGCCCAGTTCAAGCATCCTTATTCCATTGAAATCAGGGAAGATCTTTTTAAGAGCTCGTTGGAGCGGTTCAAACCCCTGAGACGAAATTCCCATTCCTGGCTCTCTTTCTTATAAAAGCATGATTCAAAATCTATAAGGCCGGGCCTGTTACTTATGCTTCTTCGCGTGGGATTGATGATGCCTGCGAACTTTATCGAATACTTCTTTATTGATAGCCTGCCGGTCGACCGGCTTGCCTTCGGCTTTAAGTTTTTTGACTATCGCCTGGACCATCTTTCTCTTGAGCTTCTTCTGCTCCGTTACGCTCTTGGTTCTCTTGCCAAATCCGCACCAATCTTTGTAAATTCCCATTACGTATCTCCTATTTGTTAGTATT
>JAQTPE010000046.1 GCA_028748925.1 Candidatus Omnitrophota bacterium
GACGGGAAAGACATTGCCGAAGAAGTTGTCCCCGACGGCGTTTATCGTTACAAGATCGAAGCCACAGATCCTGTAAGAAGCGTAAATGCCACGCCTGTTACAAGCTCGATTACAGCCGATACCGACTTACCAATCGCCGCGATAACCTCGCCCGTGGACGGCGCGGTCGTAGGAAGCACCGTTGCCATCACCGGCACAGCGTCGGATAATAACATCCGGGATTATGTCTTGGAATATGGCCAAGGCGACACTCCCATTTCATGGACTTTAATAGATAGAACACTCCATTACTCCGTAACTGATGGACTGCTTGCTAATTGGGATTCGGCAAAGGTCTCGAACGGCATATACACTGTCAGGCTTACCGCAACGGACATTGCTAACCATGCCGCCAGCGCTCAAGTTTGTGTTACAGTAGACAATATCCAGATAACTAATGTATCCGTCCTTCCCGATACTATAAATCCGCATAATGGTGAAAGTTCAACCATAACTTATGCGTTAGACCGCGATGCCGATATAACCATTAAACTCTACGATCTTGACAATAATCTGAAGAGAATTCTGATTATTGTCACGCCACACGCCGCGGGTGTGAGTTCGCAAATATGGGACGGCAAAGACGATAATGGTGAAATAGTGCCGCAAGGCGCCTATACCATTACTATAGAGGCGCAGTCAGGGGCTGCGAGAGGTTGGTACCAATCTCTCGGAGGATTCGTGCCTAATGTCGTAAGGGCACCGGATTTCAAAATCACTCAGGATTTTAATCCCTACAATAATGAGCCTTGTGTGATAGAGTACACCTTGCCTGAAAACGCACTCATCCTTTTACAGGCCGGTCAGCACGAAGTTTGGCAATATGTTAACATTCGGGACTGGGAAATTCAAACAAGAGGTTACCACAGAGAATATTGGAACGGCCGCGATAGAACAGGAAATATATTGGACTATTACACAGACGCTTATCCTATAATAGTCGGTTATAGGACGCAAAGCCTGCCGGAGAATTCGATTGTTGTAACAGCGCCAATGCAAGAAGCCTCCATAGATATCTGGTCGGATCCCTACTGCTTCATGCCTTGTTTCGGAGAATTTACGACTATAAGCTATGTCATTTCGCAGTCCGGAAGAGTTACAATATCAATCCAGAAACCATCCGGTGAGACGATCAATACGCTGGTGAATAATGTATTCATGGAAGCAGGAACGCATACCATAACATGGGATGGTACTGACCCGGACGGTAATATCGTAGATAGGGACGATAATTATATAATCAAAGCCGAATTTACGGCCGAAGACGGAACGACAGCCGCGAGATATGGCAATATCACTACACGATAAGGGGAATGAGAATGAGGCGTCTTAATTCTTTTGTTTTATTGGCGATGCTTGCTTTACCTCTATGTGTGCCGCCGGCGTATCGTATCGATATCGTACCGAGGTTGGACGACGACACAGTTGAGATTCAGGTGAATGCGCCCGCGGTCTTTACCGCGATCGGTTATGAAAAAAAAGAGGACCAGGACGTTGAAGTGGAGGTGCCGGTAGAGAGGGTATGGTGGAATTTTGACAAAGGGACTTTATCTAAGGCAAACTCGGGTTCCTCATCGATAACGATACAGGCTGCGAAAGAAGGATCGTCTAAACTTACGGTCGTAGGCATGGTCAGAAATAATAGCTGCACCAGGACGATAACCGTTTTAGTGAAAAAGGCCGATCAGTGAAGATAAAAGCATTCTATTTATTATTCTTTGTTATATTTATCTTCGGCGTAACGGCCTACGCTGAAAACACGGGGGAAGTTTCAGTCACGGATATAAAATGGAACGAGAAAGAACGTATGCTTACGTATAATTTATCCGGAGATGCCGTAGTTAAAATAAGGGTCGGCCTGTATGCCGGGCCGCTCTACCGCACAATTGTAGACCTGGAAAAGAAGCCAAAGGGACTGAATCAAGAGACCTGGGATGGCAAGGATGAAGATGGCAGAGTCGATTTTTTAAAATACGGCAAGCCGCATTTTTGTGTGGACTCTCCAGTTATGCCGCGTCCGGATTCTGTGTTAAACGTTAAATTTGGAAAAGGCGTTGAGACAGGTAACCTTATTAAAATAGATGAGCCGAACGAAATCACCATCGACGTCCCGGACAATACGAGAGAGGTCTTTAATAAGAACGGCGCGGAACTGCGCCTCTATGTGGATAATAAATTGAAGAAGATAGAGAAGGTAAGCTCGCTTCCTTATGTATTTAGCCTGGATACGGCCGGTATCGATGAAGGTGAGCACCTTTTGACTATGAACCTTTGGCTGCTTCCGGACTTTCAATCTGTTAGTTACAAATCTTTTGGGGTGTTGCTGATAAAGAAAAAGGCCGGCATTCCGAGCGGCAAATCCGAAAAAACGGCTAAGACCGCAACGGCCGCGCCGGGCACAGCAACAGGCACCCTTGCCTTTTCCATGCGGGACAAAGACGGTTTCTGGCAGATTTACACATGCGCTCTCGATGGAACGCAGACGAGACAATTGACCACATCACTAGTGGATAAACGTTACCCTTCCTGGTCGCCCGACGGCAAGAAGATCGCGTATGTGAATAATATGGGAGAGCTCTGGCTCGTAGATTATAATGGCGCAAACAACAGAAAGATCGATATGGTCGTAACCTGCTCCGAACCGAAATTCTCCCCGGACGGCAAGAAGATAATATTTACCGCCCTGGAGGACGTCTACCATGGGAACACAAAGATATGGGAAGTCGACCTTGAAACTTTCCAGGCGGTCAAGCTCCTTAATCGGCCATGGCTGCAGTACAATCCGAGCTACTCTCCGGACGGAAACGACGTCATATTTACCGAGGGGCCGGAACTCTTCGGCCAGGATATACGCAAATTGAATTTGAAGACACGCGATGTTACGCAGCTTACCGATAACGGACCTTATGATTACGATATGCAAGCCTCATTCTTAAAAAGCGGCCAGGAGATAGTCTATTCGTCAAATGAAGGCGCTGCGAGCTACCAGATTTATAAGATGGATAAGTTCGGCCGCGGCAGGACAAATTTAAGCCGGAATTCTGCGAGTTATGATACGATGCCGCATCCTTCCGAAGACGGCGACAACATATATTTCCTTTCAGATAGAAGCGGCAAAGTAAATATATGGAAGATGAATATGGACGGCTCGAATCCCGAACAAGTGACTAAGAATGACGCGGATATTACGAGCTTCTCTGTTTATATGGAATAAAAATATGAAAAAAATAATATTTCTTATGATAGTGACTATTGGCTTTATCGCGGCGACAAACGCGCTGGCGGAAGAGAAGAAGCCGGAGAGTGAGAGGATAGTGAAATCGCTTGCCTTCGACCCAAAGACCGCCGCCGTTTCGTATGAGCTCTCTCATCCGGCCAAAGTCCGCGTCAGGATCGGGACGAAAGAAGGGCCGTTATTCCGCACCATAGTCGATTGGGAGAAGAGGGATAAGGGTCTACATAAAGAAGAATGGGACGGCTTGGATTTAACCAAAAAGGTAAGGCTCTCAGGCGAACGCGACCTTGCCTTCACGTTCAATTATTTTACGGAAGACGACACCCTATTAAAAAATGTGGCCACCGAGGAGATCCTTCCTAATCCGGCACAGGTAGCGATAGGCAGGTTCCTTCCCAGCCTAAATATAAGCCTATTACACAAAGACCATGATCCCGCTTTCTGCCATGAACCGGAATTGGTGATTAAACTACCGAAAGATGTTAAAATAGGAAAGGATGGATACGCGGTTATTAAAAGTAGGACCCCCATAACTATTGATATCGCCGAAAAAGATAAGCAGTTTTTCACCTGCGAGCGGTACAGTATACACATATTTATCGACGAGGCGTTTTTGACAGGGGAACTCGAAGGCTACAGCCCTTACAATTTTATATTCGATCCCGAAAACTTTAAAAGCGGTAAATATTTAATAACCGTAAACTACAGCGGTTTTAACGACCACATCGGCATCGCGAGCCTGCCGATTTATATCGACAAGATAAGGAAGTGATTATGTCCCGGCCAAATAAAATTATATCTATCCTGATAGTATCTACGTTTCTCTTAAACATCCTTACCCCGGACGTCTCGGCCTGCTGGTGGAAAAGCCAGATGGGAGGCCACGGCTCCCCCACAACGAACGGCCAGCCCGGCGAAGGCGGCAACAATACCGGCAAGCCAAACCAGACCACTGCCGGTGATCCTGTCTACGTCCACAACGGCGACTTCATGTACACATTCCAGGACTTATTCATTCCTTCGAGAGGCATACCCATCGAAATAAAGCATAGCTTCAAGTCGAAGTCAAATTATAACAATAGGGTCGGCCAGGGCTGGGATATGAATTATAACCAAAGGATCGTAGCGCTCGCTAATGGCGACGTGCAATATTTCGATGGCTCCAACATGAGGCTGCAATTTGGTTACATAGACGGCACAAACTATTCCTCCCCTCCGAATAGCTATGATAAACTTACCTTTGACAGGCACCACGGCACATGGACATTAACTAAAAAAGGTGGTGTAAAATATTATTTTACCGTTATGGGTTCCAGGAGCTACCTTTCTAAGATAGAGGATCGTAATAACAATACCATTACTTTTACCTATTGCACAGGTGGTGTTCTGCCTATCTACTACGCCCCCCGTTACCCGAGAACAGGAACTGCTCACTGCATACTATTCTCGTTGGACTGGCAGCTTGTCAAGATAACTGATACGATTGGTAGAGACATTGATCTTGCCTACGATGAAGATGGAAAGCTCAAAACCATCACCGACTTCGCAGGGCGGACGATTTCCTATACCTATGATACTAATGGTGACCTCAAGACCATAACAAAACCTCCTACCCCTGAGTATCCCGATGGCACGACCACGACATTCACCTACACCTCCGACCATAGGCTCGTCTCCATAATCGATCCCAAGGGCCAGACTTATATAACCAATCATTATAACGGCCAGGGTATGGTGGATGCCCAGGAATATGGCGGCAATACGACATATTTCAATTATGTTCAGTCCAATAAGACTGAAGTTACAGACGCGAAAAACTTCAAGACCGCCTACACCTTTAACGATAAAGGCAATGTTACCCGCAAGGAGGTATTTACAACAGGACTACGGTTAAATGAGCCGACTAGTTTTGTAACCAACTACGAATACAACAACCACATGGAGCTTACAAAAATTACATATCCTAAAGGTAATTTTGTCGAATACATCTATGATGCCCAGGGAAGAGGCAATCTATTGCAGATAAAGCGCGTTGCTTCTCCCGTTTCAAACGAGCCTGACATCGTTACCACCTACACCTATGAGACGAGATTCGATTTTGTTAAAACAAAGCGCGATCCGAAGGGTAACATTACCACCTACTACTATGACTACGAGGAAGGCACTCTGGGCGATCTAAACGGTGACGGCGTGACAAATGCTGATAAAGGTAACCTCGTTAAGATCTCATATCCCCAGGTTGACTCAAGAACGCCCGAGATAAAATTTACCTATAACTCATACGGCCAGCTCGAGACCGCAACTGGCCCAGCCGGACACATCACAAAATACGAGTATTATCCGGAGACAGGCTACTTAAAGAAGATAACGCGCGGCTTCGGCACAGCCGATCAGTCCGAAACAGTCTTTACCTATGACTCTGTTGGTAATATAAAGACAGTAACAGACCCAAGGCTAAACACCACCACCTTTAGTTATAACTCCCAAAACCAGATTACCCAGACCATATCGCCGGGCCCATTTAATTACATCACAAACTACTACTATGACGCTAACGGAAATCTTAAAGAAGTCTCGAAAGAGACCCGCGACTCGGCCAATCCGTGGCAGACTACCACCTATACCTATGATACGCTGGATCGGCTTAAGACCATGACAGACGATTTAGACCACACAACAACCTATTACTATGACGCCAACGGCAACCGCGAGCGCGTTGAAGATGCCGAATCAAAATCCACAGTCTATGAATACGACGAGAGAAACCTCCTTTTGCGTATCATGGATGTCAATTCTAACATCACGGAATATAATTACGACGAAAACGGCAACCTGAAAGAGATCGTAGATGCAAAACAAAATATAACCGGCTACTCCTATGATGGATTCGATAGGGCGAAGACCACAACGTTTCCTGATCTTACACAAGAAAGTTATGATTATGACGCCAATTCCAATCTTACTTCCAAGACAACTCGCAAAAGCGAAGCTATCACCTACGCCTATGACGAGCTTAACCGCCTGAAACAAAAGTCCACCCCTGAAGGCACAATTACATACGCCTATGACACAGCAAGCCGCCTTGAGACTGTAACCGACCCACGGGGCACTACCATCTATGGCTACGATGCCTTGAATAGAGTTAAATCCATCACCTATCCGGACTCCAAGAGCTTGTCGTATGATTACGATAGCGCGGGGAATAGGACTAAGCTTACCTACCCGGACTCGAGCTTCATTACATACGAATATGATGAACTGAATAGACTCAAAGAAATAAAAGACTCATCTGGCGACCCAATCGCCTCCTACACCTACGACCCGCTTTCACGAAGAAAAACAATTCAATATGCCAACAATACCGAGATCGCGTATGATTATGACGCCGCCAACCGCTTGAATAAACTGGAAAACCGGCAAACCGGCCAGCCAAATAGTTTCTCCCGATACGACTATACTTACGACAACGTCGGTAATCGCAAGACTATGAAGGTAAACGATGCCGACACCTCAACCTACACCTACGATAATATCTACCAGCTGACCAACGTAACCGCGCCGTCACAAGATAAGACCTATGACTACGATAAACTCGGAAACAGAAAATTCACGATAGATTCCGGCCTAACCACCATCTACACGTCTGACAACATGAATCAATACACCTCGGTAAGTGCAATAACCTACTCCTACGACGATAACGGTAATCTCACCAGTGACGGTACGAACACCTACGCTTACGACAGAGAAAATAGGCTCATCTCAGCTATCAGCCCTCAGCATTCAGCTATCAGTTACACCTACGACCCATACGGTAGACGTATTTCTAATGCCGTAGACGGTGCCATCACAAACTACGTCTACGACGGCGACTCTATCATCGCCGAATATGACGCAAGCGGTAACATACAGGCCAAATACATCTACGGACCTCGAATAGATGAGCCAATCTGCATGATGAATAGTAGCGGAGGTTTTAATCTCCGCTACTACCACTTCGACGGCTTAGGAAGCGTAACCGGTATTACAGACCCATCCGGCTCCATCATCGAACAATACGAATACGACGCCTATGGCTCTACCACCATAAAAGACCCATCCGGCAGCACCATCATCGCCTCTTTGGTCGGCAACAGATTCATGTTCACAGGACGAGAGCTCGATCCTGAAACAAGCCTCTATTACTACCGCGCCAGATACTACTCGCCACAAATCGGCAGATTCCTTCAGACGGATTCGGTGGGATACAGAACTGGTTTAAATCTTTATACCTACTGTTCGAACAATCCTTTAAATTACGTCGATCCGCTAGGACTGGAAAAGACAGGGGGCGAGGGCGAAAAACCCTGGTGGCAAAAATTAGAAGAGGGTTATTACTATGGGACGGGATTTGGCGAAGAGGCAGCAGAGTGGTATGCCCAGCAATATGTTGAGACCGGAAATCCGCTTTGGGTAGTACCCGGCCTTTTTGCTTCACTATGGACGCCTGAGACTTGGATGTCGACTTTGGATACGTTGCTTTTAGCTGCACAAGCAAACCAAATTCTAAAAGCCACATACTGGCAATATTATCCTGCAGATAATCCCGCATATGATACCAGATATATGGTTAGAGGTACTAAACCACCTTATCAAACTGGGGAAGAAGCTGTAAAGGCTTTAAATTTGCCTCAGCCTAGAAATCCAGGAACGGCTGTTAGGAGGGTAGATGTTAAACCCTGGGAACCGGTACGCGGACCTAGACCTGTCGGGGGTGGTACTGGTAAAGAATACTATAGAGGTTGGCGATGGCCAAAGAGATAGAAAACAACAAAAAAATAAAAGTAGTAGAATTTAGCAAATTTGATGGACTTGCAACTAAAACTTTATTTCACGAGATAAAAGAAAATCTGTTTAATTGTGATAGAGTTGATTTAATTCCAAAAGAAAAAATTATAAAACTTAATATTCGTTGGTCAGAATTGTATTGTGTTTGTACTGAAGAAGAGTGGATAGAGCTCTATAAAATTCTGAAAGAACATGGTGTGAAGATTAAAAAAAGAAATATTGCGGATTTAATCTTAGATATATTAAATTTTTTCTTTGTTCAACCCATAGAATTAATAATATATTTTTTCAAAAGAAAGAAATAACGATAATCGGAAAATAGGAAAATAGGTAGAAATAGGGGACGGTCCATAACGTGCCACCCCATAAATAAAAGGAAAATATTTTAAAATAATTGCAATAATTTTGCCTCTTTTAGCATCTATATAGTAGTAGGGGGCTGTGTAGATACTAAAGGAGGTATTTTTATGCCAAGATCCAAAAGAATGCTTTACGATGGAGCTGTATATCATATAGTGCAAAGAGGGTACAATAAAGATAAGTTATTCAAAAAGCCTCAGGATTATAGGTTTTTTAAAGACATTATACGTAAATACAAGAAGAGATTTGTATTCGACATATATCATTATTGTCTAATGTCAAATCATATCCACCTCCTGCTTAAGGTTGAAAATGGCAATGATCTACCCAGGATTCTGCAGGGCATAACTCAATCATATAGCTTCTATTATCGCAAGGCATATAGTTATGTCGGTTATGTCTATCAGAATCGATATAAAAGCCTCTTAATAGAAGATGATTCGTATTTACTGGAATGCGGCCGGTATATTGAAAGGAACCCTTTAAGGGCGGGAATAGTAAAGGATTTATCGCAATATTACTGGTCCAGCTATAATTTCTATGCCAAAGACAGATTTGATGATATACTTACTATAAATCCTCTATGTGATTCATTTGGAACTACAGCTAAGGAAAAGATGTTAAAATATCACGAATATGTCTTACAACCGCGTCCTTATGAAAATGTTCTGGATGATGCTTTAGTAGGTTAATGGGGTGGCTCCAAATGGACCGTCCCTATTTTCGCTCTATTTTCGCTAAAACATACCCCAAAAAGGTTAGAAGGAGGGATGAAAAATTAAAAGATTCTGGATGATATATAGCTGGATTTATCTAGGAGCAACGCTTTTCGGAATATTTTATTATGCATTACATCCTATTAAAATTTCAATAGATACAAGTCAAGCAGAATATTGGATTGCATATATTCTAACAAGCTTAATATGGTTAATCCCTGTGGTAGGACTTTTCTTATATTCATTTAATAAAAGAAAATTTATTATTTTTTGGAGATTATATTTTGTTTTTTTCGTTTATAGTTTTGTTGTTATGCTTATAGAACTTTACAAAAATGGGGAATTTCCTATTACGTTATCATTTAATGCTATTGCTTTAGTTGGATTATTTTTATACTCTTTTACTAAAAAATAGTAAAATAAAAGAATAAGTAAAGAAACGGACCCAATTTAGACAATTTAGATTTAGGATAAGTTTTTTTGCCAATACATATCAGGGAAAATAGGAAATGGTCCATAAACGCCATCCCTAAATACCCAGAAGATTATAAGTAAAGACAGGGACAGTTGAGGGATACAAATGAAAAACTATAATAAAATTATAACAATTATTATTATCATAGGCTTGCTTATCTATCCTGGGTTCACACTAATAGGAAGAGTCTTTGGATTGCGGACATATATATATAAAACAGATGATATGAGTCCGACTATTCAGAGCGGAGATAAAATTATCATTTATAATAGAGCATATAGACATAAAGAACCAAAGGTGGGCGAAATTGTAGCTCTTATCTTGCCTGATAATATAAAAAAGATTTATGTTAGACGAATTGTGCAAAAAAATAATGGTAACGCTTTTTATGTTTCTGCTGATAACAAAGATGGTATAGATAGTAAAAAATGGGGCAATATACCTGCATTCGATATAATTGGAGAAACAATTTTTGTTTATAGAGGACATAAGTGTATTTATAATAAACTATTAAATAAGCAGAGAAAGCCGAGATGGTCGTGAAATGAAGCTGGTTATCTTTTTATAGCGGGGTCGGGGTCAGGTTTAACATAAAATAGCTAAAAAAAAGTTGCAACAAAATAGCCTCTTTTTACGTCTTTAAGATGAAAAACCCCGGATCATACGGAGATGCTCCTGCAATATAGTGCGAAGGAGAATATATAATGAATTTATGGGCAATTTTATCAACCCTTTTAATAATATTTTTGTTGATTTTTATAATCCTATATTCAAAAAGAAAACAAAAGGAAAATAATTTAGTTTTGAGCGTTTTATTTTTATTGATTTCTTTTATATCCACGTTGGAATTATTATTTGCATATTTCCCTCCAACCATAATATCGAAAATGTTAAGATTTTTTTTACTATTAATTGCAGGTCTATCTGCGGTTTTTGCAGTAAGTTTCTTCTTTGAGAGTCGCAAACGGAAATAGTCACCGGTCCTATTTTCTACCAACGGAGGTTGATGTATGAGAAGGGTATTTATAGCCGCAGTTTTTACAGCATTTGTATTTACGGGAGTATGTTCAGCAGACGAAATTAGGGGGAAAGTTAGTTCTATCAATGTGCCAAAAAAGGCATTACAGATATCAGGTGTTATGATACAGGCAGGGGATGCGTGGATAGAGAATGAAGAGGATTATCCGCTTTCGCTCGGTAATATCGCAGTGGGGAACTACGTTGAAATAGAAGGCAAATTTGCCGGTTTGTCAGAGATGAAGGCAAGAAAGATTGACCGGAAAATACCGGAATGCGGACTCATTAAAGGTAAGATAGCGTCACTGGATCCGAAAAAAAGAGAGATTATCATTAGCGGCATTAAGATAAAGGTTCAGGCCGATGCCTGGCTGGAAGGGCCAGGTCGTGTTAAGATACCGCTTGAGCTCTTCGCTCCGGGTTATAAAGTGACATGTAAAGGAGAATGGACAGGAGCTTCAGAATTGACGGCTTTCAAAATAAATGTTGATTGAATATCATGATCAAACTGCTGACAGTCGATGATGAGAAGGGCATAACGGACCTATTGTATAACTTTTTCAGGCACAGGCGCTTTCATGTCATGGTGGCGAATGGCGGACAGGAAGCGCTCGATATCATAGATAAAGACAAGCCCGATATCGTCTTCCTAGACATTTCTATGAAGGGGATGGGAGGGCTCGAGGTCCTGGAACGGGTCAAGGCGCTCGATAAAAATATCAAAGTCATAATGCTTACCGTCCACGGCGAGAAGGAGACGGTCGCCAGGGCGAAAGAGCTGGGTGCCGATGAGTATATAGTGAAGCC
>JAQTPE010000047.1 GCA_028748925.1 Candidatus Omnitrophota bacterium
GAACATGCCACCTCCGCCGGACGTAACATAGCGTACGCCGCCGTACGTTCCTTCCCTGAACATATGTTCATGTCCGGAAAATACTATGTCCACCTTGTAGTCCTCGCACATCTTCATGAAACGATACGACCATTTTCCGAGTTCGGGACGAAACCATGACTGCTGGTAGAGCGAAAGCGGCTGTTTATGCATGAATATGAACCTGTGCTTATAACTTTGGGATTTCTCCAGCTCTTCCTCAAGCCACGCGCACTGCTGCTCATTCAGATTGGTGATCTTGTTATCAAGGACTATAAAATATGAGTTGCGGTTTACAAACGAGAACTCCCTCTTGCCGAGAAGCTCCTTGAATAGATGCTCTCCGTGCCGGTCATCGTCATGATTGCCCATTAAACTTATAACGGGGAACTTTATTTTCGAACGCAATCTGTTATATATGCGATAGTCCCATCTGGAACCTTTCATAAAAGTTACATCGCCCATATTCGCCGCGAAGTCTATCTTAAACTTTTTGAACCTATCCTCCCTGTTCATGCGGCGGATTATCTTCAAAAAAGCGCTGTCATCGAATATAAACCCGGCGTGGTTATCGCCAAAGACTATGAAAGAGAACGCCTCGCCTTTGTTCGACTTCAGTTTTTCTACGATCTGGTCGTTCGTAGGCAAAGGTGCGTCCTTCTGCAGATACAGGGGTATCATTGGCAGGATGGAATAGGCCGAGACTGCCAGGATCACTATGGCTATTATCTTTATTAAACGTCGCATCCCGTTAGAAAACCTTTCTTTATCCCGTCAGAAACTACGTTTTCTAACGGGATCGCATTTTGATAATTTTATCACATTTTGACCGCAAAGTCCATTCTGCTTCGCTCTTCAACCATTAATAGCAGGTAGAGCTTCGCAGGAACAGGTAAAAGCAAAACGGCATGTATCTCTTTAAAATACATGCCGTTTCACACAGATAAAATTCCGACTTACTACTTAGTCTGCTGTATAGATTTCACTTCTTCTTTGCCGCCCTTATTAACTTTTTCGATCCTTACCGAATCGCCGATCTTCAGCTGATTGAGAGTGATAACTCTCGTTGCCGCATCAAGAACGGTAACGCCTGCGCTTACCGTAAATGAGATCGGATTACCATCCGGGCCGACTACTTTCATATTGCTGGAATCTAGTCCTTTGGTAGGATCCGCATATTCCAGTGACGCGACTTTACCCACAAAGGTCTTCAGCTCTTTTGTGCTCTTGGCTGCCTGACTTACCGTAGCGGCAAAAACGAGCGACGTTACAAATGTTAAGGCTATTAAAACGATTAGAACTTTCTTCATCGTGCTAGCCTCCTTTCTTTATTGCAGAATATTGTACACTAAAACCGGCTTTTTTGCAAGTAAATTAGGCCAAAACGGCTGTTTTACAAAAAAGGAAAGCGGCAGATCTCATACAGGATCCGCCGCTTTCAATCTGTTGACCGGAGGAGGTTACATGACGCTTATAGCTTTCGCCTCTTCTTTGCCGTTTTTCGCCTTTTCGGCTTTCACTTTTACCATCGAGCCTTCTTTAAGCTGATTAAGGGTAATAGCGTTAAAGGAAGCGTCGACTATCGTTGCGGCTGAGTTAACTGTGTAGGAAACGGGGTTACCCATGCTATCGGCAACCTTTATCGTCCCTTCTCTCACGCCCTTCGCAGGATCGGCAACTGTGACAGATACCACCTTGCCTACAAACTCGCCCACGTTCTCTATCCCCTTGGCAATCTCTTTCGCCGGAGATGGAGCCTTTTTGTCAGCGCTCTGAGCAAATGATACCGAAGAGACTAACATAAGAGCAAGCACCACTAATAATAACTTCTTCATTTATTAAACACCCCCTTTCGTATGGAATTTATACCGTCAATATCATATCCCTATATTCTCCTTATTTCAAGGACTTTCTGTCTTTGGCTCCGCACCAGGCCAATGGGCGGGCTTTGCGCTTCTTGTTTCCCGCCTGCGACTATCCGACTGACTTACGGCGGGATCCCCTCCGGCGGGAAAAGAAATCTTTCAATAAAGCGGCGCATTCTCTTTCGAGAACAAGCCCTGTCACCTTGACTCTATGGTTGAGCCGCTTATCATCCGTAACATTAAAGACCGATCCGCAGGCGCCCGTCTTCGGATCTTTAGCCCCATAGACCAGCCTCCTGACGCGCCCAAGCACGAGCGCTCCCGCGCACATTGAGCAGGGTTCAACGGTAGAATACATAGTAGTGTTTATTAAACGCTCGTTCCCAAGATAAGATGCGGCCTGAGTGATCGCTATCATTTCGGCATGGGCCGTGGGATCCTTCAGTAATTTTATCTGGTTATGCGCCCTGGCTATCATTTTACCTTCATAGACGATAACGGCGCCGACCGGCACTTCATCTTTGTCCAGCGCCCTGGCCGCCTCTTTAAGCGCCTGCGCCATATAAAATTCGTCTATCTTTATATTCAATGGTTCTCCCGTTATCCCTTTATAAAACAGGGGATAAATACCTGCTTATAAATGGGATTTTTTCTCTTATCTTTTTAAATAGAAATAGAGGATGCTTAAAAGCATATATGATAAGCTCCTTTTTGAGCGTTGAAAGATAATCGCGCGCTAAATTTTTTACATCCTCTCCGGTGAAATCTTTTGTAGAAATTAACGGATTCCCGTAAACCTGCGTTCCCGTGGCAAAGTCTTTATCGGTCAGGTCTTTTTTAATATATCCGTTTTTCTCGCATATCTCGTATAATTCCGTACCATATAATGGAGTAGCTATAAGAAGGCATGGCAGGATATCGTATTCCTTAAGCAATCTTAACGCCAGGCCGAGCGTCTCCTTCATATTCTTTATAGACTCCCCGGGAAAGCCGATTACGTAAAACGAGCTCGCGAGAATCCTCAATTTTTTGCAGTTTTTTACGACATCTATAACGTAATCGAGCGACAATCTCTTCTTTATGATATTGTCCAATACATTCTGATTCCCGGATTCAATGGCTATGGTAAGTTTTTTACAACCGCTTCTTTTAATCTTCTTAAGCAGGTTAAAATCCAATGTATCCGCGCGTAAACCGTTGGGAACATCCCACTGCAGCTTAAACCCGTTCTCAATTATGCCGTCTAATATCTTTTCGAATCTTTTTTTATCCAACGAAATATTATCGTCTTCAAAATGAAAATTCGTTATGCCATAATTTTTTATTATAAATCTCAAATGCCGTATCACATAATCCGGGGAATGATACCGGTATACATGCCCCATGTGTTTTCTTATCGAACAGAAGACGCAGTCAAACGGGCAACCCCTGCTGGTCACCATCGAAATTGAATTTTTAATTATGCTGCGGTCCCGGTACAGATTTTTATCTCTAAGATAGGCCTTTATATCAATAAGGTCATATGCGGGGAAAGGTAACTTATCCAATTCGCATAAAAATTCTCTGGGTTTATAATATATCTTGCCGTCTTTCTTATACGCTAATCCCTCTATACTCTCCAACGATGAACCTGAATTAAATTTTTTTACAAACTCAAAGAAAGTCTCTTCACCCTCGCCGACGACACAAAAATCGCACAGCGTTTCTTTAAGCAGGCGGGAATAGTTAACTGAGGCGTCGGGGCCTCCGAATACCACGGTTATCTTCGGGTCGAGTTCTTTGCATATACCGCATATTGTCTTGGCGTTATCCGATTGGGCGGAGAAAGGAATCGATATCCCGACAATGTCGGGAGAAAAATCTCTTATTATTTCTTTGATTCTTTCGACCGGCGTACCGTATAATATAAAATCCCGCGTTCTCCTGGTCTCACAGCTATCCCTGAGACAATCGAGTATCTTCAAATCACAGATACCTCTGATCGCAGAGGCCAGGCTCAACAAGCCGATCGGAATATATGTAATAATGCCGCCCGAGAGGTCATACTCTTTTACAAAAGGATTTATCAGCAGCACCTTTGTCATAATAGAGATCCCGTATGAGAAAAAGAGTGGCGCGCCTGGCAGGAATCGAACCTGCTACACCCTGGTTCGTAGCCAGGTACTCTATCCAAGTGAGTTACAGGCGCGTTTGATTCTTATTTTATAACACTGCCGGGAGGCACATCCTTGTCTGGCCTGAGCAATACCGGTCCGCCGTTATCCGAAGCAGCCAAAAGCATTCCCTGGCTCTCTATGCCCATTACCGTCCTGGTATCCAGGTTGGCTACTATCACTATCTCTCTTCCGATAAGGTCTTTCGGGTCGTACATATTCTTTATTCCCGCCACTATCTGCCTCTTCTCTGTACCAAGATCTATCCGGAGCTTGAGCAGCTTCTGGGCGCCCGCAACTTCTTCGGCCTCGAGAACTTTTGCCACCTTAAGTTCTATTTTTTGAAAATCTTCATAGCTTGCCATATATATCCCTTTTTAGCGCTGATCTGCATTATATCAATTGGCTTGGACAATGTAAAGGAGCGCGCAATTCCTCCGCCGAATAACCAATCTATGCAAAAAAATCAACTCCCGGGCAAAAAATACCCGGGAGCACATTACAGGGCAGCGCCGTTATTACTATATCGTTGAACCTGAACTACCTTCGTTTCCTATTCCCCAAAGGCTATCATAACCATCCGATATATCCTGCCTTATTTTGGGGAGCTCTTTCCAGCTCTTTATGTCGCCTTTAAGGTTAAGCCACTCATCTCTTGCTGATCTTACGGCGGCAAACGGCTGGATCGTATCGGCAATGACCTTGGTTATCTTGGCGGATACAGTGAGCGGGATATATATGACGTCGCCGTCTTCTATCTTTATGTTATCCGCGGTGTTCCCTCTGTAAATTATATTAAATGCGTCCACTTTTCTTATTATCGGATGCAGGTTGTTCGATTTGATCACTATAACCCTGCCCAGAGCCCTATCATCACCCCAGTCCGCTATAAAGAGCGCGTCTCTCAAGGTCAGGTTAGCTCTCGTTATCGGATACGGTGTGCATCCCACTTCATCAATTATATAGAATGTCTTGCTGCGATAATCATCTATCAAAAGCGTAATGTATGGGTCTTTTACATACCGCTCCATAGCTTTCTTGATTATTTCGGTTGCCTCCGGCAGTGTTGCGCCTTTAAGATTCACTACATCGTTCACAAGAGGCAATATCACCGTACCGCCCAACCCTACCGTGGCCTTGCCGCTCAATTCCGGGTGATCCCTGACGCTTATCAAGATGATGTCGCCCGGACCCAGAGTGTAAAGGGCGGCCTTGCGCTCTTCCTCTTTCTTCTTTGTAACTATCTCATCTATAGTCAGCCCGAGTTCAGCCTGATCAAGCGCGCTCTTGATCCGTTTCTCTGCAACTATAGCTTTCATCTCCTCATCTTCCAATATGCTATCCGCCGCGCTCATCACCTCGGATTCTTTTTTGACCAGCATCTTATCGGCAGTCAAAAACACGCCTTCTTCCTTAGCGGCCAGCATCTTTTCTACCTTATCGTCGATATCGCGCTCTCTATTTGCCAGTATAGCGTCTGCGGAATTCTTTATATCGGCGTTGTTTTCGGAATGAGATTTAGCCGCTTGTGGATTCTCAAAATTTTCAACCAACGATTCAATGTGTACTTCCTTAAGATAATGCTGCTTTAACTTATCAAAATATTTTTTTGCCTCGGCGTTGTTCGGATCCAATGCCAGGACATCGGCGAATTTCAGCAAGGTCGTGTCGAAATCTTTCTGTTTATAGTAACCTATGCCCTCGTTGATAAGTTCTTTTATCTTTTTCTCCTTTAGCATACCGGCGTTGCTCTCTGAAACCGCGGTCCAGTGTTTTTGTCCGAGAGCTTTTTCGTTCATGATCTTGTCCAAACAGCTCTTTACATACTTATCATCCGGTTTTTTTCCGTTTATATACTGCAATATCTCTATAGCTTCATCCGTCCTGCCCTCTTTATACATCTTCATTGCGGCGTCGAAATACCTGTACAGTTTTTCCTGCTCGCTCCTTGCTTTTATCTCAGCCTCACCGGGGGCCGATTCACCTACGCCGCCCATATAAGGGCTCAGGAGAGCCTGCTTGCCTTTAAAAACAAATCTATTCTGCTGTTCCAACTGTGTTTGATCTACCGCGGATAATCCCTGCGCGGCCAGGACAGTAGGCGCGGCAGGATTGATCGTTACCGAGCTTTCACCTGTGATTACCATTGGCTGTTTCGGCAAAGCTGCCGGCTGTTCAGCGGCAAGAGACATTCCCGCCATGATCGATATCAAGACAGATATTGTCAGGAACGCCGGAATAATGCGGATTATTTTCTTTTCATCTCTCATATTATACTGTAATGCATTAGATAAGTTAAAACTATACCATAAAAAATGGGTTTTGTCAAATTCGCTTAACAAACATATTGCATAACTATCTGCAAATACATAAGTTACATAAATTGCTCCGGCGACGCATTTTTTCTGCCGCCAAACCTTGACAAAGAGATACTTATATGATACACTTCTTGTTCAAAGGAGGGTTATATGAGAAGCTTGGTATACTCTGTGATGATCGTTTCTGCGGCAACATTGGCTTTATCAGTCATAACCAAATATACCTACGGCCTGACAACCAAGCCGGGGATGGTGGCTGGCATAGGACCAACCGGATATTTGACGATTACCGTGGTCTTGTTGCTAATAGGGGCAAATTTAGCTCTTCTTGAATTATTAAAGAAAAAATAAGAGTCATTTTATTTCATTATAAAAACCCCCGTTTTCACAAAAAATGGGGGTTTTCATTAATAACGATGAAAAAAGCGTACATCCTACCGACAGTGTCGATCTCCATAGTTTTGCTTGATATTCTGTTTATAATCATCGCGGATCTGGTGAGTTTTATAATCAGGTTTAACGGCACATTCCCTCCAGACAATTTCAACGCTTATTTAGAACTGGCGGTATTCATAATAGCGCTGCGAATAAGCAGCATCTACATTTTCCATCTCTATGAAAGGCCCAAATACAAGAGTAATTTTGAAATATTTGTTACTGTGGTCAAGGCAACCACCGCAAGCTCTATAATAATAATATTCACGATCTACTTCATGGATATAGTCGCTTATCCGCGCCTGATAGCGTCTCTCTCATGGCTATTAACCATTGTCTTCATAAGCATGTGGCGTTTTATACTGAAAGATTTTCTCCGCTTATACTTCGGCGAAAATTTTTTGCGTTCCAATCTTTTGATCATAGGTACGGGTAGAGACGCTTACGAAACGGCCGTACACGCCCTGCGCGACGCCTCCATAGAATATAACTTTATCGGATATCTGCATGTTAACAGAAACTCTCCGACGGAGGTGTCTAAAGACCAGGTGCTGGGAGACCTGGAAGATCTGCCGAAGATATTAAAAGAATACCGGGTAGATGAGATAATAATGGCGGAATCCGATATAAACAGGGAAAAGATGTCCGCCCTTATGAGCGTTATCACACAAAAAAGAATACCGCTAAAGTCTATACCTGCCAGCTATGAAACCATAATCAACGATATAGTGCTGCACGAGCACGGCATTCCATTTATCGGACCGACAACTTTCACAAAATCCGCTTCCTGGTATTGGGGCCTCAAGAGAATCCTGGATATATTGTTCTCCCTGCTGATCCTCATCATAACATCTCCTCTCCTTATAGCGACAGCTATAGCAATAAAAATCACCTCCCCGGGCCCGGTCATATATCTACAAAAGAGAGTCGGCCTGAATGGCGCCAAATTCACTATGTTAAAGTTCCGGACGATGCGCGCGGACGCTGAAAAAGGAGGCAGGCCGAGGTGGGCACGGGAAAAAGATAAAAGAGTTACGCCGATAGGAATGATTTTGAGACGTTTCCGTATAGATGAACTGCCGCAGTTAATAAATGTATTGCGGGGTGAGATGAGCATAATAGGGCCCAGGCCGGAGAGGCCGTATTTCGTTTCAAGGCTGATGAAAAAGATGCCGTTCTATGCGGAACGGTTAAAGGTGAAGCCCAGCATAACAGGATGGGCACAGGTAAATTTTAAATATACGGCAACGGAAGAAGACGCCAGGAAAAAACTTTTATACGACATATTCTATGTCCAGAATATGTCTTTGGCATTGGACGCGCTGATAGCTCTCAAGACCCTGAAAGTGATAATAACCGGCAAAGGCGCACAGTGATGGTATTGTAATGAATCCCCCTATGTGTTATACTTGTTTTCAGATCCAATAAATATTTTGCTGACAAATAACCGGATATCGATTGATATATGAAAAGCAGTGATACCACTTTATCCCTGGAACCATTGGAATTTATTCTCAGACATCCATGGTTATTTGTATATCCGATCATCATAATATCCAGCATAACTTTTAGCTATATATCCACCATAAACTCAAGTTATAAGTCCGTGGCGGTATTATCTTTCGAGTCCGGAAGCAGGATAGTCGCCAGCAGTGAAGAGTCGAACGCGAATCTGTCGGCAAATGTCTTATATCTGGGCGACAATATACGCTATGTCATAAACGAGGCGTGGCCCGGGATAAAAGAAGGCTCTTCTCCGACCATGTACTATAAGCTGTCCGACTTGCTTCGAAACCGTGTTCAAATAAAATATGACATCCCTAAAAACCTTATGACAATCTCTTTTCAAACGGAGGATCCTAATATATGCTATAAAGTCGTTAATGCAGTCGTCGATCTGATAAAAAAAGAGAACAAGGCCGGCAGGGAATCGAACCTAGAAACAGGTATAGTATTTTTAAGAAAGCAGCTCGATTTTTATAAAAACAAACTAAATGCCGTAGATAATGAAATAGCCAGTATTAAAATAGAGTTAAACGAACAATCTTCGGATATGACCGATCAGGAAAGGGAATTGATAAAACAGGCTTCCGGGGAAGCCGCTGTAAAAGCCACCTCTCTTAGAGAGTCCCAAAAATCCGTCAAATATGACGCAATGATGACCGATCTGAACCTTCAGCTGCTTGAAGCGAAAAAGAAAAAGACTGTCCTGCTAAAAAAAATTGGAGGGGACTCTTCGATCAAAGCGCTTCAAGCGTTGCCGGATGAAAGCTTTGAGAAAGATATTTATATCAGGGATCATTCCAAGAGCATAGCGGAGAGGGAGCTGGCTATCGCAAAATTACTCTCGGAAGGTTATATGCCGGCTCATCCGATCCTGAACAAACTCCAGAGACAGGTCGAGACCATAAAGAGACTTAAGGCAAAACGCATCGGGGATATCCGGACGGGTATGGAACCCTTTGTCACGGAAGAGACCGGTGTAAAGGGTTCCGCCAAAACAGATCTCGAAGATATCGATTGGCAGATCAATACTTTAAAAGACAAGATAAGGTTAATAGCGTCCTATCAAAAAAGTTCCGAAGACAAGCTTAGCGCGTCTGAATTAAAAGTAAGCGCCGTTTCCAAAAAGATATCGCGGTTAGTTGAACTAAAATCTGAAAAAGATATTAATGAGAGATACTATAGAAGCGTAAGAAAGCAACTGGAGGACGCCGACCTTAAGGGTCGTATCGAAAAAGAGCAGATAGGTGTCAATGTAAGGGTAGTTGAGGCGCCGAAAGTCCCTACCGAACCGGTGCCTTTTCAAAAGATGCCAAAATTGCTTGTGGGCCTGTTCATAGCTTTCGGCACCGGCGCGGGGTTGGCATATGTCGCGGACGCGCTCGATCAATCTATTAAGACATCCACCGAACTGCGCGATCTTTTAAAAGTGCCCGTCCTCGCTTCAACCGACAGGATCAACACCCCTAACGATATAATAATAAGACGCCTGCGCAGAAACGGCCTTTTGGTAGGACTCATTGGAAGCGCCGTCCTTTTGCATATAGGCGTCAGGTTTTTAGTAACTTTTGGGAAAGGTTAATTAATGAAGTTTCCTGATTTCAGCAAACTGAAAGAGATATTAGACACTTACAGCGCCCCTATATATGTCATCAAGACGTTGCGAAATGAAAAAGGCGTTGACGGCCGGCTCGTTTCATATATGGAAAAAAATTGCCATTTGGCCGAACAGTACAAAGTTTTGCGCACAAACCTCTACTCGTTATCATCGGAAAAACCGATCAAGACCATCGTAGTAACAAGCACGCAAGCGTCGGAAGGCAAGACGGTAACCAGTTGTAACATGGCTTACGCATTATCGCTGGACACCGAAAAAAAGACTCTGCTTATGGACGCGGATTTCAGACGGCCGTCCACCCACACCATATTCGGCCTCCAGCGTAAGCCCGGTTTCGCCGATGTTCTCAGCGGCGAAGCGGATATTGAATCTTTAATAGAAAAACCGGCTCTTGATAATTTATTTGTAGTTCCAGCCGGAACAATAAAGGTAAATCCTTCCGAAATTCTGAGCTCTACCAGAATGAAGGTATTGATAGATAAGCTGAGGGCGCGTTTCGATTATATAATATTTGATACGCCGCCGGTCCTTAATGTGACGGACGCCACCATACTGGGATCCTTCTGTGACGCGGTGCTCTTTGTAGTAAGGGCAGGGGTTACTCAAAAAGCTATGATAGAGGAGGCTTTCAATATGCTCGCGGGTGCCCAAGCCAAGCCCAGGGCCTGCATATTAACAGGTGCATACGTCCAAACCTACCAATATTACTCCAAATACCGGTATTACTACCAGCATCCCTACGGGAAATAACTTAATTTCTTTATACACAATTACGATACTATTGCTTGATCAGGGTATTATTGATAACCTCTATAAGCTCCTGGATGGGGACATTTTTGCTGACATATCCGGCCGCGCCCAGATGCATGGCTTCATTGACCATATTATCTTCGTAACCAAAACCGGTAAACATTATAACCGGTAATTTTGGATATTTTTTCTTGATATTTTTAAGCACGGTTAAGCCGGATCCGTTCGGTAATTTTATATCGAGCAATATTATGTCTATAGGCTCTTTCTCCAATGTAGACATAACGGTCAATCCCGTCGGGGTAGTTATAGTCTCCCAGCCTCTAAGTTCGAAAACGTCCTTCAACATCTTCAATATCTCTATTTCATCGTCTACTATCATCATTCTTAATTTTTTTTCCGCCACGGCACTCTCCTTTATAATACTATTTTACTGTTAACGTCGCTTCGTACCCTTCTTTTATATCGTCTATGGTGCTTTTATATCGTATGTCGTCTATCACCGCGGCGGATATCCTGTAGCGGACGCTTATGACCTCGCCGCCGGCTATCTGGTCGGCGTCTTTGAATATACGCAGCCTGTCGCCTTCTTTTACGCCCTCTTTACGGCCGAGGTTTATCACCACGAGGCTGCTCTTCTTGTCCAATGACAGGACTTCGCCTTTTTTCTGGGCATTCTCCTGGTCTAAAAGCGCCGATTGAAGCGCGTTATCGTCCTTGACTACTATCGGTTCCAAATTGACGGCCTTGCCTTCTTTTATCAGCTCTATCTTCCTGAGCGAGTCGTCTAAGACCATCCTTATATTCTCGTTATT
>JAQTPE010000048.1 GCA_028748925.1 Candidatus Omnitrophota bacterium
GGCAGCGGCGGGCCCATGGGGATGATGTACATGGTGACACTGACGCCGCTGAACGATTATCTGAGTGTCAACGGCATACCCGCTTTCGAAAGCTACACGCCGATGTGGGTATCTTTACGCACAGAGCGGCCGCGATCTATACCTATCTTTATCAACTCGCCTATACCATCCTGGTCTATGGTCTGAAACGGATCGGCCGGCAATATCTTTGAATTGATATAATCGGGCATGAAACTTCCGATATCGTCCCTGCTGAAACCGAATCCCATCTGAGTGAGATCATTCGTGCCGAATGAGAAGAACTCGGCGGTTTTGGCCATCTCCGCCGCGCGTAAAGCGGCGCGCGGTATCTCTATCATCGTGCCGTACATAAAATCTATTTTTTTCATTCCGAATTTCGCCAATACCTCTTTATAGACTTTATCCACTATCACTTTCTGGTGATCAAGTTCCGACCTGGCGCAGGTAACGGGTATCATTATTTCGGGCTTCGCTTTCCCGCCGGATTTTATTATCTCCGCGGCGGATTCCAGTATGGCCCTTACCTGCATCTCCGTGATCTCCGGATATGTAACCCCTAAACGTACGCCGCGGTGGCCTAACATCGGATTATTCTCGGCCAAAGCCTCCGCGCGTTTATGGAGTTCTCCCATATCCACACCCAATTCCCCCGCGAGCGCCTTCAGCTTATCTTCGCTGTGCGGAACGAATTCATGCAGCGGAGGATCGAGCAGCCTTATTGTTACCGGATGGCCTTTCATCGCCTCGATCGTAGCCTTCATATCGTTCTTGACGAACGGGAATAGCTCATCCAGAGCTTTGCGTCTCTCCTCGATAGTTTTGGACATGATCATCTTGCGTAAAAGGAATAGCGGCTTATCGCTCCCCTCTCCGTAGAACATATGCTCCGTCCTGAACAGCCCTATGCCTTCAGCGCCGAATTTCAGGGCCTGGGCGGCGTCCTTCGGAGTGTCCGCATTTGTGCGGACATTCAGAACCCGCATCTTATCTACGAGTTTCATAAGCTCGTTATAATACTTATTCTCTTCGACATTTATATCTACAAGAGGAAGCTTGCCCTTATAGACAAGGCCTTTTGTCCCATTCAGGCATATCCAGTCGCCTTCCTTGATAGCGGCGCCCTTTTTGGTTGTAAACGATTTATCATCATTGCCTATCTCCATGTCGCCGCATCCGACAATACAGCACTTGCCCCATCCGCGCGCGACGAGCGCCGCGTGAGACGTCATGCCGCCCTTGGATGTAAGTATAGCCTGCGCCTTATGCATTCCGTCGACATCTTCAGGAGAGGTCTCCTCGCGGACCAATATCACCTTCTCACCTTTAGCGGCCCACTCAACGGCGTCTTTCGAAGTGAAGACCACTCTGCCGACCGCTCCGCCCGGACCGGCGGGTAATCCTTTGGCTATAGGCGATGTGCTAAGCTCCGCTTTCGGATCTATCATGGGCAATAAGAGTTCCACGAGTTGATTTGGCGCCACGCGCATCACTGCCGTTTTAGCGTCGATCAATTTCTCCTTATACATATCCACAGCCATACGTACCGCGGAGACGCCATTACGTTTTCCGACGCGGCACTGCAGCATGAATAGCTTATCCTTCTCTATCGTGAACTCGATATCCTGCATATCATGATAATGCTTCTCAAGCCTTAAGCGTATACTGTCCAGTTCTTTATAGATCTTCGGCATTATCTCATTCAGTGTGGGAAGACTTCTGCTCTGATCATTCTTCGAATAATCGTTTATCGGGGACGGTGTGCGTATCCCGGCTACGACGTCTTCGCCCTGAGCGTTGACTAAAAATTCGCCGTAGAATTTGTTTTCGCCATTGCCCGGGTTACGGCTAAAAGCGACCCCTGTGGCGCAATCATCGCCCATATTGCCGAAGACCATCGATTGCACGGTAACGGCAGTGCCCCACTCATCCGGGATCCTCTCGATGCGGCGATACTCTATAGCGCGCTTTCCGTTCCAGCTCGAAAAGACCGCGCCGATCCCGCCCCAGAGCTGCTCCTGGGCATCGTCCGGGAAGGGCTTTCCCAGAACATCCTTGATCGTCTTTTTGAAATCGACTACCAGCGCCTTAAGATCCGGCGCCGTGAGGTCCGTGTCGGATTTATAGCCTTTTGAATGTTTAACCTTCTCCAGTTTTTCATCAAGAATTTTGCGTATGCCTTTACCACCCTTCGGTTCGATACCGGCGGCCTTCTCCATTACCACATCGGAATACATCATGATGAGCCGGCGATAAGCGTCGTAGACAAACCTTTCGTTCCCGGTCAACGCTACGAAACCGGCGATCGTCTTCTCCGTTAACCCGACATTCAATACCGTCTCCATCATTCCGGGCATAGACTTGCGCGCCCCGCTCCTTACCGAAACGAGCAGCGGATTCTTAGCGTCCCCGAACGACTTGCCCATAAGCTTCTCTATTTTAAGAAGCGCCGAAGCGACCTGGCTCTTAAGTTCTTTCGGATATGACTTTGAATTCTTATAGTAATGTACGCAAACATCTGTAGTTATTGTAAATCCGGGAGGAACCGGCAATCTTAAACTTGGATGTCCCGCCATCTCCGCCAGGTTGGCGCCTTTGCCCCCCAGAAGATTCTTCATCGATTCATTTCCATCGGCTTTCCCCCCGCCAAAGGAGTAAACATACTTCTTCGCTTTGCTGCCCATTTCCGCTGCCTTCCTTTCCTTTTTTAACTCTTTAGCTTCTCCACCATATATTCTTTGATCTTTGCGACATCCACCCTCTCCTGGACCATCGTGTCACGGTCACGGACGGTGACCTTGCTGTCGCTTAAACTATCGACATCTACGGTAATACAATAAGGCGTTCCTATCTCATCCTGTCTTCGATAGAGCCTTCCTATCGAAGCGGTATCATCATACATAGCTTTAAAATTCTTTTTCAGGTCATTGGTTATCTCTTTTGCCAATTTCACTATCTCGGGCCTGTTCCTTAAGAGCGGAAGCACCGCGGCCTTAAGGGGCGCTAAAGATTTATTTAATCCGAGCACCACGCGCTTATCATCCTTAACTTTCTCTTCCCTATACGAATCCACCAGAAACGCAAGTATGGACCTGTCGATACCTCCGGACGGCTCTATCACGTAAGGCAGATAGCGCTCTTTCGTTTCGTCGTCAAAATATTCCAAATTCTGGCCGCTCAACTTCATGTGCTGTTTCAGGTCAAAGTCCGTCCTGTTTGCTATTCCCTCGAGCTCCGACCATCCAAACGGGAATCGATATTCTATATCTGTGCACGCTTTTGCGTAATGGGCGAGTTCCGTCTTCTCATGCTCACGCTTATTAAGGTTTTCCTTTTTAATGCCTAATTTCAGATACCAGTTGAATCTCTCATCCACCCACCTGCGATACCATTCTTCATCCGTTCCGGGTTTTACGAAGAACTCTATCTCCATCTGTTCAAATTCCCTGGATCGGAAAGTAAAGTTACCGGTGGTAACTTCGTTGCGGAAGGACTTACCTATCTGGGCGATACCAAAAGGAACGCGTTTACGCATAGAGTTTACGACATTCTGAAAATTGACAAAGATACCCTGAGCGGTCTCGGGCCTCAGGTATGTAAGGCTGCCGGATTCTTCAACAGGCCCAAGGTGAGTCTTCAGCATGAGGTTAAACTGGCGCGCCTCGGTGATCTGGCCGCCGCACTCCGGACACTTCTTATTTGAAGGAATATGCTCTATCTTGAAGCGTTTATTGCAGGATTTACAGTCGACCAAAGTATCTTCAAAACTTGAGACGTGGCCGGATGCCATCCAGACGGAAGGGTGCATCAAAATAGAGGCGTCGAGGCCTTCAACGTCATCGCGTTCAAATACGTTCGAACGCCACCACGCCTCTTTAAGATTCCTCTTCAGCTCGGCCCCGAGAGGTCCATAATCCCAGGTGCTCGCCAATCCGCCGTAGATCTCACTCGACTGAAATATAAAGCCCCGCCTCTTGCAGAGCGAGACTATCATTTCCATTAAATCCTGTTGTGGCTGCATAAGTATCGGTATCCTAACATAAGCTTCACTCAAAATCAAGCTCAAAACAAGCTGTTATAAAATTATTCGGTCTTCCTGCCGCTCAAACCCTAAGCCTCGTTATGTGCCGCACAAATAAGATAAAAATCTTATAAGAAGAATGTTCCCTCTCATTGTAAGTAGCTATAGGGGCGGTCTTTTGTTCAGGATAAAAACGGGGGCCTGCGGAACTCCCCCGCCAGAGGCGGGGTCATCCCGCCTGAAGGCGGGACCGCCTACCGCTAACTACCAGTAATCATACTCTCTTCAACAGCGGACATCCTCGGCCCTTTTAAACCGTTTTTATCCCTCTCAAAAGACCTAACATTCTTATTGTGCGTCACATAACATCGGCTTAGGTTTTGAGCCGATCTCGCGCTACAAACCGAATATTTTTACCCCATCTCTGTCTGACATAATTTTTCGCTCACGGGTGATGGCGGTTACTTTTGGTGGCCCAGCCCGAAGCTGATGTCAAAAATTCTGACACCTTATGGCGATTCAGCAAAAAATTTAGACTCCTGAATCCCGTTAGAAGCTTTTCTTTATCCCATTAAAAATAGCAGCTTCTAACGGGATGAAAGAGGCTAAATTTTTGTCAGAATTTTTACATAGTAAATTGGCATGCCTAATGCCAATTTACGTCAGCGGAGGGCGGCCACAAAAGTAACCGCCTGCTGCTGGGAAGCGAAAAGATTATTCAGGCCAGCCCTCTTTGCCGACTAAAGGAACGAACTTGCAGGCGCAGATATCGCTCGTCCTCGTAGTCCGCCCCGTTCTCTCCACTGATTTTAATGTCTGGCCGAATACGCCATTGTCAACAGGTATGACCAGCCTGCCGCCATCCTTCAATTGTTTAACGAGGCTCTCAGGGATAGCCGGAGCGCCGGCAGTCACTACTATACCGTCGTATGGCGCGAACTCACTCCATCCAAGTGTGCCGTCCCCCACCTTGATATGAATATTCTTGTAACCGAGCGAACTTAATACCCTGGACGCCCTGTCCGCAAGCTCTTTAAACCTCTCTACAGAATAGACTTCACCGGACATTTCACCAAGGATAGCCGCCTGATAACCGCTGCCTGTGCCGACCTCTAAAACCCTCCCGGCGCCTTTTAGTTTAAGAGACTCTGTCATCAATGCGACCATATACGGCTGGGATATTGTTTGATTTTCGCCGATAGGCAGAGGGTAGTCGTTATAAGCGCTTGGCCGCAGATCTTCCGGCACAAACTCATGCCTGGGCACTCTCCGGAACGTTTCGAGGACTTTACTATCGGATATATTACGGGATATAAGCTGCCCGGTAACCATCGCGGCGCGGAGCTTATCAAAATCGATAGATGCCGAATAACTCATTTACCCGCCATCTTGATCAGGAAAGTGCAGAATCTTATGGCGTCAAGTATCGGTTTTATCTTACTCGTCTCATCCCGGTATACGGTCTTAATGGGAATCGATTCTATTTTAAACCCTTCCTTTGCCGCCTTGAGCAGTATCTCCGATTCTATCTCAAAGTTCGAAAATTCCAATTTTATCTTCTCGAGCACATCTCTCTTTACCAGCTTGAATCCGCACTGGGTGTCGGGAATTACCTGTCCGCACATCTTCGATATGACGCGCGACATTATCCTGTTGGTTATCTTTCTCGCCCACGGCATGGAAGCGGTGTCGAGCATCCTGTTCCCTATAACTATGTCCGCGCCGGTTTCAGCCATCTTCTTAAAAAAACCATCCGCGTCACCCACCGCATGCTGGCCGTCACCGTCCATGATCAGTACCGCGTCAAAATTCTCCTTCAGGATACGGCCGAAGCCTTCTATTAAAGACGCCCCCTTACCTTTGTTCTTTTCGTGAGCGATCACCACCGCGCCCTGGCCTTGAGCTATGCCTGCGGTGCCATCCGTTGAGCCGTCGTCAACAACAAAGACCGTCAGCCCCCTGCCCTTCAGCTCTTTGGTTATAGCGCCGATGGTCCTGGCTTCGTTATATGACGGTATCAGGATACAATTCTTCATTTGTCGGGTTCCAAAAGTCTCTGAAGACATACCACTGCCCGGGGTATCTCCTCACATAAGATTCTATAACAGGAATATATCTTCCCATAATATCCTTAATGGCGGCCTCTTCGTCGTTCACCGTAACCGGAGGTAATATAGGTTTTTCGAAAGCAAAGGTAAAGGTGTCGTCGTTATTTCTGGTTATGAAGCTGGGCACTATAACGGCGCCCGTTCTATAACTCAGCGCGGCGGGGCCTTTAGGCACGACAACGGATTTTCCGCAAAAGACCACAGGTAATCCATTTCTGGAAAAGTCCCTATCCCCGAGAAGCGCGAGAAGCTCGTTGTTCTTAAGCGCTTTGTAGCAGTCTCTCAAAGCCGCGCCGAACTCTATCGATTTCAGCTTGCCCATAGCGCGCTGATTTTTGAAGAAATTATTCACTTTAACATTACGATGCGTTAATACCACGGCGCTTATAGGATAGCCGAGAGTTCCCAGGACGAATGCCCCCAACTCCCAATTGCCCAAATGAGCCGAAAGCATAATAACACCCTTGCCTGATTTCAGGGCGTCCTCTATATTGGATAAACCGTCAAGTTTTATAAATTCCTTTATATATCGCGCGGAGATCCTGGAGAACCTGAAAAAATCTACCAGATACTTGGCAAAATTCCTGAATACGTCTCTTGCCGTCCGCCTCAGTTCGTCATCTTGCGAAGGCTTCGCTAAGACCGTCTTAAGATTTTCCGTTACGGCCCTTCTCTCTTTAAAACCCATCAGATACTGGATATCGGCCAGCAGAACAGCCGCCCTGTAAGAAAACTTCAGAGGAGAATTGAGCGTCAGAATCTGCCCTATCCTGTAAAGGACGTAAAATATCACTTTGCTATCTCCAGCATCAGGGCGGCTATGGCTGAAGCGCTATCGGACTTCGAGAGGCTTTTAGCCTTGTCGCTCATTATTTTCAGTTTGTTCTTGTTATATAAGAGCTCTTCAAGGATTATAACTACATCGGCGGGATTTTGTGCCTTTACGGCCACGCCTTCGTTCAATAAGAATTTGGTATTCATCGCCTCCTGTCCCGGCAGCGGATTTACAATAAGCATCGGCAGCCCAACGGCGAGAGCCTCGGCTGTCGTAATACCGCCGGGCTTGGTAACTATGATAGTCGATATACGCATCAATTCGTCTATATTGTCGGCGAATGAGAAGACCACTGTCTTCTTTTTAAAATTGCGTTTGCGCTTTTCGAGCCATTTGAATAATCTTTTATTGGTACCGCAGGCTATTATCATCTGCAACGGAAGCGGCGACTTGTCCAACAAAGTAACAAGTTCTTTTATAGGCCCGAGACCCTGTGTGCCGCCCATGATCAAAACCGTGGAGATATCCGGTTTTAAAGAGAGCCTGCTGAATATCCCTTCCCTGCCCGCGTTATTCCGGAACTTTGAGTCTATAGGAATACCATACGGCATGATCCTGGCGGGATCGACGCCGTTATCGATAAGTTTCTTGCCGGTCTCCTCTGACGGCACTATATATCTGTCCACTTTGTCGAATATCCAGTATGAATGCGGAGCGTAATCGGTCAAAACACCTATAAGCGGTATATCGGCATTAAATGTCTTTTTATAATCGGCGATAAGGCCGCATGGAAACGCTTGTGTGCAGATAATGCCGTCCGGACTGAATTCATCGAGGAGCGCTTTCAACTTCCCGGTATTTGAACGGTGAATTATATCCCTAAGCCTGTGCACACTCTTCATCACCTTCGGATTATCGTAGAGATAATCCCATATCTCGGGCGTCCTCTTAATAACGCTCATGTATGTGGTATTTATTATCCTTTCAAGGATAGGGTTGGTGTAATTGAAGGAGTTTATGTTCAGGGTTTCGATATCCGGATCCAGCGCGTGAAGAGCCCGCTCTATCGATAGGCTGGCGCAATGGTGGCCCGAATCTTCCGATATGTATAAAAGCAGTATCTTTCTCTTCTTCATTATTTTTATTCTATGATAGCTATGGCCTGTCCCACAAGGACGCTGTCACCCTCAGCGGCCAGGAGCTCTTTTATCTTACCCTTTACCGGACTCGGCATGCTGAAAGTCGCCTTTTCCGTAACGAGTTCCACCATCTCTTCGCCCTCTTCAACAGCGTCTCCGGGCTGTTTGAACCAATAAGATATGCTTGCCTTGTCTACTCCTTCTGCCAGGGACGGAAGTTTAATATCCATGATCGGTCTTATCCTCTATAGACTATTGTTTTGCGGCGCCGGTAAATATTTGCGCCGCTTCCTGAAATATTTCAGATAACGTCGGATGTCCGTGTATAACACGCGCCCAGTCTTTTATATTCACCCCGAGGCTCCTGGCCAGGGCGGCTTCACCTATAAGATCGCATGCCTCCAGGCCGAATATCTCTACGCCCAATATATTGCCGGACGGATCACCTATCATCTTGATAAAACCTTCGTGCCTGCCCATGATACAGGCCTTACCCGAAGCGAGATACGGGAATTTTGCGATTCTTAGATCGGGGTGTTTTGAACGAGCTTCCTCTTCATTAAGGCCGACGCTCGCTATCTCAGGATCCGTCCATATGCAATTGGGCACATTGGAATAATCGACGCTCCTGACATTTCCCATTATATTATCACACGCCACCACGCCGTCATAAGACGCTTTGTGCGCCAATAATGGCCCGGAGACGCAATCTCCGATAGCATAAATATTCTTTATAGACGTTCGCAAGTTATCATCTACGACTATAACGCCTTTTTCTACTTTAATCCCCAGGGTTTCGAGTCCGATCTCTTCGGTATTGGGCCTGCGCCCGACAGCTACAAGAATCTTTTCTTTTCCGATTCCTGGGCCGGGGCCGGGAATTTGGTCAAATTTCGCGGATGTACGGACGTCTATGCCCCTCTTTTTGAATATCGCTTCTATTTTACGGGAAACTTCTTTAGACTGCGAGGGCAGGATCCTGTCCAACAGTTCGATTATAGTTACCTTCGAGCCCAACGCGTTGAAGAGAGACGCGAACTCGCATCCTATAACACCTCCGCCGACTATATCTATAGAATGGGGTATATCTTTTAAATTCAATATCCCGTCGCTTGAATATACCGTCTTTTCATCGAACGGCGCACAGGGAAGAGCCATAGGCCTGGAGCCCGTAGCGATGATTATATCTTTAGCGCTATATTTTTCACCATTGACAGTTACTGTATTCGTATCGGTAAGCCGGGCGTCGCCTTTAACAAGATCTATCTTATTCGTTCTAAAAAGAGATTCTATTCCGGCCCTTAAGCGCGCGACTATCATCTCTTTACGGGCGGCTATAACCGGAAAATTAACCGTGACTCCCGATACTTCTATACCGTATTCTTTGGATCCTTTTATCGTGGAAAGTATCGAAGCCGAATGAAGCATCGCTTTTGTAGGTATGCAGCCTCTATTAAGGCAGGTTCCCCCCGTATCGGCCTTCTCTATAACACATACGCTTTTTTTGAAACGGGAGACATAGAGGGCCGCCGCATAACCGCCGGGCCCTGAACCTATGATGATAAGATCGTAGGGGCTCATTTTAAGAGTCTATTTATAGCTTTTATCGCCTCGGCCGATTTAGCCAACGCCGCCTTCTCTTGAGCGGAGATGTCAAGTTCCACGATCTCTTCCACTCCACCGGCGCCTATCTTGCAGGGAACGCCTATATAGAGATCTTTAAGACCGTATTCTCCTTCAAGATACGCGGATGCGGCAATTGTCTCTTTTTTATCCTTAAGGATCGATTCTATCATCTTGAATACGGCCGCGCTCGGCGAATAATACGCGCTTCCGCTCCCTAATAGCGATACTATTTCAGCGCCGCGATCGCGGGTTCTCTTCACTATCGCTTCGAGTCTTCCGCTGTCCATGATTTCTGTCACGGGCTTTGCGCCAACTTTAGTATTTGAGATCAATGGAACCATCGTATCGCCATGACTTCCCAATATATAAGTCTCGACCGAAGATCGCGGCACGCCGAGCTCATTCGCTATAAGATATATGAATCTGGCGCCGTCTAAGAGACCGGCCATACCGATCACCCTATTCTTGGGAAAACCCGTAACTTTATATGTAAGATATGTCATTACATCCAACGGATTCGTCACCACTATTACGATCGACGAAGGCGCATTAGCCCTGACCTTGAGCGCAACATCCTTTATTATGCCGGCATTCTTTGAGACAAGCTCATCTCTGGTCATTCCCGGTTTTCTCGGCAGGCCCGCGGTGATAACGACTATATCGGAAGATTCTATAGCTTTGTAATCGTCGGTGCCGGTAATACCGCGTTCATGCGCAACTATCGGAGAAGCGTCCGAAAGGTCCATGGCCTTACCCATAGCTATATTCTTGAATATATCCAATAGGACCACATCCGCCATGCCGCTTTCCAGCACCCGATGCGCCAGAGTAGCTCCTACAGCGCCCGCGCCTATGATAGACACCTTCCCGTTCATCTGATCCTCTCTATCACAGCATCCGCCATTTCCCGCGTCCCAACCGCGGTAGGATCGCTTCTGTTCTCTTTCATATCATAAGTAACAAACTTCCCTTCTCTTATAACCGAAGCGACCGCGTCCTCTAAAACTTTAGCCTTCTTCTCCTCGCCTATATATTTAAGCATCAGTACGGCCGATAATATTATCGCCGTAGGATTCGTTTTATTCATACCTTTATACTTTGGGGCGCTGCCATGGGTGGGTTCGAATACGGCAATGCCATCGCCTATATTGGCCCCGGGCGCCACGCCGAGCCCTCCTATGAGCCCCGCGGCAAGATCCGAAATTATATCACCATAAAGATTCGGCAGGACGAGCACGTCATAATCCTCCGGCTTCTGGACCAGCTGCATGCACATATTATCGACTATTCTATCCTCGAAGGCTATCCTGCCTTCATACTTCCCGGCCACTTCACGGGCCACTTCAAGAAACAGGCCGTCGGTAAATTTCATAATATTGGCTTTGTGGACGACCGTGACCTTCTTCCTTTTGTTCTTTAACGCATACTCGAAAGCGAATTTTACTATCCTTTCAGTACCCTCGACAGAGATCGGTTTTATACTTATGGCCGAATCGGGCCTTATCTTCTTTTTGCTCAACCTCTCAAGGGTGGCTATTAGATCCTTCGTATCCTTAAGCCCCTTCTCGAATTCTATACCCGCGTAAAGATCTTCGGTATTCTCCCTGACAATAACGAGATCTATATTGTCGTATTTGGAACGCACCCCTTTATATGTCTTGCACGGCCTC